>NZ_RRYW01000003.1 GCF_014861365.1 Psychrobacter sp. FME6
TTCTCGCTTGTGTCTTTATCTGGCTGCCGCTGATTTGAATTCTATACAGCCCCTAGAAAACTTTATTCCGCCATAGTTTACCTGTCAATGGATAAAATCCCAACTTTATTTCATAAGTCGTATCCTACAATTATGTAGATAAAAAAATACCGAACGTTAAGTCCGGTATTTTTTTATGATTTTAAAATTCAATCAATTATGCCCAACCATCTAGCGTTCCCGCCCAGCCTTTTACCAATGGCGCACTTAATGCTTCAAGCAAGTCGATATGCGCCTCATCGAGGTTCAAGGCGGGAATATAATGATACTCTTGCCCGCCTGCACTGAGAAAGTTATCACGGTTTTCAATGGCCAGTTCTTCTAGCGTCTCTAAACAATCCGCTGAGAATGCCGGACTAATCACTTGTACTGAGCGCACACCAGACTTGCCCCAATCCTCTAATACCACGTCAGTATAAGGTTTCACCCACTCTTGTTTACCAAAGCGCGACTGGAAACTGATAATCCATTCATCGTCTTTTAAGCCAAGCGCCTGGGCGACTTGCGCTGCGGTACATTTGCAGCGCTTAGGATACGGGTCACCTTTATCGGCATAAGGCTGCGGGATACCGTGAAAGCTAAACATCAGCTTTTCAGGTTTGCCATGCTCTGCTTGAAAACGGCGAATCGAATCGGCCAACGCCTGAATATATAACGGATGGGCAAAGTAATCTTTGACTATCGTATAATTTGGCAAATTACGTTGCTTAAGCGTCCACTTGGTCAGCGCATCATAGACCGCGCCGCCAGAAGATGCGGAATACTGTGGAAACAATGGCAAGATAACAAAATGGTCAACACCTTCATCACGCAAAGTATCCATCACATCAGGCAATCCAGGATTGCCATAGCTCATCGCAGAGTGTACAGAAACCCGAAATGGGGCGACACTATCGGCCAAGCGTGGCTCTAGCATCTCAACTTGGCTGTTTAATATCTTACGAATGGGCGAATCACCTTCCCAAATACTGGCATAGGCTTTGGCCACACGCTTAGGACGACTTGGCAACACAAAAATATTAAGGATAATTGCCCATAAAAACTTGGGAATCTCAATCACTCGTGGGTCTGATAAAAACTGTTTAAGATAACGTCGCACAGCAGGCGCAGTCGGCTCATCTGGTGTACCAAGGTTAACAAGTAAGACGGCAATACGTGGGGGCAGTTCAGGTTTCATAGCAGCACTATTTTATGGTCAGGTTGTTAGAGATAGGATTATTAAGACATGATTAAAGTAACACCATGTTAGTGTAGCATTTTATCCATTGGCTACGCATTGCAAAAGTGTCTTTATACAATTTGATACGCAGTGGTGAACCATAGATTTTATCCATTATTTACTTGCTATAAAAACTAAGCTCGAAAGACTACTTTCGAAGGTTGTACTCATACGCGCATCGCCATACAATAGGCAAGCACATTGTCAAACAAAGAAACAGTGTAGACAAAAACCGTTTAAAAAAATGTCGATAAAACAGTCCGTCGACATAGTCCCCTTCTTATTTTATTGATGATTGTTGTCTTGCGAGGTAGATTTGAACGCACGCCCTGATAATACCAGTGACCAGTCCCCCACAAATAAATCTAATTCGGTGGGCATCGTTACTCCCCAGAATTTTCATTTCGCCGAGCCGTTGACCTTAGAGTGTAATCGCACTTTGCCGTCATTTGATCTGATAGTCGAAACTTACGGCACGCTGAATAGTGACAAATCAAACGCCATACTCATTTGCCACGCCCTTTCAGGCAGCCATCACGCGGCAGGCTTTCATCATGCCGATGATAAAAAGGCGGGCTGGTGGGACAATATGATTGGCCCCAACAAAGCCATCGATACCAATCGATTTTATGTGGTCTGCGTCAATAATATTGGTAGCTGTTTTGGCTCTACTGGCCCAACGACGATTAATCCAGAAAGTGTCGGCTCAGACCAGCACAATTCAGACAAAAACAATCAGGCCAACGAAGCAGCAGTTTATGGCCCTGACTTTCCACTCATCACGATTAAAGACTGGGTAAAGACCCAAGCGATGCTCTCAGACCGTCTAGGTATTGATGTTTGGCATGCCATTGTCGGTGGCTCAATGGGTGGCATGCAGGCCATGCAATGGTCAGTTGACTATCCAAATCGGTTAAAACGCTGCGTCATTATCGCCAGTACCCCTAAGCTCTCTGCCCAGAATATTGCTTTTAATGAAGTGGCGCGCCAGTCCATTCTTTCTGATCCCGACTTTAAAGACGGACGCTATTTGCAAGCGGGCACTTATCCTCGTCGCGGGCTGATATTGGCACGCATGGTTGGTCATATCACCTATTTGACCGACGATGCGATGAAAGCCAAGTTCGGTCGTGATTTAAAATCTGGCAAATTTATGTATGGCTACGATGTTGAGTTCCAAGTCGAGAGCTACCTACGCTATCAAGGCGAACGCTTTAGCGAGAACTTCGACGCCAATACTTATCTGCTCATGACCAAAGCTTTAGATTATTTTGACCCGACTCGTGATTATCCATTAAAGCCATCAATGTCATCAGAACAATCACATCCATCAGTGCCTACCGCATCATCAGCACAGCTCAAAGACTCTATTGCTGCGTCAGTCAAAGACGCTCAACAACCTGCGCAAAAAAATGAACCAAAGGACGCGGTAGCAGCCGTAGATGAGAGCGAGGATATCCATCAGCAAGAGCTAACGGCATTGAAAGCCGCCTTTGCCCATACACAATGCCAGTATTTAATCGTGTCATTTACCACAGATTGGCGTTTTGCACCGGAGCGCTCACAAGAAATCGTCGATGCACTGATGGCCACTGGTAAGCCAGTCAGCTATATCAATGTCGATGCACCGCATGGCCATGACTCATTTTTATTTGATATTCCACGTTATATGGGCGCGGTCAGAGGGTTTTTGAATGCTCCCTTTATCACGGCGAATAAGTCAAAAGATAGCCTGTCAAAAAGTAACGATCAAAACAGCAAGAAAAACAATCATCAAAGCAGTTATAAAGAATCAGGAGCGCGCTCATGAGAATGGATCATCAATTGGCCGAGCGCTGGATTGCTCCAAACTCACACGTTTTAGACTTGGGTTGTGGTAACGGTGAGCTGCTCGCCCATTTACAAAAAAATCGCGGCGTGACTGGATACGGGCTTGAGATTGACGAAGACAAAATCAACGAGGCGATCTCCAATGGCTTATCCATTGTCGAGCAAGACCTCAATGACGGCTTAGCGCGTTTCGCTGATAATAGCTTCGATACGGTGGTGATGGCGCGGGCGTTACAAGCCGTCAAATCGCCTGATGTGTTACTGCTTGATATGTTGCGAGTCGCGCGCGAGGCGGTCATCACCTTCCCTAACTTTGCGCACTGGCAAAACCGACTACATTTAGGGCTAAAGGGGCTAATGCCCGTCTCAGAAGCCTTGCCTTATGAATGGTATAACACCCCAAACATTCATCTGTGCACTTTTAAGGATTTTGAACAGCTTTGCACTGAGCATGATATTCATATTATCAGCCGTTTCGCCGTCAGTGATTCTGAAAAAGCGCATACACCACTGATGACTGCTTTGATACGGCAGGCTCCCAACCTGTTGGCAGATGTTGCCATCTATCGTGTTACTAAGCAAAAGCCATAGCAATGGCAGTAGGTATGGCTATGATCAACTCAATCTAAAAAAGATACAGTGCTATTGGCTATGCAACCATATAAACTAATAGCCACTCTACAATAAGCCGTGTTTCAACCTTAGCGCCTGTGGAACATTCAAATACCTTAACTATAGTCAGTGAAAAGTAAAATCGATACATCACGTACTGCAGGTACCGTTTTTTCTAGCTTGCTGTGCCTACGCAGACAGAGGCTACAAAAAAACTATACCCGCAGTATCGTAGCGTTTTTAAAGTATTTTAACTATACCACCAGTGCCACATTTGAATATTCCATAAATCCTAACAAAGTGTTATTATTTTCTTACCCTCTAGTAACTGTATGATTTTACTGGAGACAATAACGTATAATTGGCTATTAAATCTTGTAATTAGTATTTGAGTTTCGTAAGTTTGGGTGTTAAGCTAACAAAACAGTGTCAGCCAGACCCTAATTACGACCGTTTATCGGATCGACTAGAGTCAATATGACGCTATCATCATTGGTTACATTACTAATAATTAGGTAAGTTGGTATCGCAAGGGTCCACCTAATTGTTATCGCCGTCTAACTGTCTTTAGCGAGACAATGTTTAGCGGTACCATTCTTTTTGCTTATTAACTGCCTAATTTTGGAGCTGCTATGAAATTATTAAAAGCTGCGTTGTTTACTGCATTATTTTCTTGTGCGGGCTTAGCCAATGCTGAGTTAATATCGAACGTGCCACTTGATACCTCTCGTTTTGAGCTGATGCCGGTTAGTGAGCTGTCTGCGAGCGCTGCTCAAGGCAATCATCACGCCCAGTTTTATTTAGCCAAGCGCCTACAAAAAGGCCAAGGTATTGCTCAAAATACACCACAAGCCATCCAATGGTATACCAAAGCTGCCCAGCAAGGTGTTGCCCCTGCCCAGCTAAATCTTGCCATTATGTACTTGCGCGGCGAAGGTGTAAAACCTAACCTACAACAAGCCCGCGTTTGGTTAGAAAAAGCGGCGATGCGCGGTGATAACCGTGCCAGCTATACGCTTGCACTGTTAGATGAGAAACAAAAAAATCTGGTTGATGCCTATAAATGGTACGACTTGGCTGCTCGCGATGGCATGCTTGACGAAAAAGTGCGTAACAAAGCACGTGGCAAAATCGGCCAGTTGGCATTGAACTTATCAAGCTCAGACATTGCTAGCGCTCGCAGCAAAGCAGATACTTGGTTTCAAAGTAAGTAAGCTTTTAATAGTTTAGAGCATAATAAAAAAATCCAGCTTATTAGCTGGGTTTTTTGTTTTTCATCATTGTTCTACGCTATATTGTTTCGATAAACGTATCGATAAATCTGCAAAAACCCCATCAAATTTGCTACACTACGCGCGCATTTGGTTAATTCCACAACTGCACCAATGTTATAACCCTTTCTAAACTAACAAAGTCTAACCCGAGTGATTACGATATAAGGAAACCGAGCGCAGATAGTATCCAAAGTACATCAAGCGAGGATGACACAATAGCGTATTGATATGGGTTTGACTGTCCACCCAATGCACTAGGTTTGCGACCTAGCCAGCAGGAGAAAAACATGAGTACCTCACAAGCTACTAACGTAAAAGCACCAACCCATGCGACCGAATACGATAGCGTCACCAACAACATCGTCGTTGCTGCCCTTTATAAATTCACCCGCTTTGCTGATTTCGAGCAATACCGCGAGCCAATTTTAAACACCATGCTCGATAACGAAGTTAAAGGCACATTATTGATTGCTGCTGAAGGTATTAACGGAACGATTTCTGGCACACGCCAAGGAATTGATAACGTCCTTGATTATCTGCGTAGTATCGAAGCGATTGGCAGCTTTACCTTTAAAGAGTCTTATACCGATGCCCAGCCTTTTTATCGCACCAAAGTGAAGCTCAAAAAAGAAATCGTCACTATGGGCGTAGAAGACATCGACCCATTACAATCGGTCGGACGTTACGTTAAACCAAGCGAGTGGAATGCGCTTATCTCAGACCCTAATGTTATCCTTATCGATACGCGTAACGACTACGAAGTACAAATCGGTACGTTCCAAAATGCGGTCAACCCAAATACCGAAACGTTCCGCGAATTTCCAGAATACGTCGCCAAAGAGATGGATCCAAGCAAACATAAAAAAGTTGCGATGTTCTGCACCGGTGGTATCCGCTGTGAAAAATCCACAGCATTTATGCGCGAACAAGGCTTTGAAGAGGTCTACCATTTAGAAGGTGGTATCTTAAAATATCTAGAAGAAATCCCTGCCAATGAGTCTATGTGGCAAGGCGATTGCTTTGTCTTTGACAACCGTGTATCAGTCAATCATAACCTAGAAAAAGGCAACTATGAGCAATGTTTTGCTTGTCGTATGCCAATTACTGTCGATGAGATGCAAAGCTCTGCCTATATCAAAGGCGAATCATGCCCGCACTGTATCGATAAAGCCACCGATGAGCAAAAAGCCCGTTTCCGTGAGCGTGAGCATCAGATGCAGCTGGCCAAAAAACGTGGCGAAGCTCATATCGGTAGCGACGTCATCGATGTGATTGAAAAACGTAAAGCAGCTAAAACAGAAGCTCGCCTGCAAGCAGAAGCTGCCAATAAAGCCAAAGCAAAATAAAACGACGCCGAAAAAAGCCATAAAGAAGCCCCAATCAAATTGATCGGGGCTTTTCTTATTTTTACTTTCTTCTAAAACGTGTACTTAATAAAACTTATACCATTCACAAAAATTAGAGTGGCAAGAAAAACGCGTGTAAGTACTACCTCTTGTAGACTAAACAAGTTTGACACAGCCAATCTTACCTTTTGGGTTTGGTATTAGCTACCACGGTAAGTGCTGTAGCCGTATGCTGACAAGGTAATTGGCACATGATAATGCTTGTCGCCTTCGATATTAAAATTCACTTCAACATAAGGGTAAAAAGACTCTAAGCTTTGATTACGAAAATAAGGTGTCGTCTCAAATATTAACTTATACGTACCATCGTGATCGACATTGCCACTATTTGGTAAAAAGTTATTAATACGGCCATTGTCGTCGGTCGTTTTAGTACTAAGTAATTTCCAGGCGCCATCATCTTGCATCATAAGTTTTACATCGACATTTGGTGCAGGCTTGCCTGTACTAATATCTAGGATATGACTCGATAACTGATATTTATCTTGGTCACCAGCCGCAAAACTTGCTGTCGCACTCATAGCCAGCACGCCACCTAATGCAGCAGCTTTTATCATCGTTGTTTTCATAAAAACCCTTATATAACGTTTCATTTATTTATACTAATTTGGTTCTATTTATCATGCTAGGCGTCTATTAGATAGTTGCCTCACTACTTCACTTCATATCATAACGAAGAAGCAATTAACTTTGTGTCTGAGCAATATGTTCGTTTAGTATAAGTTGTCATACAGATATCATTGTAAAGAAAATGTTAATTTATATAATAAAGTTTTATAGGCTGTGGTGATTGTGCTAATCAATACCCGTTAGACGAAAACAGTTGAACAAAGAATAACCGACAAAAAAATAGCAGACAATTATTTCAATTGCCTGCTATCGATATACGAGCGTTTAATTTTAGATCTACCTGCTATTTAAATATCCGTGTTATCTAAATATAAGTGCTACTTAGAACAAAATACGCACGCGAATGGTTTCTTCGACGTCTTTTAACTGATCTAAAGCCGCTGTTGAATCGTTATAATCAACATCCATCACCAGATAACCCACATCACCTTCAGTCATTAGGCTCTGCGCTAAAATGTTGATATGTGCTTCAGCAAATAAGCGGTTAATCTGTGACAGTACGCCTGGGACGTTTTTGTGGATATGTAACAGACGATGCGAGCCTTCTTTGAACGGCAGAGAAACTTCTGGGAAGTTCACAGCTGTCGCCGTGTCGCCTTGATCAGAATATCTGACGAACTTATCTGCGACTTCTAGACCGATATTGGCCTGTGCTTCTTGCGTTGAGCCACCAATATGCGGGGTCAAGATGACATTATCAAACTTACGCAGTGGGGATTCAAACTCTTGATCAGCAGATTTTGGCTCTTTTGGGAACACATCAATCGCCGCGCCCAATACTTTGCCAGACTCAAGTACAGCCGCAAGGTCATCAATCTCAACACACGTACCACGAGCAGCGTTGATAAAGTAGCTGCCATCTTTCATATGCGCGAACTGCTCAGCTTTCATCATATAGCGCGTGCTTGGGACATCAGGCACATGCAAGGTGACGATATCAGCAGTCGATAGTAGCTCTTCTAAGCTACTGACCTGTACGGCGTTGCCAAGTGGTAATTTGGTCACTACATCATGATAAATGACTTTCATACCGAAACTTTCTGCCAATACAGACAGTTGCGAGCCGATAGAACCGTAACCGACGATACCGATGGTTTTGCCGCGCACTTCATGAGAATTGGTCGCCGATTTGCCCCAGCCGCCGCGATGTACCGTTGCATTCTTTTCAGGAATACCGCGGTATAGCATAATGGCTTCCGCCAATACCAATTCAGCCACCGAACGTGTGTTCGAAAATGGCGCGTTAAAGACGGGAATACCCAAATCACGTGCCGCGTCCAAATCTACTTGGTTGGTACCGATACAAAAGCAGCCAATACCGATCAACTTGTTTGCATGCTCAAGTACTTCACGGGTCAACTGGGTGCGCGAGCGAACACCAATGAAGTGGGCATCTTTAATTTTTTCGATCAGCTCATCTTGATCTAGAGCGTGACTGATATTCTCAATATTATGATAACCAGCGCCTTCTAATACTTTTAAAGCATTGTCGTGTAGACCTTCAAGCAATAAAAACCGGATTTTGTCTTTTTGGAGTGATAACGCCATATGAGAACTGTCCTATAATTGTCTTATAAAATTATCTAAGCGATAACTTATGATGGATGAAACGAAAACAGTTTGGATATCTTACACAAAATCGGGCGGCGATGTTAGCAGATTAGATGAATTATTGGTTATCAAGCCTGAAAACTTTTTATGCTATAGTGAATCAGTTTATCTAAACGTTATATAATAGATTCATTTTAAAAACGACACAGTGTTATTGGCTATCATTTTTTTGCAATCGCTGGCAAGCCTGCGAACGGCAAACAAGAGAAATTATAGCAATAGCACGTTACTTTTTACTTTACTAAATTTAATTTACTAAAGTCGTATCGCTTTTATTTTGAACTGACCGCGACTATTTGTGAAGCTTCAACTTGTGAAGGTTCAACACGCCCTATATAAACATACTTATGTACACCTAGATATATCAATTTAGCGATATAATAATCCTTTTTATGCATAGCACTTACGTTTATACCGAGATTTGACCATGACTTCTTTATCTAGCCAAAGCACATCCGACACCCCTACTGCTGCCGTTCAAAACATTTTAAGCACTCTGCTAAATACTCATCAGTTTGACGCCAACCAAATCAAAACCGATAGCGAAAGCTTAGAACATTGGGGCAAAGACTGGACTAAGCACTTTGCCCCTAATGCTGCGGCCATCGTTTTTCCAAAGACCACCGAGCAAGTACAAGCCATCGTCCTACTTGCCAACGAGCACAATGTCGTACTAACGCCAAGTGGTGGTCGTACGGGATTGTCTGCGGGTGCAGTGGCAGCCAATGGCGAGATTGTGGTCAGTATGGATAAGATGAACCATATTGGTCAGTTCTATCCTGCCGATCGTATGGTTGAAATTGAAGCAGGCGTCGTCACTCAACAACTACAACAATTTGCCGAATCAAAAGACCTCTATTATCCTGTTGATTTTGCCTCAGCAGGCTCTAGTCAAATCGGCGGCAATATTGGTACCAATGCTGGTGGTATTAAAGTCATTCGTTATGGCATGACCCGTCAATGGATTATGGGGCTGACCGTGGTCACGGGTAAAGGCGACATCTTGCAGCTCAATCGCGGGATGATAAAAAATGCCACGGGTTATGATTTGCGTCAACTCTTTATTGGTAGTGAAGGCACGCTTGGTTTGGTCACCCACGCCCAAATCAAGCTTGAGCGTCAGCCACAAGACTTAAACGTCATGGTGCTCGGCATGGACAACTTTAATGATGTGATGAATGTCTTGTCTGCCTTCCAAGCGAAGATTGATTTAACCGCTTTTGAATTCTTTGATGATGTGGCGATTGATAAACTGATGGCACACGGTCAAGTACAAGAACCGTTTGAATCGCGTACCAAGTTTTATACGCTGTTAGAGTTTGAAGCGCCATACGAGCCAATCATGGATAAAGCCATGGCCATATTTGAGCATTGTATGGAGCAAGGTTGGGTCGTCGATGGAGTCATGAGTCAAAGTATTGCACAGGCTGAAGAGCTGTGGAAACTGCGCGAATATATTTCTGAGACCATCTCGGTATTTACCCCTTATAAAAACGATGTTTCGGTACTCATCAGTTATGTTCCTGAATTTATCGCTGAGATTGATCATATCGTCAGCAGCAATTATCCTGACTTTGAGGTGTGCTGGTTCGGTCACATCGGTGATGGTAATTTGCATCTTAATATCTTAAAACCTGAAAATATGAGCAAAGATGATTTCTTTGCCGAGTGTCAAATCGTCAATAAGCATGTGTTTGAGACGGTACAAAAATATGGCGGCTCGGTATCTGCAGAACATGGCGTGGGGATGACTAAAAAGCCGTATCTAAACTATAGCCGTAGCGAGGCTGAGATTGACTATCTGCGTGAGGTCAAAAAAGTCTTTGACCCCAATAATATTATGAATCGTGGTAAAATTTTTGATATGTGATGTATTGATATAGTTGATTCACTTTAGAACCGATACAAGTGCTACTGGAGTAAATTTTTCGCAGCCTCTGTCACGCTTGCGAACAGCAAGCAAGAAAAATTTATAACAGTAGCACGTGGCTACCTGTGTATCGATCAGTGTATCGATTTTATATGGAACTGCCTATACTGCTTTTCACTACTACCAACAAAAAAGACGCTAAACTGAGCATGTTAGCGTCTTTTTTGTTACTCGTCTTATGAACTTTACGATTTTTTAACTTATAAATATAGCAATATAAGCGCCAGTATAAGTAGCACGCTCAGAAAACCTTGAACGATTAAAAAGGCTTGATGCGGCGCGGCGATATGACGAAACATATTACCCAGTGCATTATAAGTAATGCCTGCTGCTCTGACATGTGGCGGACTATCAAAAGCTTTGATGATTTGTAAAAACTGCTCGGTACGATCTGGCACCCAACCATGCGGTGCAAACGGCAAAAACGGTGACAACTGTGCGGCTTGGCTTTTGGTGGCAGGTGACCATAACCAACGCTCCAAAAACAGCAAATGCATACGCCAATCATCAAAGCTGCGATGCTCTATCGCTTGCAACAATAACATCTCGACATTCTTATGACGGTTATCGGTAAAGATACGCTGTTTTAAGGCAAATACATGCGCCTTTTCGCCTTCGATACATTGCAAAAAGTGACCATTACCATAACATAAAGTACCTGTAATACCATGCTGCTGATTATAATTACGCGCGTGGCACTCTACCTCCTCAAATATAGAGGTGTTTAAGCGTGAGGTCATGGTCAGAGTGCTGACATACACCAATTGCACGATAGCTGAATCCCCTATTTCGTCCCACGTACTGACTTTATTGGTATGATCTAAAGGCATCATAAAACAATCCTAAAAAGCCGCTGCAATACGACTAAAAAATAAGCAACAGATGTCTAAATCAACAAGAGGTACGGCAAGCAACTCACAAAAACATAGCAAATATTTACCGCGATAGACTGTTATTGGTTATGCAGCTTGCTATCATAACTAGCCAATTTCACAATAATAAACGCGTTAATATAAGCGCTTTGAAAACCACTTCAGCAACACTAAAATAGATAGGTAAAATACGCTAAAATATAACCATAAGCGATTGTAAATACAACAATAAATTATTGTAGCGGTAATATTTTATGATTGAAACTTCTTTATCGCCTTTGTTACACAAAAGCTTGGCCGTTTGCATGCTATCACACCACCATATTCGCTCTTACTAAAACCAGTAAAGCATCAAAACAGGAATATTATGAGTAAAATAGAAAAGATAGACGACTTTCATCTAACGATTGCTGAAATTAAGAAAAAAGACTATTTGCAACTAAAGGAACTGATGGACCGTGTCTATGTAAACTTAGGCGGCGCATGGTCAAAGACCACCATTCATACTTTGATTGATGCCTTTCCTGAAGGTCAGATTGCATTATTTGACCATGATAGGCTGATCGGCATCGTCCTCTCTATGCGCGTTGATTATGCTAAGTTTTCTAACCCGCACACCTATGATGATTTGATTGGTCATAAAGAAATTATCAGAGACAACCCCGAAGGCGATGCTATTTATGGTCTCGATGCCTTAATTGATCCTGAATATCGCGGCTATCGTTTAGGCCGCAGGCTTTATGACGCTCGTAAAGAGCTGTGCCGCCAGTTAAACTTCCGCGCGATTTTGGCCGGTGGTCGTATTCCCAATTATCATAACCACCAAGACCTCACGCCTGGTGATTATATCGATGCGGTTGCCGCTCGTGAAATTCATGACTCTGCGTTGTCTTTCCAATTATCGAATGGCTTTATCGTCAAGCGTATTTTGACCGCCTACTTACCAGATGACGCTCAATCTAAAGGCTTTGCCACTTTACTTGAGTGGGCAAACATTTATTATGAGCCACAAGATTACAAACCAAATACTCGAAAGTCTGAGGTGCGCATTGGGGGTATTCAATGGCAAATGCGTGAAGTCGAGTCGCCTGAAGAGTTGCTCCAGCAGGTCGAATTCTTTGTCGATATTATGGCCGATTACAACTCAGACTTTGCTTGTTTGCCCGAGTTTTTTAACGCACCATTGATGGGTTTGTGCGAATCGACGGATCAAAACATCGCTATTCGATTTTTGGCAGGTTATACCGAATGGTTCAAAAACGAGATTTCACACTTAGCCGTCAGCTATAATGTCAACGTCATCACTGGCTCTATGCCCCTGCTTGATGAAAATGACACCTTATATAATGTCAGTTACCTCTGTCGCCGCGACGGCACGGTAGAAGAACAGCGCAAAATCCATATTACCCCACATGAGCGTAGCGCTTGGGTAATCGAAGGCGGTGATGAAGTCAAAGTATTCGATACTGATGCCGGCCGAATTGGTATTTTGGTCTGCTATGACGTCGAGTTTCCTGAGCTTGCCCGCTTGATGGCGCTTGATGATATGGATATTTTATTCGTACCATTTTGGACCGATACCCAAAACGGCTATCTGCGTGTGCGTCACTGTGCCCAAGCACGAGCGATTGAAAACGAATGTTACGTGATGATTTGTGGTTCAGTTGGTAACTTACCGCAAGTCGAAAGCTTAGATATTCAGTATGCGCAGTCGTCTATTTTCTCACCGTCAGATTTTGCCTTCCCTCACGATGCGATTATGGCAGAAACCACCGCCAATACCGAAATGGTATTCTTTTCGGATTTAAATTTAGACAAGCTTATCCACGTGCGCAACGAAGGCTCGGTACACAATTTGATTGACCGCCGTGACGATCTGTTTAGCTTAAAATGGAAAAAGAAAGCCAAAATTTCAGCAAGTAAATTGACCGATGAAGAGCGCCGTGAAAACTCAGGCAGCGTCCTTATCGGCAACCCATTACAAGACCGCGCACAAAAGCCTTAAGTTGCTACGAGCAAAGATGGGATAATACTTAAAACTCGTTACTAAAACACTTTAATCATACGGCTGACCATTCAGCCGTTTATTTTTATCTATTAAAAGCTATCCAGCAAAAAAGCAGCCACTATGACGACTGATATTCAAAAGATAAAAGAAAACCCTAAAGAAAATCCCAAAAAGACCCCGCAGCAAAAAGCGCTGTCGATAATAAAAACGGTATTATTATATGGTCTAATATTTGCCGTGATTTATACGGCCATTAATTGGTGGCGACAACCAGTCATGCCAGCCAATCCGCAGTTGCAACTAACCGACTATCAAGGGCAAACTGTTGACTTAGCAGCGATGAGCCACGATAAACCAACGCTGGTCTATTTTTGGGGTACGTGGTGTCCTGTATGTAGCGTCACCTCGCCGACTATAAACAAACTTGCCACGGCAAATAATTATCCTGTGGTCACTATTGCGATTAAATCAGGCTCAAATCAAGAGTTGCATAGCTATCTTGATGAGCATAGCTATAGTTTTACGACAGTTAATGATCAAGAAGGAGTCATTTTTGATGACTGGCAAGGACAAGTTACGCCATCGTATGTGATATTAAAAGACGGTGAGATGGCACAAGGATTGACCGGTATTCAGCCACTTTGGTCGCTTAAATTGCGACTGTGGTTGTCGTCTGTTTTTTAATTTCTAGCTTAAAAAGTCAGCTTAACAATGCTTATGGTATTTTTGATTTAATTTATACCACTTTACTTCAAATTAAATAAGTAATAGAAAATCCAAGCCCATTAACTAACAAACATTTGTTATAGTAAACTTTCATTTAATCTTAATAATGGACTTGGAGTTTGAAAAATGAACTGGAAGAGTACTGGTGTCACAATAGTTACGGCTACGTTAATCAGCATTTTAAGCATGACTTCAGCAAATGCCGAGCTTAAGGATTATTATAATGAATGCATGAGCAAATATGAGACGATAAATAATTCGAGACTTTATGAATGTGCTGGATATGCCGATCCAAAATATAAAAGTGCCATGAATAAGGCTTACAATAAAATCTACAAATCTCTCAAAGCTAATGGACGAAACGCTACTGATGCCGATAGTTTTGAAAAATCACAACTCGGTTGGCTAGACTATCGTAATCAACAGTGTGGCTTAGAGGGCATGTATATTGGTAGTCCAGCACACCCGTTGTGTTTAGCATCTAAAAATAAAGCGCGCGCTGAAGAGTTAATAGATTTCTCAGAAAATTTCTAATCAAAAAACCTCTAAAAAGACATTCTTCTGAAATATGTCTATTACACCAAATATATCAAAAACCGACTTATAAAGTAAAAACCTGCCAATCATTGACTGGCAGGTTTTTGGGTGTTTTCAATAAAAGATTAGCGTTGCTTTAATAAAACCAGCCCACCCTAGCCCACCAAAGAGTCCAGCTGCTTATATTTATAATCCAGCGCTTCTGCCACGGCTTTATAGGTCATATGACCTTGCGTGGTATTCACGCCTTTTGCTAACGCGGCGTTGCTATTACAGGCATCTTTAAAGCCTTTTTTGGCAAGGGCTTGTATATACGGCAGGGTGACATTAGACAAGGCGATGGTTGAGGTGCGCGGTACAGCTCCTGGAATATTGGCCACGGCATAATGAATAACACCATGCTTGGTATAAGTTGGCTTATCATGAGTGGTGATTCGATCTGTGGTCTCAAATAAACCGCCCTGATCAATCGCGATATCGATAACCACGCCACCATCATTCATCTCTTGAATCATCTCTTCAGTGACCAGCTTCGGCGTTGCTGCACCTGGAATCAATACCGCACCAATGACCAAGTCACTGTCTCTTACGCTCTCGGCAATGTTGACTTTATTGGATATGAGAGTCTGCACGTTATTGCCAAACATCTCCGATAACTGTTTCAGGCGTTTGGGGTCCAGATCTAAAATAGTGACGCTAGCATGGAGACCAACAGCGATTTTTGCCGCTTCAGTCCCTGATACGCCGCCGCCGATAATGGTGACCCTACCCTTTTTTACTCCTGGTACGCCACCAAGCAACATGCCCTTGCCACCATAAAAAGACTGCAAAAACTGCGCGCCTATCTGTGTACTCATGCGTCCAGCGATTTCACTCATCGGAGTCAGCAGTGGCAGCGAGTTATCCGCCAGCTGTACGGTTTCATAACCGATGGCGGTTATTTTGTTATCAATCAATACTTTGGCAAGCTCAGGCTCATTGGCCAAATGCAAATAGGTAAATAACATTAAACCGTCTGTTAAATATTGATATTCGTCAGTCTGTGGTTCTTTTACTTTAATAACCAATTCGACATCCCATGCTTTAGCAGCGTTATCGACAATGGTTGCACCCACTTCTTTATAGTCATCGTCAGTAAACTGTGAACCCATGCCCGCATCTGTTTCGACGAGGACTTCATGACCGTCATCGATCAACGCACTGACACCGTTTGGGGTTAGACCAACGCGGTTTTCGTTATTCTTTGTTTCCTTTGGGATACCTATTTTCATAACTGCTCCTTGTTATATTAATTTCAGATAAAACAGACAAATTTATAGCAGCATACTACGAGCATTATGTTGTTCTTAATGCTTACAAGCGCGCGATAGGCTACAAAAAACCCCTAAAAGTAGGTGTATGTTTTGTTTTTTAAATCAAATTGAATCGGATATGATATTTGATGCAGATTAAAATTAATTAATAAAAACGGCTAAATCAAAAACGACGATAGACTACTGAGAGTAGGGATTATCTGAGGATAGTGATATGATGCTGTCTTGAATATAAAAACAGCGTAGACATTGATTGCTCAATTTTTATTATCACTTTTATTATCCTAGCAGATATAAAATAAGTAGCAATCACTAGTTAAACAAATTTTGTGAGTGGTTTTGATGGCTGCAAATGCGATACTGGACAGCTCTTTTTACCCCACTGTTTTTGTCATATAATAGCTGACGTTATTTTTATAAACGTTCTCATTATCTTATTAGATGTATTTTATGTTGCATTCGTCTTATTAGCACTTATGATTGACATGACTATTTTATAAGTAATTTATAAGCAGCTGATTGTTGTTCATCGCTTATTTACGACACCTTATAATAAGCCGGAGAAACAACTGCTACTAAGCATTAATCCCGATTTTGCCCTAAATTGTATTGCCTTGAACAGTATGACCTTTAATATTGCCGCTAGCTTTTAGCGCACTTTTAATCCAATTTTAATCACCACTCTAATTTTAATCACCACTCTAAAAGACACCTTCTATGACTGATAAAAGTACTGATAAACCAAGCCACGACTATAAAGACACCCTAAACCTTGCCGATACGCCATTTGCGATGCGCGCCAACCTTGCCAAACGTGAGCCAGATTGGCTTGCTGCTTGGGAAGCTGACGACGTATACGGAAAAATCCGTCAGGCGCGTGCTGGGGCGACCAAGTATATTTTGCACGATGGCCCTCCATACGCCAACGGTCAGATTCACTTGGGTCACGCGGTGAATAAAGTACTGAAAGACATTATTGTTAAATCAAAAACGCTATCAGGTTTTGATGCGCCTTATGTGCCCGGTTGGGACTGTCATGGCCTGCCTATCGAACAAAAAGTCGAAGCCAAAGTCGGTAAAGTTGGGAAAAAAGTTTCGGCGACTGAATTTCGTGGGCTGTGCCGTGAATATGCCAGCACGCAGATTGAGCTACAAAAAGCTGATTTTAAACGTCTAGGTGTGTTTGGCGATTGGGACAACCCTTACCTAACCATGAATTTTCACCAAGAAGCTAACATCGTACGCGCGCTAGCCAAAATTCATGATAACGGTCATGTGACACGCGGTATGAAGCCGGTCAACTGGTGCTTGGACTGTAGCTCGGCGTTGGCTGAAGCCGAAGTTGAGTACCAAGACAAAGTCTCTGACGCTATCTATGTTAGCTTCGATGTTTTGGATACCGAAAAAGTAGCCGCATTGGCTGAGCTAGAGGGCAATATTGCCGCTGTTATCTGGACAACAACGCCTTGGACCTTACCTGCTAACCAAGCTATCGCTGTACATCCTGAACATGACTATAGTGTAGTTGCTACTGAAAAGGGCAACTTCCTATTAGCAACTGACTTAGTTGAAACTGCCTTAAGCGAGCTAAAACTTAGCAATCAAGGTATGTTAGCGACTGTATCAGGTCGCGAGCTCGAAGGTTTACGTGCTCAACATCCATTAATTGTAGAGCGCCAAGTGCCGCTTATCTTAGGCGACCATGTAACCACCGATAGCGGTACGGGTCTGGTCCATACGGCACCCGGTCACGGTTTAGACGATTATATCGTTGGTCTTAAATATAACTTACCGGTTGAAAATCCAGTGAGTGGAACAGGCGTTTACCTAGAAAGTGCGGCAGTATTTGCTGGTGAGCATATCTATAAAGCCAACCCAAAAATCATCGCCACCTTACATGAAAACGGCCACTTAATCAGCCACACTAAGATTGAACACAGCTATCCGCATTGCTGGCGTCATAAATCGCCGATTATCTTCCGTGCGACGCCGCAGTGGTTTATCAATATGGAAACCAAAGGTCTGCGTGAGCGTGCGCTTGCTGATATTCCTTCAGTCAATTGGACCCCAGCGTGGGGGCAAAATCGCATTGAGGCGATGATGACCGGTCGCCCTGATTGGTGTATTTCACGTCAGCGTACTTGGGGTGTACCGATTACTTTCTTTACCCATAAAGAAACGGGTGAGCTGCATCCAAATACCCTAGAGCTGATGGAAGTAGCGGCGCAAAAAATCGATGCAGGCGGCGTGGAAGCTTGGTTTGATGCCAACTGTGAAGACTTCTTGGGTAGCGAAGCCGCTGATTATGATAAAGCGACTGATACCTTAGACGTTTGGTTTGACTCAGGTACGACGCACTTTACCGTACTTGAACAACGTGACGAGCTGACCAATCCAGCCGATTTGTATTTAGAAGGCTCTGACCAACATCGCGGTTGGTTCCAGACGTCATTACTGACCTCTGAGGCCATGTACGAGCGCCCACCGTTTAAGCAAGTATTGACCCATGGTTTTGTGGTCGATGAAAACGGCCGCAAAATGAGTAAGTCACTTGGCAATATCATTACCCCGCAAGATGAGATCAATAAAACAGGCGCAGATATGCTGCGTCTGTGGATTGCATCAAGCGATTATCGTTATGAGATGAGCGCGGGTAAAACGGTGTTTAAAGGGGCGATTGATATGTATCGCCGTATCCGTAATACGCTACGTTTCTTGCTTGCCAACACCGATGACTTTGATCCAGCAACCAACAGCGTCGATATCAATGAGTTGGTCAGCCTAGATAAATTTATCATTGAACGCGCGCAAACGGTACAAGCACAAATTATTAGTGCTTATGATGCGATGGACTTTCACCAAGTCACCCAGCATATCACCGCGTTTTGCTCACAAGATTTAGGTAGCTTCTATTTAGATATTATCAAAGACCGCCAGTACACCACCCAAACTGATGGTCAGCCGCGCCGTTCTGCACAAACGGCGATTTATCATATTACCCATGCTTTGATCCGCTGGATTACACCAATTTTGTCGTTCACTGCGCAAGAAGCATGGGAAGTATTAGAAGGTAAAAACGGCAACGAAGCAGGCTATGTGTTTACTGAAGAATGGTATACCTTCCCAGAGTTTGAGCTAAGCGCCATCAGCAACGATGACTGGCAACGCATCATGCAAGCAAAAGATATCGTCAATAAACATATCGAAACGGCGCGCGGTGAAAAAATCATCAATGCTAACTTATCTGCCGATGTCAATCTTTACGCGGAGGGTGCGATGCATGACAGCTTAGCCAAGCTTGGCGAAGAACTGCGTTTTGTACTTATTACCAGTAGCGCAACATTAAAACCAATGAGCGCGGCACCTACTGCTCATAAAGAAGCTACAACAGAGCAAGCTGATAGTAGCGCCGATGAGTCTGTCGACTTGGTGGTTAATGTGAGCGCAGCAACTGGCACCAAGTGTGTACGCTGCTGGCATATCCGTGATGATATCGGTACCGATAGCACACATCCTGAACTTTGTGCTCGCTGTGCAACCAACGTCAGCGGCGATGGCGAGGTGCGTCACTATGCCTAACCTAACGCCTAACCTAACGCCTAACCCAGCGGATTCAGCAGAAAATAAGCAGCCGAATATCGAGGTCGATAATTCGCCTACGCCTGCCCATGCCACAACAGGTAGCTCATCGATACCTAAAGGTCGTTTGAATAAAACCCCAAAAGTGATCGCTAATGGCAGTCGCGCATTTTCTTGGTATCTGTTGGCACTGGTCGTACTTATTGGAGATCAGTGGACCAAGTGGCTCGCCGAAACCAATCTAAACTTCCTTGACCCCGTCCCTGTCATTGAGCCATTTCTGAACTGGACGCTCGCTTATAACTACGGCGCAGCTTTTAGTTTTCTATCAGATGCTGGCGGCTGGCAAAAATGGTTCTTTTCTGCACTGGCTTTGATCATGTCGCTGTTTTTAATCATCTACTTGGTTAAAGTACCGCGAAAAGCCAAGCTACTATCCACAGGGTTGGCTCTAGTACTCGGTGGCGCGCTTGGCAACCTAATTGATCGCTTGCTCCATGGTCACGTTATCGATTTTATCCATGTTCATTATGCTGACGTTTGGCATTATCCGATTTTTAATATTGCCGATGTTGGCATTTGTATCGGTGTGGCATTGATTGTCATTGATATGCTGTTTTTGGAAGGTAAGCGTAACGCTAAAGCATAATATTAAAAATACAGTCTACTTGTCATCAATCCCCCAATATAGACAACTGTATTGGGGGATTGTTTATGCAGGGTTTCTTAAAAATTGAGAAAGAAGGCATTTTTTTACAGCCACTCTGCTAAAGTTTCTAAGCCACCGCCCGCTAATATAAACAACAATCCTGCCATATTAATGACTACCGTCAAATAATACGCCATGCGGAACTCAGGCTTTTGTGACTTATGACGTAGATAAGTCTGCGCGACCATCGCCCCGACCCAGCCACCAAGCGCGCTCATAATATGCAATGTCATCTCAGGTGTTCGCCAATCACCATTTTGGGCAGCAGCCTTATCTTTGGCGTAGGTGAGGTAAGTTATTACGCCCAATGCTACATACCAACCAACGACTAGCCAGCTTAGCTTGTTCATGACCACCAGTAAGATTAATACCCCATAAAATCCAGCACCAAGAAATAAACGTTTCTTTTGCCCTGCTTCAAACTCTGCTTGCGCGCTACGCTTTTGGTTTCGCTGACGGATTTTCTGATTTTTTTGTGCCATTTTTTGTTGTATAAAGCCCAGCTCTTGCACTGATTTTGCCTGCAGTCGCCCTTGATTGTCTTGCCCAACACTAAAAACAACCTCTTCACCAATATTAGGACGACGCTGGGCTTTAAATTCGCTCACATGAAAAAACACCGTCTCGCCTGTTTCGGTTTCAATAAAGCCAAAACCCTTATCATCTTGCCACTTTTTCACCCGACCTTGTTGCTTATGTGCCATCGATATTATCGCTCTCTATTAGATTCGCTAAATATATTACACTATTTGGGTTACACTATTTAGGCTTACAACCTTTCTTAGATGGCTTATCATTTCTAACATCGTTCTCAACCCATTCCCGACTCCAGCAATAGGTGGCTACTATTATGACCGACTCTCAATTTATTACCCCTAATGAAGATATACGTATCACACACGGCAGCCTTGTGAAGCTACATTTTGAAGTATCGCTAGAAAATGGTACGGTGATTGACTCAACCTTTAACCGCGACGCTCCAGTGTCATTAACCATTGGCGACGAGAGCTTATTGCCTGGTTTTGAGCAAGTGTTGATGAACTTACGTGCTGGAGATACGCGTACGGCTCACCTTGAGCCTGAGCAAGCATTTGGTGAGTGGAATTCTGACAATATTCAGCATTTTAGTCGCACCCAATTTGCGTTAGTTGCTGACAATCCTGAAATTGGCATGCTGGTTGAGTTTGAAGACAAAGGTAAAAATACTCTGCCCGGTACGATTAGCGCCATCAAAGACGACAATATAGAAGTTGACTTCAACCATCCGCTTGCAGGTCAGTCGGTGTTATTTAAGGTCAAAGTATTTAAAGTCACTCCACCGGGCGTCACTGGTGTAAAGCTGATGTAAATGCTAAAAACGGCTGACGATATAGTCGTTTCAAGGTAAATTGGACAAAAAAAGGCTACTGGAAGTACTACAAATAATAGACTGAGTAAGCCTGACACCGTAGCCATTTTATATAGGATTGGCTATAGAATAAAAAAGGATAAATAGATGCAATATCAAACACTGCCACAACTCGATGAACAAGTCTCCAAAATCTGCTTGGGGACGATGACCTGGGGGCAGCAAAATAGCGAAAGCGATGCACACGCGCAGATGGATATGGCACTCAGCGAAGGGGTGAACTTTTGGGATACCGCTGAGATGTATCCGTCACCGCCAGATAAAGACAAGCAAGGCGATACCGAACGCTTTATGGGCACTTGGTTCCATAAGACCAAACAGCGCGACAAGGTTATTCTTGCCAGCAAAATGTCACCGATGGACTTTTTACGTGAGGGGCAAACGCGTTATACCGCTGAACAAATCAGCAGCGCCATCGATGGCAATCTTGAGCGTTTGCAAACCGATTATATCGATATCTATCAGCTGCATTGGCCTGAACGGCAAGCGAACTTCTTTAGTCAGCGCGGTTATAACGAAGCAATGGCAGCGCAGCCATTAGAGGATTTAACGCCTTTTTTGGAAACCATTCAAGCGTTAAATGATGAAATTAAAAAAGGTCGTATTCGTGCTTATGGCCTATCGAACGATACCGCGTGGGGACTGATGCGCTACTTATGGGAAGCTGACAAAAATGGTTTAATCGCGCCGATTACGGTGCAAAATCCCTACAGCTTACTTAACCGCCTCTATGAAGTCGGCATGGCAGAGATTGCCCACCGTGAAAATGTTGGTTTACTGGCTTATTCGCCGCTTGGTTTTGGTGTATTGTCTGGTAAATATCTCGATGGTCAACGACCAGCAGGGGCGCGCCTGACCAAATATGAGCGCTTTGCGCGTTATACCAATGAGCAAGCAAAGTCAGCCACCGCTCAATACGCCAAAATTGCCGCTGATGCCGGTTTGGATATGGCACAAATGGCATTGGCTTTTGTCAATTCGCGCTCGTTTGTCACCAGTAATATCATTGGCGCGAGCAGTACCGATCAGCTCCAATCCAATATCGATAGTATAAATTTAACCTTAAGCTCAGATGTATTAGCCGCTATCGAAGCAGTACATACCCAGCAACCAAACCCATCACCTTAGTTTGATACTTATTACCTATCAATAAATAGATGGTTAAAATCACTAGGTTAAAACTAAAAAAGGCGCAAATCGCAGTTATAAACCTAGCGATTTTCGCCTTTTTACTTAGTAACTTTTTATCTGAAACAGTATTATGCTTTAATTAATTTCGTTAATACGCGCTTATGTAGCTCAGCCAAACCTTCTTGCATACGTGTCTGCAATAGATCAGTCAGCTGACTTTTATTTAAGCCTTTGGGGTCTATCGGTGCCAGTGGCAAGACATAAGCGGTGACGTCTTTACTATCGAGCACCTTTTTTAAGCTATCTTTCATCGTTAGTTTACCATAATAAGGCAGTTCTTCACTTAGTGTGCCATCTTTATTGACATAAGCAATCACCAGCGGCCGTACAGGAACGTCAGCATCTATCGCCGCTTGTAACAAGGTACCATGAATACGCTTGATTCTTTTACCATCGGTAGTGGTCGCCTCAGGGAAGAATATGACCGAGAAACCTTTGGTTAAGAAGTTGGCAATTTGCGTCGCAACTGAGCCTGCATCACCGGAACCTCGCTCGATAAATACGGTGCCTGCTGCATGAGCCAATTTACCAAATACTGGCCATTCACCAATTTCAGCTTTGGATAAGAAAAAAGCAGGGCTCAGCGTACCCACTACCGGAATATCCATCCATGACACATGATTAGATACCCATAAACCATGATGTTGCTCTACTCGCTCGACTGCGATAACCTTTACGCCAAAAGAGCCTGCCATTTTGCGGCAAAAGGCTTGGATATAGCGTGGTAGTGTTTCGCGCGGCGGTTGTTTGAATGCTCCAATACGTTGGGCGGCACGCAGTCCGCCAGCGATGGTGGTGGTCATGCCAGCAATCTGTTTGCCGCGTCCCAATTGCTGTTTGAGTGAAAAGCCTGACTTAGATTGGCTCATCTGTGCCCCTCGTGGTTAAAAACTTATTGGTTAAAAAACTTATGATTATATATCGTAAACAAAGGCCATGAGTATAACAAAATTTATTAACTCAGTGACGATTTGTTCACTGAGTTATAATCTTAATGATTCTATATGGTCGAACAACGTTAAAAAAATATGCCGGGCTACTGCGATGTTTGCTTTTAATAATCACCTCTGTAACATAAAAGCATCGCTAATTGAGCGGATACGCTTTAATATCAAGCGATAAGACCACATATATATGGTCATATAAATGCTATTTCGACGTTTACTAAGGCGTTTACTCAATTGATAATAGCGATATATCTACTTTATTAAATAGGTGATACTCTTTGGATTATTTTGAAAGACATGAAGGTGGCGAACGCGCCATTATAGTACATTTAGACATCCACCAAATTCAAGACCCTGACGATCTTAGCGAGTTTGAACTATTGGCAGACTCAGCAGGCGCAGACCGCTTAGCACTGGTCACAGGCGCGCGCTCACGTCCCGACGCCAAATACTTCGTCGGTAGCGGAAAGGCAGAAGAAATTGCAGAATTGGTACGCGAACACGACGCTGACATTGTACTGTTTAACCACAGCTTATCGCCATCCCAAGAGCGAAATATCGAAGCTCTGGTAAAATGTCGCGTCCTTGATCGTACCGGCTTAATTTTAGATATTTTTGCTCAGCGTGCTCGCACCTACGAAGGTAAGCTACAAGTGGAGCTGGCACAGCTTAACCATCTATCGACTCGCTTGGTACGTGGTTGGACGCATTTAGAACGCCAAAAAGGCGGTATCGGTCTGCGTGGGCCGGGTGAAACTCAGCTTGAAACGGATCGTCGCTTATTACAGACGCGCGTCAATCAGCTAAAGAACAAACTAGAAAAGGTACGCCAAACGCGTGCCCAAGGTCGCGCACGTCGTCAAAAGTCAGACGTACCAACTATTTCGCTCGTCGGTTATACCAACGCGGGTAAATCCACTCTTTTCAATCGTTTGGTCGATGAAAACATCTACGCTGCGGACAAACTGTTTGCCACGCTTGATCCGACCTTACGTCGCCTAGACTGGCAAGGTGTTGGTCGCGTTGTTTTGGTTGATACCGTAGGTTTTGTACGTCATCTACCGCATGAGTTGGTAGAATCGTTTCATGCGACGTTAGAAGAGACACTAGAGGCGGATTTATTGTTGCACGTTATCGATTCTAGTAGCGAAGATATGCATGAGCAAATTCAAGCAGTCAAAGACGTGCTAGCTGAAATCGACAACGATGTGCCAGTGCTCAATATTTATAACAAAATTGATTTGACCGATGAGCCTGCGCATATTGGTTATGCTAGCGAAGGCCAACCCAATCGAGTGTATGTCTCCTCTCGCGAAAATCTAGGGATGGAGGAGCTATCGCTTGCCGTACAGCAGCTGCTGACTGGCGCACTGACGACGTTTGATTTGACCTTACCTTACAATGCTGGTCAATTTAAAAACACGTTATACGAGTTAGGCGTTATCTTAGAAGAAAGCTACGACGATAGCGGCCATGAATGCTTAACCATTCGTTTGCCAAGCGAAAGGCTCAAACAGCTACTTGGCCAAGCCAATCTAGAGCCTTCAGATGTCTTGCCACTGGCGCAAGCAACGTTACTAATGCCAGTACTTGAAGAGTTCGAAAAGCCTGATGAGGATGAGCAGCAGACAATGACCGAAGCCGAAGAAAAAGCCTTTGCGGAATTTGAAGCATTGAATTCGACAGCAGAAAAATCGCTCGATTCAGAAACCTAAATCATGTATTTAACGTACTTTATTTAATAGCTAAAGGACGATATCAAGCGATACCGTCCTTTTTTGTATGCTAAGGCGTGTCCTCAATTCAAGCGATTGTATCTAAATAGGCTAAAAATGGCAGCAAGCCCAATTATTCTATACACTTTATTAGTTTGCTGACTTTATATATAATCACTTTTATATGGCATTCGTG
Source organism: Psychrobacter sp. FME6 (assembly GCF_014861365.1). Lineage (GTDB taxonomy): Bacteria > Pseudomonadota > Gammaproteobacteria > Pseudomonadales > Moraxellaceae > Psychrobacter. Next base: position 25,753 of record NZ_RRYW01000003.1, read on the forward strand.
AGGATATATGCTCTCATCCTCCTATTTATACATGACGTGGCCAAAATTACTTATGAAGTCTACTCATTCCCCCAATATACCTCTATGGTTGGCGTTAATCTTAACCTTAGCCATGATTGTTTTTGTTCGTGAAGCCGCCGTTATTGTCTGTCAGTGGGCAGGTATCGAAAAAGCCGCCAATATCGTTGGGTTAATCGTGATGTTTATTATTTTGATCACGTGGCGACTGCTTAAAGGGCTACCCAACTGGCTCACTCAAGCCAGTAATACCTTATTGGTCGATAGCGGCTTTGCCTTTTTACCAGTCTCTGCAGGCGCAGGTTTGCTACTATTTGCGCTAGGTGATGAGTTGTGGGGGGCGATGCTGACCATGATTATCAGTACACTTATCCCACTTTGGGGTCTGGCGATTTTATCTAATCGCTGGTTAAATCGTGAAATAGACACTGACAGAGACAGCACTATCAACGAGCACAAGGGCCAGCTTTGAGCTGCGTGGTTAAAGGAATATGATGAGTTTTGATAGTATGTTTATGACCACCCTTGCTGCGATATTATTAACCTTAGTAGCACACGTGATAGCTCGCATACTGGCGCGCAAGCTCTCATGGTTGCCTATGGTGATTACTGCACTGGCTTTGGTGCTATTGTTTTTGTTTATTTTGCAATGGGATTACAATCATTATTATAGTGCGGCCAAACCGGTATTTGACCACCTGTTAGGCTACGTTACTGTACTGTTGGCTGTGCCATTGGCAGCCATGAACTTTAAAGGCTTGCCGGTCAAAAAACTGACGATGATTGTCATGCTGGCCAGTTTGGTTGGGGCGTTGCTACCGATGTCATTGGCGTATGTATTTTCACTCAGCCACGACACCATACTTGCTTTTGCTACTCGTTCGGTGACCACACCGATTGGGTTGAGTATCGCAGATTTAATTAAAGCACCTCTGGCTATGGCAAACCTAATTATTATTGTCTCAGGAATTATTGGTGGTACGTTGGCGCGCTTTATGTTTCGCGGTATCGATGATGATCGCGCCAAAGGGTTGGCGCTTGGCTTGGCCGCTCATGCATTTGGTACGGTAGAAGCCTGGCAAATCAGTCATACCGCTGGTCGTTATGCGGCATTTGGCTTGGCGGTGAATGGTCTAGTAACCGCCGTTTGGGTGCCTATCTTTATCACGGCGCTTTCCATTTAATCGTGTTTAATAAAACTTCTATTTAACTAAAACAAAGCTTTATTAGTAAACATAGTCGATACTGAATAAAATGAATACACCACACTATACTATACTATAGCTGATTCACTTTAAAACTGATACGAGTGCTACTGGAGTAAATTTTTCGCCGCCTCTGTCACGCCTGCGAACAGCAAGCAAGAAAAATTAGCACCAGTAGCACGGGATTATTGACGTGTCGATTTTATTTAGAACTGACTATAAGTGTCTCTTTTATATGGACCTGACTATAATAGCTCATTACCATTAAAATATTAGCAGTGATAAATAAGCTTAAAAAACAGTGGACTAAAGCATGATTCAATGCCCTTAAAAACGTTAGGGTATTGATTTTTTTACAAATTAATCGCGACTTTTGTATTTCGTTCGGATAATCACATGCGTTGAAAAGTTATTATATGTTATAGGGGCTGTATAGAATTCAGCTAAGGAACTGACAGAGACTATTTTTTAGGCAGTTCGACGCCAAAAATAGTAAGTTTAGTTATTCTAAGCGCGATAGTTTTGGCTATGAAGTGGCAAAAAATAGTCCTGTTCCTTCGGACTGATGCTAAAATCGCCCCAGACGTTGTTGTAAATCTAGCTAAGGTCTCGACATTACCTTCGATTTACGCCTAGTCTGGAATTATTTTAGCGATCAGCAGTCCTAATAGATGAATTCTATACAGCCCCTAGTAAGCAAGTATTATTTTTTGTATCTATTGTGAGTGGTTTTTAATTAAACGTAGTTTTGCTGGATTGATATATCAATGATGGCTGCAAACACGGCAACCGCTTAAACGCGCAAAATAATAGACCTATAAACAATATGTCTATAAACAGTGCGCCTATAGGCAAAGTAATTTGCTATGACTCGATAAAAAGTGATAACCCTATGATGAATGTTGCAACCTTAGTGACTCGCTGCTTGTCTCCTGTTTTACTCACCGCCGTTGCTCTATCCAGTTTTTCTGTCACTGCCCAAGCGGGCAATATGTATATCTATAAAGACACAGGTGGCCAAGTCCTGCTGACCAATGTTAGTCCAAGTGGTAATTTCGATAAATTCACCAAAAAAGTGAAAGTAACCTACTACAAAGATTCTAAAATGTACGACGGTGGCAGCAATAACTACGGTAGCAGCGCTAGCAGCAATAGCGGAAGCCGCAACTCATACGACAGTTATATTCGTGCCTCTGCTGCGCGTCACGGCGTAGATCCTGCACTTATAAAGGCAATGATGCACACCGAGTCAGCCTTCAACCCTAATGCCCGCTCACCTGTCGGAGCGCAAGGCTTGATGCAGCTAATGCCGGCTACTGCACGCCGATTTAAAGTCAGTAATGCCTGGAATCCAGCCGAAAATATCGAAGGCTCTGCTAAATATATTGCATGGCTGATGAAGCGTTTTAATAACAATGTAGAATTTGCGATTGCAGGCTATAATGCGGGTGAAGGTAATGTCGATAAATATAACGGCATCCCTCCTTTTAAAGAAACCCGTAACTATGTCCAAAGAGTGATGAGCCGCTACCATAGCTTATATAAAAATGACGCCGGTCTTACTGAAACCAGTATGAATGCCAGTAACCAAACTGCCAATCCTAATACCAGTGGTGGCTTGCAAAACGTCAGTTACGCGACCAATAATAATACCAATAACCCCAGCTACGCCAACTCAGCCTATGCGGCATTACGCTAATATAAAAACCAGCAGTAATAGCCCCATATAAAAAGCCCGCTAATGATTAGCGGGCTTTTTATATTTAAAAGATAAGCGATTAGCGCTATATCAAACAATCGACGTAGCACTCACTCTTTTAACATCTATACCATTCACAAGAATTAGAGTGGCAAGAAAAACGAGTTCAAGTACTATACCTTCAAGTACTATGTCTTATAGACTAAACAAGTTTGACACGGCCAATCTTAATTTTTGGGTTTGGTATTATTTGTTTGCCGCTTGGGTAGCAGCAACTTCAGCAGCAAAGTCTTCTTGCTTCTTCTCGATGCCTTCACCAACTTCTAGACGTTTGAAACCAAGTACTTTTACGCCTTCAGCTTTTAATACGTCACCAACTTTTTTATCGTTGTCCATCACGTATGGCTGACGTAGTAAAGTGACTTCGTCTAGGTATTTACGTAGGCCACCTTCGATCATTTTTTCAACGATATTGTCAGGCTTGCCAGACTCTTTTGCTTTGGCTTCGATGATGTCTTTTTCGCGTGCTAGTACGTCAGCAGCAACGTCTTCGTCATCGACAGCAACTGGGTTAAATGCAGCGATATGCATGGCAAGATTTTTGCCAGTTTCTGCATTACCGCCTTCAAAAGATACCACTACACCGATACGTAGGCCGTGACGGTATGAGGCAATATTAGCGCCCTCTAGCGTTTCAACACGGCGAACTTGGATGTTTTCACCGATTTTCTGTACCAATGATACGCGTGCTTCTTCAACCGTTTGACCATCGCCATACGGTAGCTCAGAGATAGCAGCGACATCAGTGACGTTGTTTTCTAGGGCAAGGTTAGCCACTTTTTCTGCAAATGCAGTGAAGCTGTCATCTTTTGCGACGAAGTCAGTTTGGCAGTTAACTTCTAACAAGAATGCTTTATTTTCGCCTTGAGCGATGATGATTGCGCCGTCAGCTGCGATGTTACCAGCTTTTTTAGCCGCTTTCGCTTGACCAGATTTACGTAGGTTATCAATGGCAGTTTCGACATCGCCGTTTGATTCTTCTAACGCTTTTTTACATTCCATCATGCCAAGACCAGTACGGTCACGCAATTCTTTTACCATTTTGGCAGATACTTTTACTTCTGACATAAGAGTTACCTTTTATTATGTATGGGGGTGCACGTGCACGATACTTATTTAGACGTATTTAAACGTGCTTAAATGCTGTTTAGCGTGTCAATAATAAGGCATGACGAGTAAAACTACATCATGCCTATTATGAACTTATACGTATGAGCTTATACGCTGTTAATAACTTTATATGGCTGCTAATAGGTTGACTATCAAGACATCCTTACAAAGTTAAACCTTATCGGTCAGCAATTTATTCTGCTGGAGTAGCCGCTTCTTCTGCTTTGGCTTCAGCTGGTGCTTCTTCAGTAGCAGCAGGCGCTTGCTCTGCAGCTTCTTGTGCTTGGTCAGCTTTGCCGCCAGCTTGAGTCTGTGCGTATTCTTTACCAGCGATAATCGCATCAGCCATAGAAGTTACGTACAAAGTCACCGCACGGATAGCATCATCGTTAGCTGGGATGATGTAATCAACGTCGTCAGGGCTAGAGTTGGTATCAACGATACCGATAACTGGGATACCTAGATTTTTGGCTTCTTTGATAGCAATTGCTTCGTGATCAACGTCTACAACGAAGATTGCGTCAGGTAGGCCGCCCATGTCTTTGATACCGCCCAATGAACGCTCAAGTTTTTCCATATCGCGAGTACGCTCTAACGCTTCACGCTTGGTAAGCTTAGCGAAAGTACCGTCTTCTGCTTGTTTCTCAAGCTCTTTTAGACGATTGATTGACTGGCGTAGTGTTTTCCAGTTAGTCAACATACCACCTAACCAGCGATGGTCAACGTATGGCATGCCAGCACGAGTCGCTTGCTCAGCGATGATGCCGCTTGCTGCGCGTTTGGTACCAACAAATAATACTTTGTTTTTCTTCGCAGCTAGGCCATTTACGTAAGTCAATGCTTCGTTAAACGCTTTTACGGTGTGCTCTAAGTTGATGATGTGAATCTTGTTACGCGCACCAAAGATGTATGGACCCATTTTTGGGTTCCAAAAACGTGTTTGGTGACCAAAGTGAGCGCCGGCTTGTAATAAGTCGCGCATTTCGATTTTGGTTGGATTGTTTGTAGCCATGTTAAATATCCTATTGGTTGGGTTATGCCTCCACATCACAAAAACTGCCTATCTAGCGACACGCATTTGCTTTGGATGCACGTGTATAAATACAACACATAGCCATTAAGCAAATTAATCAAGTCGCCAAACACCCAGCAATTTTTTGCCATGATGTGTGTGTCATTGGTTGATGGGTGGGTTTAAAAAAGTGAGCCATGATTTTAACTTAACAATACTAAATTATAAAAATAGCTGCGCTGTATTTTATCATATAACGCTTGGCGACTGCTAGTGCTATTATGCTGTTTGAGCGTATGATATGGTCAATCGACTATAAAAGAGGTAGATTCAAAATAGCGTTCTACTGGTATAAATTTTTCTGGCGTGCTGTGCCTGCGCAGACAGAGGCTGCAAAAAATTCATACCAGTCCCGCTGTATCGATTTTATACTGAACTCACTATATCAGTGATGGATTAAGCGATACAGATACCTATCACTGCCTTATAACCACGCCAGGTAAATGGTGTGACATAGCTTTGGCGGTCTTTGGGCAAATAAGACACGCTTGGCGCGCCCTCAACGATATGCGGCGGAGAGATAATAAACTCCGAGCCAAACTCAGTGCGCGCATTGCCAGAGATGGTATTTGCCATCTCACCCAACAAGTCTTTCATCATCGTCATTGATGAATCAGGCTCGCCCATTACTTTTATCACCTCTCGCAGCATCACACTTGGCGCACTCACATACACACAGCCTTCAAGAGGACCTGATATCTCGATGACACCACTAAAATCATAACCAACCGCACTCTTGTTATGATTTAAATAAGGGGTATCAATAGACACATCCGAGCCATCAATCTGCGCAAAAAACGCATTGATTGAGCTAAGAAACACACCTAGTTTTTCTACTTTAACCATAATATATTACTATCCAACTTTATTACGTGGCAGCAGTATTAATCCTGCAAACAGACCACAATCTCGCCTACTTGCGAATGCCAAGTGATGGGAATGATAAAAGAACGCTCATCGTTCGGCAACACGATACTTTGTGGCGCGCCTTTGAACACAAACGGTACAGAAATATGAAACTCTGAGCCAAATTCTTTACGTGCATTGCCTGCGATGGTATTTGCTACTTCACCGGCTAAATCGATATAATTCTCATCACTTTTATCGGTTTCACCCATGCTATCCAATATAGAGGACAGTAATTGACGGGTCGCCGAAAAATACACCACGCCTTTTTGTCCACCTGATATACCAATCACACCCGTATAATCATGAACTTTTGGCTGCTTGTTTTCCAACAAATAAGGGGTATCAGCAACGAGCTCTTCTCCGCCAAACTGATTAAAATAATTGCTAATAATACTTAAAAAAATCTGTAGCTTTTGTTCTTTCATAATCACATCTACTTAAGTCATTGAATGGTTTAGTCTTGCATCAACTCATGCAAAGACTCTACAAGCTCTTCTTCTGAAAAAGGCTTGCATAAAAATCCGCTGGCACCCAACGACAACGCTTCAATACCCGTAGCCTTATCAGACAACGCTGACACGACCAAAATACGGACTTCAGGGTCAATCGCAATGATCTTTTCAATACACTCAAGTCCGTCCATCTGCGGCATGGTCAAGTCCATGGTAATCACATCAGGACGATGAATATTGAACTTTTCAATAGCTTGAACGCCACTGGTTGCCGTAGCAACCAACATAAACTGCCCTGAATCATACGCGCGCTGAATACGGTTTCGGATGATATTTGAATCATCAACAATCATTAATTTATGCATAACCTATTACCTGTAATGAGGTACGTGGTCATCCTTAACCGCGTACCTGTTGTCCCCAATTAAGCTTTAGGTAACGTAATGACGAATTGCGTCATTTTACCCAGTTCACTATTGACATTCAGCTTGCCGCCGTAGTCTTTCACCAATGCTTTGATGATATCTAGACCCACACCGCGACCACCATCTTCATCGGCATCATCTCTGGTAGAGAAGCCAGAAGCAAATAGCTTTTTAAGTAAATCACCGTGAGTGAGCTGACTTGCCTCTTCACTATTAAAGTGGTTTTCTTCAACCAGTTTATGACGGATACCATCATAGTCGATACCTTGACCGTCATCTTGCACAATCAGCATAAAGTCTTGACCAGTGTCTTGCACTTCTAGGTCAATTTTACCTGCCGCATCCTTCCCAAGAGAATGACGAACGCTTGGCGCTTCAACACCATGTACCACAGCATTGCGTAGTAACTGAATACCAATCTCTTTGATAGGCTTGGCAAGATGCTCTGGGATATTGACTTGCGCTAACGTGTGGCTGTTTAGCTGTATCTGCTTGCCTTGTCTTGCGGCGATATCCTTGGCAAAATCTCGATAAAATGAGAGCTGATCATCCTTTGGCTCATCGTTCAGGTCGATATCCTGACCACCAGCAATAGTGATGCCACCAATCGATAGGCTGGCTGGCTGATGGCTAATAGCAGTATCAGGCGTTGCTGTTTTTACTGCGCTCTCTTTCGCCATCGCATCATTTAACGCAGTTGTTTTTTGCGTGGTGGCAGGTTTGGTAGGTGCTGGCGCTGAGCGGTTGATACGCTCACCGAGCGTTGCAATGGTATTAGACAAGCTCAACAAGTCATCTAAATGCACGGCAAGTGGCAAGAAATCATTACCCGATAGCTGACCTTGGTTTTGCAGCGCATGCAACTTGTCTTCAGCATCTGAGGCAATCTTAGTAAAGCTGTGCAGTTTTAGCGCAGAAGCCTCGCCTTTTAGACTGTGCATTTCGCGATAAATGGCTTTCAACTTGCTTTCTAGCTCAAATTGCGAGCTACCAGGGTTTTTCAAGATATTGTTCATCTTGTTGATATGCGCATCGGTATTGGCAATGAACTCGTTAATAATCTTCGGATTCACATTCAAGATAGTGGTGAGCATCTCAATCTGCATATCGTTCTGAGAACGCTCTTTTTCTAAGCGCTGCTCAAGATAAACAGCATCAGAGACGTCATTGACGTTGACCAAGATACGGGCAATGTCTTTATTATCATACACGCGTGAGAATTTGAAATCTAAGAAACGGCTATTCGCGCCTTTATTGCCAGCAGCATTATGCAGCATGACTTTGTGTAGAGGGTTTAGAGAGTCCACCAGCTTTTCTTTGACTCGTGGGTTGTATAGCTGCTCAATAAACTGCTTGGTGGTGTTTAGGTCTTTATCAGAGATACGACCACGTAATACACTGGTAAGGTTCTCACCTGCCAAGCTATCAGCACCGATAATGTCGTTTAAAGCGCGAGAATGCTGCTGACCAATCTTCAAATCTTTATCTAGCAGAAATAGACCGGTATTGACCGTTTGCATAATTTCTTGGGTTTCGCGGCGCGCCGTTATCAACTCTTCATCAGAGGATTTCAATCTACGCACAAAATATAGTACGAATATGATGAAATATAAAATTGCGAATGAAATACCAAAAACTTGCAGATTCCGTAGGAACCCAGCACGCTGACCGTTCTCATTACCTAAACTATTACTAAGTGCGGTGGCATTATCATAAATACCTTGTGTACTCTCTCCAAACCTATCCTCTAAAGTACTTGCCGCTAAGACTGATTGTGAATCAACATAGCTGGTTGCTTCTTGTTTATAAGGCGTCCACAGATTTAAAGTGTTTTGTACATACTCAATCTGATCAGGCGCAACTGGAGGCTTATAAACATCTTCATCATCACGAATAGCAACATTACCGCCCTCATTAAGCGTAGTGATCTCTTTATCAAGCTCTTGCGTCAATTGAGTTATTTTTGCCGCTTGCGACTGTAGCGCAGATGCAGGTTGCTGCTGTTGACGCATAATATTGAGTAGATATATCTCTTGGGTGAGCGTTGGAATATCACTTCGAAGGTCCGAGCTCAACGTAGTACCAGCTCGCAAATCACGAATCTTCAGTGAGTTATAAATACTAGTAACCAAAACACCTGACGTTAACAGTAAGAAGATAACGACTGAAACGACAATTGAGGTATAGCGGTTTTTAGAGATATCCAAATTTGAACGTGTAGAAGGTGCATCCACAATTAACTTCCTTGTTTAAATAGTGCATAAAATGAGATTAAAAATCTGAATGATTGATCGCTTTAATGTAGCCAAACATTTATGACATCTCTAAGCCTTAGTGTTATACAAGGCAACTGGCCATATAACCATTCAATCATCTATCCTTGAAGATTAGAGTAGGTCTAGGGCGTGTCCTACGTTTTTAGTGAAGAATTACTTTTAGCTTAAGCGTGTTTTATTAAAACCCATACCCTATCAATATCTTTTCCATAGGCACAGATATGTATTCACATAGAGGATATGTTGAAATTTCCAGATAAGTTTAGATAAGATTTTTATAAAACGTTGAATAAAAACAATCTTAGACAATATGATTTAGAAGAAATATTTTTTTATGAATGGTTGCTTAATTACAATTAAGTAAGGTTTTACACAGGTATATTGCTTTTTATTACACAAAATTACATTTTTAATCATACTAAAATGAACTTGCGAATGCAACAATTTTATTTGACTTTTGTTATGGGTTAATTCTTATACTTCTTATAATACCATTTACAAAAATTAGAGTAGCAAGGAAAACGAGTGCAAGTGCTACGCACTGTAGACTAAACGAGTTTGACAGGGCTAATCGTACTTTTTGGGTTTGGTATAAACATAAAAAAAGCATTTAGACGTATAATACGTGCTAAATGCTTTTTCGACATTTATTCTAGCTAGCTAGAATTTATCTATTAACTACTCTGCCCGTTAATTATTCTGCATTATCAAGATTCAAGTTACGGTCGATTTGCCAAATCAAATAACAACCAAGGCTCATTAGGGAAAACATCGCGATACCCATTTTTAGGACTGGATTGACTGGGAATAAGTTTAATAATAAACCCCCAAAGATACCCACTGAAAACATCAGCGATCCTTGTAAGGCACTGGCCATACCCGCACGGTGCTTTTGAAAGGCCAGTGCAATCGCTGAAGCGTTGGGCTGGGTCAAACCTAAGCCTGCGATACAAAAGAAAATACAGGCCAATACCAGTGGTAGCCACGCATCCGCACCAAGAACCATACCAATGACGAACAACACACCCGCAGAAATGACCTGCATCATCGCCCCAAAACGCAAAATACTCAAAATACGAAAGCGATTGGTCAACCATTGGTTCAGCTGGGTAAGACCCACAAAGCCCGCCGCATTCATGCCAAACAGCCAACCGAAATGTGTCGCTGATACGCCATAGGTATCCATGATTAATTCAGAGGCTGAGCTAATATAGACAAACATTGCGCCCATTAATAGCCCGCCACCAATCGCTGGATAGTTAAAAGTGGGGTCTTTTAACAAGTCCCAATATTGACTAAGGACTTCTTTGGCAGGGCGCGTATTACGGTTTTCTTCGCTAAGCGTTTCAAAAAAGAAAAACTTCGTGAGTAATAAATTAAGTGTACCAAAAGCGGCCAAAAACCAAAAAATAGAATGCCAGTTAAAAAACTGTAAAAACAGCGCACCAAGCGACGGGGCTAATATCGGCGCTAAGCCCATCACCAAAATCATAATAGAAAAGGCTTTGGCAGTTTGTTTGGCAGTCAGGCGATCTCGAATAGCGGCGCGAGTGACCACTGCACCCACACACGCACCCAGCGCTTGCATGGTTCGCCCGACAAACAATACATATTCATTATTTGTGGTCGCACAGACAATGGAAGCGACGACATATAGCGTCATGCCGATATATAAAGGCTTTACTCGGCCAACACGATCACTAAATGGCCCATAAAACAGTTGTCCAAAAACCAAACCAACAAAATAAGCAGGAACGGAGTTGGCCATAAATGCTGTTGAGACGCCAAAATCATCTGCCATCGATGGTAATGCTGGTAGATACATATCGATGGATAATGGCCCTACCGCTACGATAAGCCCAAGCATCATAATCCATGCAACAGGCAAATCAGCAGAGCGCACGCGATCAGCAGCAATCGGTTTATTGGGTAGGGAGGATTGTGGAGCAGACATATTTAGACCATTCTATAGAGTGATTATTTATTTTATTATCGATGCGCTGTTTGTGTAATTTTACCTAAGAAATAATAATTTCTACAAACAATCATGCATACTTACGTCCAGTGACGCAAGCCGACCGTCTTATATCGTACTATCTGCTTGTAATTCAATAGACGTATGACGTTAATAAAACAAACTTTCACACCTAAAACAATCTATCAAGATAGGGCACACTTTTCTAACGAAACTGACGCTTACCAAACGCGGTACTGGCTTGCTTGGCTTTTCTAAGTGCCAGCTTACGGTTACGTCCGAGCATCATTTTCAGCTGCCAGACTTTTTCTTTGTATAAGGTAGTCGCAGGCTGATGATGCATGGCATTAATCACCCGTTTACTCGCCAGCACGGCATCGGGAGAGCGCTCGGCAAATTCAGCCGCAAGCTGCTGGGCTTGCTCAAGTGGCGTCTCACTACAATGACTGACGAGACCCAGCGCTTTACCGGCATCGCCATCGACCATGCGCGCACTCATTGCCAGCTCTTTTAGTACGTCTTCTCGGACCACGCCAAACGCTGATTGTGTTAAACCCATATCGGGCACTAAGCCCCACTTGGCTTCCATGATAGACAGCTGGCAATCAGGATGGCTGATACGCACATCGCAGGCGAGCGCCAATTGCAACCCTGCACCAATACAGTGCCCTTCTAAAACTGCTATCACGGGCACTGGCAGATCACGCCACACCAGACAAACACGTTGGAACGAACTCTGCCATGGCTTTACCAGCTCCCAAACCGCGAATGCTTGGTTTTTGGGATGATTTAAATCGCCCAAATCGATACCCGCACAAAACGTCCCTTCCGCCCCATTGAGAATGACCGCTCGTATCGTTTTGTCTTTGCTAATGCGACCTGCTACTGCAATCAGCTCGTTCACTACTTTAAAGCTCATGGCGTTTTTTTTGTGTGGACGATTTAAGGTAACCGTTACTATATTGTCAGTCGCACTGACTTGTAAGGTTTCATACTGATAAGTGGCGATAGTATTCATAACAATCCTTATTAATGAGTAAAAAATGGCGCTGATAACTGATGGCAGTAATATTAACAGCCTTGTCCCTACGCTACCTTATCAATAACTGACTGCCACGATACGATTCACTCTTAATGTCATAAAATATCGGCTCTAAATCATCTTCCATGTCATGTCGTTTTCACTCAAACGGTGATAATTGAGCTGAGGATAAGCAGACAAATCTAGCGTCTGTAAGTTATTTAGCGCGGTTAACAATGCCTCATAATACGGCGCAAGCATGGCAAACTGTGCCGGTGTAGTGTGCTGTACATTCAACAAGCACTTATCTTCTAAATTTTGACTGGCCTGACGTAATTGCGGCACACCCGTGTAGCGACTGCCGCCCAATATACGGTGGGCAATTTGCGCCAGTGTGCTACGGTCACGGGCTTCCCACGCTTGGGTGAGTGCTTGTTTTTCATCATTGATAGTATCGAGCATCATAATGATCAGCTTGGCTGCCAGATCAGGTTTGTTCGCTGAACGAGTAAGGGCATCTTGCCAGTTCAAAATGTTCGTATTATCACCATCACTGACGCTTAGATGGCTGGTTTCTTGGTAATACATCTGTTGTGCAGTATTCGCTGCTGCTTGTTCACTACTCAAGCCATCTACAGGATTTTGTGAGGGATACAGTAAGGGTGCTTGTCCCTGTTTATGCGAGCGTAAACTCTCATAGCGCGGCTGGGTTTCACGCGGTGTTTCGCGTCTATAATCTTCACGAGGCTGACTGTCTCGTAAATAATCATCACGGATTTTCTTTAATGATAACGGTCGAGTGATTTTTTGTTGATTGATCTTATTAGAAGCATTATTACGAATACTCTCATCACCTTTAATCATAGGATAAGTTATCGTAGAATCTGAAGGCCATGTCGAATACGCTTCAGCATTCACATCTTCAAAACCACCATTTACTGAGCTATCAAGTGGCGAGTCGCTTTCTGCTAAGTGGGTAGCCTGCAAACCCGTGCTATGTGCATGAGCACTAGAGGCTGTCGTCGTACGCCCAAGCCATTTTTGTAGCACTTGCAACAACTGAGGCTGACTAATGGGCTTGCCGACATAGTCATTAATACCACTAGCGATAAGTTTGTCTCGCTCATCAGCTAAACCATGTGCCGTCAACGCGATGATAGGAATATGGCTATCAGAATTTTCAATACTACGGATTTGCCTAGCCGCCTCATGCCCTGACATACGTGGCATCTGAATATCCATAAATATTAAATCAATACTATTTTTGTCCTGAGTGCTATTTTTGTCTTCGGTAGACTCTTCAGCGTGAAGCATATTATTCGATTTTTTATTTACTTCATCGCGGGTTTCAGCTTTAGAGATTTGAGTTTTATTCGACAGACTTTGTTTATCACTCTTCGTAGTTTTGATGTTTTTGGTTTGCTGTTTACTGATAATCTCTATGGCATCAAAACCGCTACTCGCGGTCATTACCTGAATACCAAGCTCGCTAAGCAAGGCATCAAGCACCAGCAGGTTAGGCAGATGGTCATCAACGGCCAGTACCGTTACCCCTTTCCAACGCGGTTCTTGCAAGTTTTTTGGCATACTACGATTTTGCGTATCGAGCATGGCGTAGAGCTGTCTTTTATCCAATGGCTCATACAATATATTGGCTTGATAACGGTTCAATAGTGCTTGGTCGGCAGCCACTTGATAGCCAAATACCGCAAGCTTGCCTTGATAATGTAGACGAATTTGTTTGAGTAGCGCCATCATATCGTCCTGGGTATCATCGTCAACGATGACCCAATCCCAATAGTTGCCGCGCTCTTTTAATGATTCAAGTACTCCTGGTAGCGAGTTGGCCTGAGTCAATTTAATCGGTAAATATTGCAAGCTGGCTTTAAGCACTTGAATAGACGCCGTATGATTAATCCATATCAAAACGTTAAATTCATCGGTATCACTCGCCAGCGGCGCCAATACTGGTAGCTCAATCGTCTGACCGGTGGCAGCTTCCAAAACATCCACGTGTGCTGGCATGCGAAACCAGAATGTGGCCCCTTGATTGGCGATGTTTTCTTGAGCGTTATCATGAAAACCAATATCCCCGCCCATCAGACGGGTTAATTGCTTGGAGATGACCAAGCCCAATCCTGTGCCACCATATTGACGAGTGATTGATGGGTCACCTTGACTGAAGCTTTGAAACAGCATTTTTTGATCGGCTAGAGAGATGCCTTTGCCGCTATCTTGCACGCTAATCATCAAGTAATTGTCTCGGTAGTCATCCAAGCTAACGCGCACCACCACATCTCCGCTATCGGTGAATTTAATCGCATTACCCACGATATTGGTCAGTACTTGCTTGAGGCGCAGGGCATCACCATTGATACGCATTGGCACATCGTTATAAAACAACACCGCCATGCGCAAACCCTTTTCTGCTGACACCGGTGAGAGCATATCGACCACGTCATAAATGGTGTCATAAAGGTCAAACTCATGGCGATCGAGTACCAGTTTACCCGCTTCAATCTTGGAAAAATCCAAGACATCATTTACCAACGCTAATAAATGTGCCGATGATTTACGTATGGTTTGCACATATAAATCTTGTTCGGGGTTTAGCTCGCCATGACGTGCAAGTAAGTTAATAAAACCATCAATACTGTTCAATGGTGTGCGCAGCTCATGGCTGATATTGGCCAAAAATGCTGATTTGGCTTGGCTGGTTGAGATTGCCGCATCACGCGCATTTCTGATAGAAATGTTTTGCATTTCCATCTCATCAAAAGCCAAACGCAAATCATCTTCAGTTTGCTCAGCATGGTCTTTTAACTCTTGAAAGCTCCTATGCAGGCGACGCAGCGTTTTGACCAAATCTTGCTGTAATAAATTCAGCTCACCATTTGATTCAACCGGTACGGGCTGGTATAGATTGTCAACATGGGTACGTTGTAATTGCAGACGCAGCTCATAAATTGGTGCGATCCAGCGCTTTGAATAGATATTTAAGCTGAGCAAGAGAATTAAAATAGTGAACAAACCGGTAATCACCAATGCCATGGCAATACGGTAACGCGCAATATAAAGCGGCTCGTTGTCCATATCGACCAATAGCCACAACCTCTGCCCCTCAAACTCTCCCAATATACTGCCATAAGCCGTGCCGATAGCCGTTGGCTGCTGTGATAAGAAGCGCTCTTGTGCATCTATCGATGGCCACGCTTCATCCAATCCATAACCTACTGACGCGAGCACTTGGTTGTTTTCATTGATAATTGCGATACGCTGGACATGTTGCTCGGACTGCATGCGACCGAGTTTATCTTGGATTTCTTCAAGCTTACTTATGGCCGTTAACGCTGTTTTTGGTGTGCCTTCTGCCTCCCTCTCCTCTACAGTGACTTCGCTGTTTGCTTGCTGACGCTCTTGCTTTAAGAGCTCAGGAATCAGCTCGGCAACTGCTGGAGTGTAACGAATGAGCACCGCCTCCGCCAATACCTCTTGCTCTGAATTGCTGGCGCGCATGGTTTCATAAAAGACCAAAATACCACCGACCGCTGCCAACACACAAATTGGCAAAAACACCAATATGATGAGCTGACCATACGCACTGCTGGTATCAAAACGTTTTTTGTATGCCATGCTAGCTTTACTCTCTACTGGGGATTGGGCTATGTATAAATAACGGCGCTAATTGATGACAGCCCCTAAGTCTCTCAACTATTTTAACAGCATTTATAAATATAAATATCGTCATTACCAGGCGTTGCTGATGATTGAGCACCAGTCACAATATCAAATTCAGACGCAATACTAAATATGGCGGCTGCCCACTCATTTACCAAAATCTGTTGATGCCATCAGCGTAGCCAAAAACAAAATGATATAATGATGCAACTTTTTACTTGTCGTCAGATTCTTTTGGTTGCTACAAAAATAAAATGATAGTTAAAATATAAATAAGGATACCTTATGTCCGCTACAGACCTGTTAAACGCCAATTTCATCACTCAAGTCACCGCCCTCGCTGATTGCGTCGGTCAAACGCCGCTGGTCAAGTTACAGCGCCTGCCTGAACAAGAGCAACTGCCTAATGGTACCGCATTACTGGCCAAGCTTGAAGGCAATAATCCAGCAGGTTCTGTCAAGGACCGTCCAGCGTTTAATATGATTTATCAAGCAGAACAGCGCGGTGATATCAAGCCTGGTGACATGTTGATTGAGGCTACTAGCGGCAATACTGGCATTGCTTTGGCGATGGTCGCGGCGATGAGTGGTTATCCAATAACGCTACTGATGCCAACTAACTCAACCCAAGAGCGCAAAGATGCCATGATTGCCTATGGCGCGACGTTAATTGAGGTGGATGAAGGCATGGAAGCCGCCCGCGATTTGGCGCTGCAAATGCAGACCGATGGCAAAGGCATTGTCTTAGACCAATTTAACAATCTTGACAATAGCCAAGCGCATTACCTCACCACAGGGCCTGAGCTATGGGCACAAACTGAGGGCAAAATCACTCATTTTATTAGCTCAATGGGTACCACTGGCACTATTACCGGCGTGTCACGATACCTTAAAGAACAAAACCCTGATATCAAAGTTATCGGCTTGCAACCTGATGAAGAAGCGTCTATTGCCGGTATCCGCCGCTGGCCTGCTGCTTATATGCCAGGTATTTATGATGCGGATTTGGTCGACGAAGTCATGGATGTTGACCAGCATATCGCCGAAGTTTATATGCGCAAACTGGCACAAACGGAGGGCATATTCGCTGGTGTCTCTTCAGGCGCAGCAGCATGGGCAGCGGTGCAAGTGGCTAAAGAAAACCCTGATGCCGTCATCGCCTTTATTGTCTGTGATCGCGGTGATCGTTATTTATCGACCGGTTTGTACAATGTCGATGACAGCATAGAAAACGCAGACAATAAAGCACTGTAACCTCAAAAGCAGCAAGCTTATAAATACTCAGGATTAACTATGTCACAAGCCTTACCATCCGACCCTATATTGGTATTTGATATTGAGACCGTTGCCGATACAGATGCGGCACGTCGTATTTACCCGCAATTGGCTAAGCTTAATGATGCCGATACACTAAGCGCGTTGACGGCGCTACGCATACAGGAAGCGGGACACGACTTTATGCGTTTGCCGCTACAGCGTATCGTTTGTATTTCAGCCTTATATATAAAAGATGGCAAGCTTTCATTGTTTTCGTTGACCGCTGATAAGTTTAGCGAAAAAGACATTCTTGCTAAGTTCTTTCGGGCATTTAGTGACCTAGAAAAACTGCCACAGCTCATCAGTTGGAATGGCTCAGGCTTTGATATTCCTGTGCTGATATATCGTGCGATGCAATATGACCTGTCAGCGCCTTGGCTGTTCGAAGAAGGCGCGCGTATCAAAAATATGCGCTTTGATAACTACGTCAATCGCTTCCACACCCGTCACCTTGATTTGATGGACAGATTTAGCCAATACGGAGCCAGCCGCCGCGAAGCCATGGATGTGGTTGCCAGCTTATACGGTCTACCAGGCAAAACAGATGTCGACGGCAGCATGGTTGGTGATCTGTTTCATAATGGTGACTGGCAAACGCTGTCTATCTATTGTGAGTCTGACGTCATGAATACTTGGCTGATATATTTGCGTTGGTTGCGTTTAACTGGGCAGCTATCCTCAAAAGATTTTGATGCTTGGCAACAGCAAAGCTATGATTACTTAGCAAAATACACCCAAGCGGATGGCAGTGCTCGTCATCAGGCGTTTATTGCTGATTGGTCATCTGCACCCAACTCACAATCAGCAGGGTAGTGAACGTTTTGTTCCATCCTTGTTTTTTAGTATTTATCATTTAATTTATTAAGGCAGGTTTATGCAACCCACCGATTCAAAAACGTCTACAGCGTCTGATGCTACACCGCAAGTAAGCGATACCCAAACCATCACTGTTCCGCCTAATAAGAAAAAGTCTAAACCCTCATCAAAGACGCGTCGTCGTCTAAAAGACGCTGAGCCACTACCCTTTGCTATCGATGGCCTATCGCATGATGGTCGCGGCGTTGCGGTATACGGTAATGGTTTTGGTGTGGACGATGGTCACATCGAGGACAAACATGGCAAAAAAATCTTTGTCAGCTTTGCACTACCTGGTGAAAGCGCCCTAGTTAAAATTACCAATAGTCGTAGCAGCTTTGAAGAAGGCGATGCCATTAGCATCACTGCCAATCCAAATCCTGAGCGTGCCGTACCGCCCTGCCCGCACTTCGGTGTTTGCGGTGGCTGCAATCTACAGCATTGGCAGCCAGATGGCCAAATCAACTTTAAGCAATCTGTGTTGGCTGAAATGCTTATGCACCAAGCCAATGTGGCGCCTGATAACTGGTTAGCACCCGTGGTTGGCGATCGTCTTGGTTATCGTACCAAAGCTCGATTGGGTGTGCGTTATGTCACCAAAAAAGAAACCGCTTTGGTTGGATTTCGCGAGCGCTCAAGTAACTTTTTGGCAGAGCTCAATGAATGCCATATCTTGGACCCACGCATTGGCTTTGAGATTGAGAATTTAAAAGCGCTTATTAGCACGCTAGAAAGTCGTAACAAGATTGCCCAGCTTGAATTGGCCATGGGTGAAGAGATGCCAGAGCTACCCGATGGCAATCAGCCCGTGGCGCTTATCGTGCGAAACCTCGAGCCATTATCAGATGCTGATATTGATAAGCTAAAGACGTTTTTTGCGGCGCGTAACTGGCAGTTGTATTTGCAGTCTAAAGGTGCTGATACTATCCAGCGGATTGCTTTGACCGATGCTGATGATATGAGTCAGCAGTTTGGACGCCTGTATTATCAACTGCCAGAGTACGATTTGACATTTGAATTTATTCCTACCGATTTCACCCAGGTTAATCTGTCTGTGAATCGTCAAATGACCAAGCTTGCTTGTGATTTGTTGGATTTAAAAGCAGGTGAGCGAGTGCTGGATTTATTCAGTGGTTTGGGTAACTTTAGCTTACCGCTAGCGCGACTGGTTGGCGAAACAGGTTCGGTGGTTGGTGTTGAAGGCAGTGAAGCAATGACCGCACGCGCCGCAGACAATGCCCGCCGTAACGGTATTCATAACACCGAATTTTATAGCCAAGATTTGACCCACGACTGTACCGATGAACCTTGGGCCAACCAAGGCTTTGATGCATTATTAATCGATCCACCACGCTCTGGCGCATGGGAAATCATGCAGTATTTACCCAAATTCAACGCTGAGCGTATCGTTTACGTCTCTTGCAATCCAGCAACCCTCGCTCGTGATACCAAAGCATTATTAGAACAAGGCTATCGTTTGACGGATGCGGGCGTGATGGACATGTTCTGTCATACCGGTCATGTCGAATCAATCGCGCGCTTTGAAAAAATCGCCGTTTGATTCTTTACTTTCTCTCAAATTAACGGTTCAGAGTATTAAATAACCGTATTAAAAGCCGCTGACACTCAACCAAAACTTGAGTGTCAGCAGTAGCAATCAATGACGGCTATTTATTCTGATTAACTGTAGACATTACATAGCCTCGCTTGATTTGTTACTGCAACATGAGATAATAATATAAAATTTTACTATCTCTTTTTATTGTTTTTCATTAAGGAAATAGTGAGTATTTACACCCATAGCTTTATATATTTTACGCACGTTTTATAACTGCTAGAAATGGACTTTTTAGCAGTTATACTGTTTTATCGCTGGCACTTTATAGATCTTAAAAACAGATCTTAAAAACAGGTCTTAAAAAACATCAGTCTTGAACTATTTATGAATCTTGAATCATAAGTGTCCACATAATAGATAAAGTTATAATCAATTTAGAATGGCTAAGAGGAGTCGGCTATGGTAAAAATTCGTGAAGGATTACCGCTGGTAGATGGACAGACCACGCAAGCCGACAGTGCCACACTAGCGGCGCAGCTGGTCGCCAGTCAACGTTCCCATCAGTCTGCCAATAGCTATGCCCAAATTCCACTGGATATCAAACATCAATTGGCGACTCATAAGCTACACACTACTTTTGATCGCTCGGCGCACTATGCTTACCATAGTCATGACCCAAACCTTGAAAACGAATATCTAGACAATAAAATCCTCGATGAATCACCCATACTCTCGGAAAAAGAGTTTGAAGCGATTGATTTGGACCAGATAAACATTGATGTCCCTACTTGGTTAGATAACGTCGCCAAGCGGATTGGGCAAGAGTCTGTACCTAACCTGAGCGCTGCCTGTGAATTTATTCGCAGCCATATGAATACTAGCGAATCGGAGCGCTCAGGCGCTTACGTGACTGGTATTGGTATGACCGATATCTTAACTTACCTTTATCAAGATGAAGACGCGCTTGTCGCTGCCATGCTCTATCGTAGTGCGCGCAAATCAATCATAAGTCTGGCTGATATCGAAAAAAAATTCGGCACCGATATATCGACCCTAGTCAAAGATACCTTGGCAATGGGTAAGCTGTCTGAAATTATTGAGAGTAACAAACGCTTAGAAGATCATTTCGTCAATAACCAGCGTGACCAACTGTCCAATATCTATAGCATGCTCATTTCTGTCACTAACGATGTGCGCGTCGTGCTTATTAAGCTGGCTGAGCGTACCTTTGCCATGCGCGAATTAACCTTTTCTAACGAGGAGCGACAAAATCGCGTGGCACGTGAGGTCATGACCATTTATGCCCCATTAGCGCATCGATTGGGTATCGCCCAACTAAAATGGGAGCTTGAAGACTTAGCCTTTCGCTACCTTGCGCCTGAACGCTATAAAGAAATTGCTAAGCTACTATCGGAAAAACGCAGTGAACGCGAGTCCTATATTCAGCGCGTACAAGACAAACTTAACGACGCCTTGGCAGAAGCCGATATTGAAGGTGAAGTCTCAGGACGCGTTAAACATATTTATTCTATTTATCGAAAAATGAAGCAAAAAGGCTTGTCCTTTGATCAGCTTTACGACATTCGTGCTTTACGGGTTTTGGTCAATAATCCTTCGGATTGCTATCATGTTTTGGGCTTGGTACACGGTCTATGGCGTTATATTCCTGAGCAGTTCGATGATTATATTACCAACCCAAAATCTAACGGCTATCGCTCGCTGCATACCGCGGTCATTGCTGAAAACAAATCGCTTGAGGTGCAAATTCGCACTCAAGAAATGCATTTTGAGGCTGAGCTTGGCATGTGCGCCCATGTCAATTACAAAGAAGGCCTAAAAAATAAGAGAGACAACTACCTAAACCAAAGAATCAGCTCATTACGTCAGCTATTGTCTATCAATAACGAAACACGCAATCAACCGCGCTCAACATTATTAACTGGTGAAGAGCTAGAAGAATTAGAGTTTGATGAAGAAGACCAAGTGGTTGATTTCGATGAGCTCGAGCGCATTTATATTTTTAGCCGTGATGGCGATATTACTGAGCTACCAAAGGGCGCGACTGTTCTTGATTTTGCCTATTATGTCCATACCCAAGTTGGTAACCGCGCGCAAGCTGCTCGGGTCAATCAACGCTATGTACCGTTGACCTACCAGCTCAAAACGGGTGAGCAAGTCGAAATTATCACTAAGGCATCACGTGAGCCCAACCGCGATTGGCTGGTTGCATCACTGGGTTATATTCACACCAACCGCGCACGCTCAAAACTGCGTCAATGGTTTAATAAACAAGACCGCGACAAGAACATTGAAATAGGTCGACAGATGCTCAGCAAAGAGCTTGAGCGTTTATCAGTGCACCCCAATAGCATCGATTTAAATGACTATACGCAGCATTTTAATGTCAATAATACCGATGATATTGTTGTGGGCTTGGTCACGGGCGATATTGGTCTTAACCAGCTTACCAGCCATATTTCTCGGCAACTGCATTTAGAACCTGAGAAAACTGAAGAAGATTTTACTCCTAGTATTAACACCAGGGATTCTGGAAAGCTTGACGCCTACAAAATCCATATCGATGGCTTGGATAATATCGAGATTGGTTTAGCAGGCTGCTGCCATCCTGTACACGGTGAGCCAATTTCTGGCTATATCACTTTATCACGTGGCGTTAGCGTACATAATCGCGGCTGCCCAGAATATTTGCGTTTAATTGAACGTGATCCTGAACGCGAAATTGATGCTGCTTGGAAAGTTAAATCAGGTCGCTATCAACCGGTTGACATCCATGTAGAGGCATACGACAGACGCGGGCTACTGCGCGACTTGACCCAAATTATTGATAACGAAAACGTCAATATTCGTCAAGTTGAAACGCTGAGTAACGATGATAATATTGCCTTTTTAAAGTTTCATATTGAAGTTTCAGGGCTGGCACATTTATCCAAGCTATTGGCTAAACTCGAACAGCAGCATGGCATCTTACATGCTCGCCGTGCTGTCGCTTGATTAAAATAATTCGCATTTTTCAAAAACGCCTTTCATTCATAATAGAGTTTTCATAAAAAACACCATGCCTGAATTACCTGAAGTAGAAACAACCAAGACCAGCCTTGAGCCATTATTAGGCCAACAAGTGGCCAATGTAAAAGTATTCCAACCCAAATTACGTTGGTCGATGCCAGATGATTTAAATAGTCTCGTTGGTTACACTTTAGAGAGTGTCAAGCGGCGAGCAAAGTACTTAATACTTAATTTTTTACCAGCAATGGGCGGTAATACCGACTCTTCTAAGCATTTACAGCCAAAACAACTCTTGGTTCATTTAGGTATGTCAGGGAGCTTACAACAGCACAATTACAGTACTGATAAACGCAAACATGATCATTTGGTTATGAGCTTCACTGATGCTGATAATACGAAGACCCAGCTACATTATTATGATCCTAGGCGCTTTGGATCAGTCTTATGGCTTGAAGAATACGGTGATAAACTATTGGGTCATTTAGGACCTGAGCCGTTATCAAAGGAGTTTACTGCTGATTACTTATATCATTTAATCCAGCGTAGCAATAACTCCAATCAAACGCCTGATGACCCTTTAGCCAATAAAGCCAGCACCCGAAAAGCTACCGTCAATAAAACCACTACCAATAAGCAGCCTATCAAACGTGCCATAAAGTCTGTGATTATGGAACAGCAAGTGGTGGTCGGCGTCGGCAATATTTACGCGACTGAAAGCTTATATCTTTCAGGCATTCACCCCGCCACTCCAGCCAATGACGTCTCATATGAGAAAATAGTCATACTGGTCGCTCATATCAAAACTATTTTACAAAAGGCGATAAAACTTGGTGGTTCGACGCTACGTGACTTCACAGTGGCCAGTGGTCAAACAGGCTATTTTCAACAGACGTTGAACGTGTATGGTAGACAAGGAGAAGCTTGTCCACATTGTGATACGGTACTCGATAATATCAAGCTTACTGGAAGAGCCAGTGTTTATTGCCCTAGTTGTCAGCCAATAATCTAAAAACCTTTTTATTTTAGACAATTGCTAGTTACTTTACCTTAGACGCCCTATTCTGGGCGTTCAGCCTCCTGACATACCAGAAAAACAATTGTTCCTAAATATCTTGCATTTTTGTGCTTCAATACACATATTGCACGCATTTTTATTGCTTATTAACGCACATCTTGCTTTAATGGTGCTAGCACTTACATAAATAGTGCATACTGTTTATGTATCTGTAATATTCGCCCTACCTATCGTTGCCGCATTGCTTATATAGAGAAATTATCTCTATGTTGGAGATAGCAACAGCCAGTAATCATACCAATTATGAATTTTAGGATACCGTTATGACTGTTAAAGCCAAGAACCAACGTACAGTTAAGCAAAGCACAGTTAAACAAAGTGTTTTTACTGTTGCCGTAAGCTTAGGTTTGATGGCTGCTAGCATGCAGCCTGCCTTGGCAGCGATAGAGATTGATGAAGCTTTTGGACCTTCTTACGACACGATGGTGGTTGATACCGTGGTTGGTAAGCCTTTACAACTGGTCAGCGCCGTTGCGGGTACTGCAGCTTATATCGTTAGTTTGCCCTTTTCACTGATCGGTGGTAATGCAGATCAAGCTCAGCAAAAGCTGTTCGTTGAACCTTGGGACGCAATGGGCCGCTGCTTAGGTTGTACCGTTGCTGAAGATAACTATTATAAATCTCAAGTTGTTGATAATAATGTAGTGCGCATTGTCGTCGACCAACCCTCGGAGATTTTGATCAATACCAACGACTATGTGGTCGTCACACCTTAAACGTTACTCACTCCATAGGTGTGATATTTAGAAAAATTAAGTAACATACATCTATTAAAGACAAAAACTTATCAATCGACAATAAAAAAGGCTAACTTTGCGTTAGCCTTTTTTATTGCTTTAATTTGGTTAAACCAAACTATTAAGCACCTTTCTTACCACGACCATGACGCTTACGCTCACTTTCAGTCAAATAACGCTTACGTAGACGAATTGCTTTTGGCGTTACTTCAACCAACTCATCATCTTGAATAAATTCAAGTGCTTGCTCAAGCGTGAACTTAACTGCTGGAGTCAGCGTTAACGCTTCATCCGTACCACTAGCACGGACGTTGGTTAGCTGCTTAGCCGTTGTTGGGTTAACCGCCATGTCGTCGTTACGTGAGTTAAGACCGACGATCATACCTTCGTATACTTCGAGCTGTGGTTCAGCAAATAACTTACCGCGCTTCTGTAAGTTAAACAGTGCAAAGCCTAGGCAAACACCTTTTGCCATAGAAACCAATACACCATTGGTTCGGCCGCCAACGTCACCAATTTTCTGTGGGCCATAATGTGAGAAACTTGAGGTCATGATACCCGTACCTGAAGTCAATGTTAGGAACTCAGAGCGGAAGCCAATCAAACCACGGGCTGGTATAGTCGCTTCAATACGCATACGACCTTTACCATCAAGCTCCATATTGGTCATCTCACCTTTACGTAGACCAACCTGCTCCATGATAGAACCTTGATGCTCATCTTCAATATCGAAGACGACATTTTCATACGGTTCTTGTAGTTTACCGTCAATTTCTTTAACGATAACTTCTGGGCCTGAAACACCCATCTCAAAGCCTTCACGGCGCATGTTTTCGATAAGTACAGATAGATGAAGCTCACCACGACCCGATACTTTAAATTTATCTGGAGACTCAGTGTCTTCTACACGTAATGCCACGTTGTGAATCAATTCACGCTCAAGACGCTCACGAATGTTACGCGAGGTCACAAACTTACCATCACGACCAGCAAAAGGTGAGTTATTCACTTGAAAGTTCATAGATACTGTTGGTTCATCAACCGTTAGCGCTGGCAATGCTTCAACATGATTGGGATCACAAATAGTATCAGAGATATTAAGAGAATCAATACCAGTAATACAGATGATATCACCTGCTTGTGCATCCTCTACGTCGATACGATCTAAACCGTGATAGCCCATAATTTTTAAAATACGACCATTACGAGTATTGCCGTTCTTATCAACGACCGTCACTTGAGTATTGGTTTTAACTTTACCACGCTGGATACGACCGATACCAATCACGCCCACAAAGCTATTGTAGTCAAGGCTAGAGATTTGCATACGGAATGGAGCATCAGCATCAACTTGCGGAGGCTGAACCACATCAACGATAGTTTTGAAAAGCGGTGTCATATCATCCGCTAAATTATCAGCTTCTAAACCTGCAATGCCGTTCAATGCTGAGGCATAAACAACGGGGAAATCTAGTTGCTCGTCGGTTGCACCTAGATTGTCAAACAGATCAAAGATTTGATCCATTACCCAATCAGGGCGTGAACCTGGACGGTCAATTTTGTTAATAACAACAATCGGCTTTAGACCTTGCTCGAACGCTTTCTGAGTCACGAAACGAGTTTGAGGCATTGGACCATCAACACCGTCTACTACTAGTAGTACGCAGTCAACCATTGACATAACACGTTCAACCTCACCACCAAAGTCGGCGTGACCTGGAGTGTCGACAATGTTGATACGGTATTCAGTTTCGTCAGTAGTATCTGTCCAGCGGATGGCTGTGTTTTTAGCCAAAATAGTAATACCACGCTCTTGCTCAATATCACCTGAATCCATCGCACGTTCAGCAATGTTTGCACGGTCGTCAAAAGTACCAGATTGATGTAATAATTTATCAACCAAAGTTGTTTTACCGTGGTCAACGTGGGCAATAATTGCAATGTTACGCAGGTGTTTGATATCGTTCGCCATATAAAATGCTCGTTTCGTCTTAAGAAAATGCAGTAGCATTAAGCACCGCTGGATAAACTTTTATCTTCAATCAGGTAGATATTAAATACTTACTTTTAGGCGACTACACAATAGGTGCTGTCGTTTAATTATTTTCAGTATAATCAAACATCTACGCTGATAAATTCATCATACAGATAGCTATGCTAATGTACATTCTGTCAATTTACAGAATGTTTGGGCAGCTAGTATAACATTATTGCTTGATAAATTTATGCAATAACTCACCTTTCTCAATACATAAATAAAAAAAAGCCACCCAATGGGCAGCTTTTTTTGTAACTATATATTTAAAATTATAACTAATGAGCGGTTATTTACTCAACAACCATATCTTTAGTTTGTTCAACAGTCATTGTTTTGTCACCAGTGATGATGGCATAAACACGACGGTTCATAGCGCGACCTTCTTCAGTATCGTTTGGCGCGATTGGGTTGTCATAACCATAACCAACAGTTGATAGACGGTTTGGAGCGATACCGAATTCATTAGTTAGCATAGATTTAACAGCAACGGCACGAGCTTCAGATAGGCGTTGGTTATAACGTGCTGAAGGACCAGTTTTAGAAGCATGACCTTCTACACGTGCTGTAGAGTTTGGATACTCACGCATCTTCTCTGCTACTTTAGCGATTTCTGGTTTGTATTGGTTTTTGATAGCTGATTTATCGTTATCAAAGAATACACGTAGTTCCATTTTCAGCTCATCAGTAATATCTACTGGTACTGGGCAACCGCGCTCATCAACTACAACGTTCATAGGAGTGCCTGGGCATGCATCGATGCTATCAGGTACGCCATCACCGTCAGAATCAAGATCAGATTCCACAACCACTACTGGCGTATCATCAACCATTGGCTCTGCAACTGGTGGTACAGCTACCGTAGGCGCTAAATGACCACCAAGTACAACTTCTAGGCCGGCCAACGCCATGCCTTCCCACCAGTTGTTATCGAAGTTATGAATCGCACGAGCTTCACCACGTAGGCTTAGCGCGTCGTTGATGCGATACATAGCACCTAAACCTAGGTTACCGATAGTATCGGTTGTTTCTGATACTTCAGTACCAGCAGCTATTTCAGTACCAGCTGGAATGCCTTGTAACGCACCCGTGGTTTTATATGATTCTTGGTTCTCTACTTTGATTTTAGACTGACCAGCACCAACCAATACATATGGTTTGAATGCGTTATCAGTATAACCAGTGAATTCTTCCGTACCGATCAAGAAGTTACCAGAAATCATGGTTTGTTCGACGTCAAAGCGGTTAACGCCTGCATCAGCAGAATCTTCAGAAGCTTCGCCATTCGCGCTAGATACACCGTACTCTACTTGAAACTGAGTAGAAGGAGTTAGCTCGATACCTAATGCAGCACCAGTATATAGGCTACTTTCTTTGGCTACGCCACCATTGTTGTTACCACGAGTACCATCACCGATAACATCGCCATTGGCGTTTTCATAAAGGTTTTTACCAGTAGCAAGAAGATCACGTTGATCATCATGAGCTTCACCAGTGTAATGATAACCTAGTAATAATGGGCTGATAGTTACACCAGCATTAGCTGCTAAAGGTGCAGCCGCTACAGCAACAATAGCTAGAGCAATTTTATTCAATTTCATGGACTTCCTCCAAAGGATAATTTTAGTGATGCATTAAGCAAAACCGCTTCTCAAGATGTTCTAAAATAGACATCTTTTACGAATTTGTAAGTGACAAAGCAAAACCAATTAAGGAGTAGCTTAGCGATTATCAATTCAGTTTACAACTTTTTTCGTTAACGAGCTACACATTATTACACGATACTGTCGTAACTAAAACACAATAATCCGCTTAAGTTACCTAGAACTAACACACCTTACGATTTTTATCTTTTGTATGTCAGTTCACAATAGATAGTCAGCCGAGCAATACCTACTGTCTGGACATATTTTAATACATTTAGACATTTTTCTCTATTACTAAAACCTGTCATTCACTAATTGAAACATTTTTTGACAGTAGACATATATTCTGTTTATATTGTATCAGTCAACATTATTTCATACATTACAAAGATAACTGTTGTTACAATTTATCTGTCGCTAGCCAACTTACTCATCATAGGCAATAAGACCTCATGACACTTCTTTATAAGATATTGTTAAGTTATGAAAGGCTATCTAAATTTTCTTTATTCACCCTAACTTTGGTTAGGAATGAGTTCGCGAACAGTAGTAGATCGAGTGTTTATGGTTTTTGGTTCTACTTCCAATGGCTTAGGACACCTAACTCTAGGAAAGAAAAAAGAATACAGATAAGGACTCTTGGGCATAGAGGCAGACAAGGTTTTACGTTGGTTGAACTCATAGTTACTGTCGCTGTATTGGCCATCATAGCAAGTATCGCTACTCCGGCAATTCTAAATCAGTTAGCAAGTATGGAAGCTAAGCGCATCAAAAACCAACTAGAAAGCGCTCTACGTTTAGCAAAAGCAGAAAGTCTTATTAGACGCCAAAACGTGTTGGTTTGTCTATCTAATGCTGCTGGTCGTTGCGATAGAGACAGTGATAAAATACTTTTATTATTTATAGACAGTAATGGTAATAATCACTTTGATGCTCAGGTAGATTTTTTGCTGAGCCAGCAAACTTTAAACTTAAAATACGGCAAGCTGAAATTGCGAGTAGGAAACGAGCGTCATTACACTAAGTTTTGGGGTAATAGTGGCACACCTCGAGGGCATTTTGGCCATATCAAATACTGCCCGATCGCTACTTATAGTCAAGCCATGTATCAAATCTCATTCAACCAGACAGGCATTATTAAACAGAAACTTAATGAAGACCACCCTACCGAGTGTAATAAATAATGCGACGAGTAATAAGGCCTGCCCGAATGCTTAAAATATCGTCAGTTCGATGTAAAAAAGATACCGTGCGACTGGTATTAATTTTTTGCAGCCTCTGTCAGCGTAGACACCGCAAGCAAGAAAAATTAATACCCGTCACGCGTCAAAGAAAATGTATCTTAATTTAGGGGCTGTATAGAATGTATAAAACATAGCTTAAGGTTTTTTGTGCATCGCTTCTTTCATCATAATAACCGCCTGCTCTAACCCTACGAATACAGCATCGGCAATGAGTGCGTGGCCAATGTTTAACTCATAAATGCCTTCAATCTGTGCAATAGCATTGACATTATCACGGGTTAAGCCATGTCCTGCATTAATCAAAAGTTCGCTATTGGTACGTTGCGCAGTAGCAATCGCATGTTTGATGCGTTTTAGCTCGGCACCTTGTGCCGCTCTATTGTCCGCTAAACCTGCTTCAGCGTAAGCACCCGTATGCAGTTCAATGGCATCAGCACCGCAATCTATGGCCGCAGAAACCTGCTTGTCTTCTGGATCAATAAATAAAGAGACCTTAATGCCTGCAGCCTGTAACTTGCTAATATAATCGGTCAGCCAAGCAACTTGTCCTGCGACATCAAGCCCACCTTCTGTCGTTAGCTCTGCGCGTTTTTCGGGGACTAAACATACCCAAAATGGTTTAACTTCGCAGGCAATCACTAGCATCTCAGTCGTCGCTGCCATCTCTAGATTCATTCTAGTCGTCAACTGCCCTGCTATCTCATAGACATCTGAGTCTTGAATATGACGACGGTCCTCACGCAAATGGATAGTGATACCATCGGCACCTGCACGCTCGCACAATAAAGCGGCCTCTAACGGACTGGGATAAATCACCCCACGTGCTTGACGTAAAGTTGCCACGTGATCAATATTCACGCCTAACAAAGGGGTTTGAGAAGTATTTTTAGATGAAGCGAATGAAGAGGTGGTCATAATAAATCCTTTTGATAACAAAACCTATATTTAAAAACAAGCATCCCAGCAGCACTATATTCTTTTAAAAGTGAATCAACTATAACTATAATTTGTCTTTTTTGAAGTAGCTCAACTATAGTGAAGCTATTAGCAAATAACAATTCTATTATTGATAGCGCTGTTGCTGCTGCCATAACAGACGACTTTGTAATGGTTGATAATCAAGTAGATGGTCTATCAGCTGCCGATGAATCCTTGACCAATTATTCAGTGTGGTTTCAGCAATACCCAATTTTGCCATCTCAATAATATCCGCACCTACAAAAAGGCTTTGTCCAGTAGCACTTTCTACATGCTCAGACGGCATATTATTCTGAGAAGTAGGCATAGAGACAGCAACCAAACCCACATCAGGTAAAAAACGATACACACAATCAGCTTCAATGCCATCCTGCATACTGTCATGAGCTAGCGCTAAGGTAAAACCCAACTCGCTAAATAAGTGCTGTTCAAACTGGCGCAAACACAGACGCAATTGATTGGCGCTTAAAGGCTGTCTAAGCTGAATCAGACTTTCTTTATAATGCTGCCACAATACTGGCATCGGGTCTTCAGTAGGTAGGAGACGCCACAGTATTTCATTTAAATACAATGCCGAGTATTGATGTTGGCCCGTGATGTTTTCGTAAGGAGCTGACTCTAGATAAGGCACTGGCTGTAGCAAAGTAGCAGCGTCTTTTGCGGCGCCTGTCTCAATAATATTTTGTGAGGCAATATTAATTTGACTAAAAGTCTTTAAATCACGTTTACCAGTGGCGAAGAGTTGCAATGGCATAAATAAGGGCGCGCCTTTTTTCCCAATACCGTGTATCACCCCATGTTGCTGAGAAAAAAGATAATATAAGGCGCGCTTTTCTTGATAGGGGCGCTGATGCAATAGATAACCGACTAACGCTTCATTACGCATGTGTTATTACCTCAACATTAAGCATCAGTATCGAGCACATAAAAAAGTGATTAAAGCGCTACTTTGCGATTAATACCCTAAACTGGTTAACGCACGCTCGTCATCAGACCAACCGCGCTTCACTTTTACCCATAGTGTCAGCATGATTTTTTTATCAAAGAGCTGCTCCATATCTTTACGAGCATCCATACCAACTTGCTTGATACGTTGACCTTTATCACCGATAACAATGGCTTTTTGGCCACTACGCTCGACATAAATAGTGGCATCAATAAAGGTACAAGCCTTACGTGGACGACCTGTTTTTGGATCGGTATGCGCAGGCTCATCTTTGAACTCGTCAATCTGTACCGTTAAATCATACGGTACTTCATCGCCTGCGCTACGCATGATTTTTTCACGGATAATTTCGCTGGCTAAGAAACGCTCTGAGCGGTCGGTGATTTGCTCAGTATCATAGATAGGTGCGGCAACTGGTAGATGTGAGGCAATCACTTCTTGTAGACGGTCTAGGTTCTGACTTTTTAATGCGGAGACAGGTACAATATCAGCAAAATCGAAACTATCACTAAAGGTTTCAATAAGCGGCAACACGCTGCCCTTATCTTTTAAAGTATCCGCTTTATTAATGACCAATACCACGGTCAAATTTGTCTCGCCGAGTTTCTGCAGGGTCAACAAATCATCGTCACGCCACTGATCTGAGTCAACGACGAATAATACCAAATCAACATCTACTAAGGCAGATACTGCGGCTTTGTTCATGCGCTCATTGATAGCACGCACTTCATTACGGTGAATACCTGGAGTATCTACAAACACAGCCTGCATTTCATGGTTTGATAAAATACCATGAATACGATGGCGAGTGGTTTGTGGCTTACGTGAAGTGATAGATAGTTTTTGACCCAATAAGTGATTCATCAAGGTTGATTTGCCGACGTTTGGACGCCCAACGATGGCCACATAACCTGCCTTAAAATCATCAGCAACATGCCCATGGCTACTAGGGGCAAAAAAATCTTCAATGGCCGTATCGTTTTCTGATGTAATATCTTCTGAATGCGTTATATCATCATTAGTGGTATCTTTATTACCTTGGTTTGGATTCAATTCTGTGTTTTCGGTCATATCGTCGGCATTATCTTCATTATTGGATGGCAAATCAGTACGATTGCTCATAGGGTAATCCTGTAGGGTTTATAACCAGTCAAACGGTGATTAATAAGGCATTGATTGTATCAACACTAAAAAATCGGCACCGTTATTGGCTGGAAAATATTGAGGTCTTAAAATAGGTTGTCAGACTAGAATCATGTTTTGCGCCTAGCTACATATCCGTTATGTGCGCTTTTTAGCTGAATTTGGGAGTTTATGCAATTGATTGATCATCAGCTCAGCGGCTTTTTGTTCAGCGATACGGCGGCTTTCGCCAGATTCAGTAATATCAGCACAGTTATTGATATTAACATGACAACGTACAACAAAGATTTGATGCGGGGCGTTACCTCGGGTTTCCATCAGCTCATAATGAGGCAAGTCAAACTGCTTAGACTGTAGCCATTCTTGCAAGCGACTCTTGGCATCTTTTAGAGCTTTTTGATCATTGACGTTATCAATCAAACTGCCATACCAAGAGAGAACGCAATCGCGAGTAATGTCCATATCTTGGCTGTCTAAATAGATAGCGCCAATCAGAGACTCTACCGCATCCGCCAATATAGACGCACGATTACGACCACCGCTCTTGCGCTCACCTATCCCTAAGATAAGATGATTAGAAAGCTCTAAGTTTTGGGCAATGATAACCAACGACTCTTGCCTGACCAAAGTTGCCCGCATCCGAGTCAAGCGGCCTTCATTTTGGGTAGGATAACGATGGTATAGTGCCTCACCGACAATCATCCCCAATAATGCATCCCCTAAAAACTCTAGACGCTCGTAGTTTTTTTTGCTATCAAACGAGCGATGAGTGAGTGCCAGCTTTGGCAAGCTTAAGTTATTAAACACATAGCCTAACTTACGCGTCAAAATAGCTAACCGCTGAATAAACTCTGAGCTAACAACAAGCGTGTCGCCAGACATGCTGTTTTTTGGGGTAGTAGGAAGCGCTTGGGCGTTCTGCGAAGTTGGTTTCATGCGTGGCTTATGGTTATCCCTTCTGTTTTACTGATTTGGTTAATATCGTCAATTCCATATAAAATCGAATACGGCGTCAGGCTCACTCAGTCTACTATTTGTAGTGCTTGCACTCGCCTTCTTTGTATCCAAATTACTTTAAACAGACTATAGTCGTTAATAACCATATTCATCAATTGGTTTTATAGAAAAATTCAAATTTTAAAGCTGTTTTATGAGTGCTTTAATAGACTCTTAAGCTAATCTATCGTGTCCATATCAATCGCCCCTTCGAAGCGATTAATGATATCAACATTATTAAAAAAATTCTTGGTCACTGCGTATTCTTTATAAATAGCCAGCTGTCCTGTTTTTTTATCAGTAAATGTAAATACGTCCTCTGCCTGAGTATCATAATCAGCATTAATAGATAGCTGTCTGTTGACACGCTCAACGAATTGCTTTGCAGTCTCTTTATTATTGTTCGATTCTTGAAGCTGTGCGCTTAACGTTTTAGTCAATTGATAATCACCAATCTGAGCGGGTACAATCGCGACCACCAGTTTGGCAGCAATGCCCAAAGCGATAATGATTAACACAATGCTCGTCACACTAGCACCGCGCTGCGTAGACAATCCAGATAGGTGCTGCATTATGATGTTCCTCTACGGGTAAATTGCTATTTTGCTAGATATTTTTTAACAGATAGCTGTTTTAATAAATATCTAGCTGCTGGGTAGTCATTTATTAGATAGCAATAATACTAGCACAAAACTATTATCGATAAACCAACCAATAGAGCACTCATAAATTTATCTTTTACAATCTCAATCACTTATAACATTAATCACTTATGCCATTAATCAATACTACCATTGCGCTTGAAGCTCGGTAAATTAAGCCCTGGTGGCTTATGCATCCAGATATAAACCGCCTTACCCGCTAGGTTTTCATCAGGTACAAAACCCCAAAACCTGCCATCAGCACTACGATCACGGTTATCACCCATCACAAAATACTGACCTTCTGGCACATCGATACGCCATTCAGTACCTTCTGAGCTAACCACTTCTGGTGATTGCTGCTGCAAAAATGGCGCGTATTGCGAGCTGTTCATGCCATTTAAGTAGCGAACAAGGTGTTTATTCTCACCTTGAGTTTCTTGAAAATACTGCGCCTCACCTTCCTCTTGCTCACCCATCGCCGCGGCACTTTCTTCTGTTAATACTTGTCCTGGACCAACTTGCCCCGGTAGATACAGCTGCGAAGTCAACTCAGCATTTGCCGCAAAATCGATAGCTTTAGTGTCAACGGCAACATCATTGACTGCAAGTACCCCTTGGTCATAGCTAACAGTATCACCAGGCAAACCGATAACGCGCTTGATATAATAAATGCTAGGATTTTCAGGGTAACGGAACACGGCTACATCACCGTGGTCAGGCTCACCCGTATCCAACACTTTATTGTAAGTCAGCGGTAGTCGCACTCCGTAGGCGTATTTATTCACTGCGATAAAATCGCCTGTATATAAAGTCGGCACCATAGAGGATGAGGGAATATTAAAAGGCTCAATCAAAAACGAGCGCACTATCAATACCACTGCCAATACAGGAAAAAAATCGTAAGCCCAGCGTACCAACAAGCTTTCTTTACCGCGCCCACGGGTTTGACGCTGTTTGAGCGTTAACTTATCTAATAACCAAACAATACCCAAACCTATGGTCAACGGCACTAAAATTAAATTGAAATCAAAATCCATACCAAATTGCCTATTAACGAGCGGCTCATCTCATTACTTGAATGATAAGACCAACTACATTTGACGTATTATATGCAAAATCAAATAAGAGAGATTGTGCTATTAGCTATCAACTTGTAACACGGCTAAGAACGCCTCTTGAGGGATTTCTACGTTACCCACTTGCTTCATACGTTTCTTGCCCGCTTTTTGCTTAGACAATAGTTTTTTCTTACGTGAGACGTCACCACCATAACATTTGGCCAGTACATCTTTACGCATGGCTTTCACTGTGCTGCGGCCAATAATTTGACTGCCAATTGCCGCCTGAATCGCCACGTCAAACATCTGACGCGGAATCAATTCTTTCATCTTGATCACTAGCTGATTACCACGATAACGCGCTTGGTCTTGGTGCACGATCATCGCTAACGCATCAACTTTGTCACCATTAATCAGCACGTCTACCTTGACCAATTTATCAGCTTGATAACGCTCAAAGTTATAATCCAGTGAGGCAAATCCGCGAGACACCGACTTTAGACGGTCAAAGAAATCCATGACCACCTCACCCATCGGAATATCAAATATCAGCTGCACTTGCTTGCCCATAAAGCGCATATCAACCTGTACACCGCGACGCTCGATACATAGCGTCATCACGTTACCCAAGTAGTCTTGTGGCACCAAAATCTGGCAGCGAGCAATCGGCTCGCGGAATTCTTCGATATTGTTAGGCTCAGGCAATCTTGATGGGTTATCCACATAAATCACTTCGCCATCTTTCTTTTCAATCTCATAGATGACCGAGGGCGCCGTGGTGATTAAATCCAAATCATATTCGCGCTCTAAACGCTCTTGGATAATCTCCATGTGCAGCATTCCTAAGAACCCACAACGGAAACCAAATCCTAGCGCATCAGAGGTATCGGGCTCAAAGAATAACGAAGCATCGTTAATCTGTAACTTTTGCAGCGCTTCACGGAATTTTTCAAAATCATTGGCGTCAACGGGGAACATACCCGAATAAACCTGCGGGGTAATTTGCTTAAAACCAGGAATACGATCAACATCAGGTGTTTTGGCAAGCGTAATCGTATCACCAACTGGCGCGCCAGCAATATCTTTAATACCGGCAATAATAAAGCCAACCTCACCCGCCTCTAGAATACCTGTATCTAACGGCTTAGGTGTGAACACGCCAATAGAAGTGACTGGATGAGACTCTTTGGTCGATTTGATATAAATCTTATCGCCTTTTTTGACCGTCCCTTCACGGACGCGCACTAAGGAAACCACCCCTAAATAACTGTCAAACCACGAGTCAATGATGAGCGCTTGGAGCGGCGCATCACGATCACCTGTTGGCGCTGGGATAACTTCAACCAAGGCCTCTAACAGCTTATCGACGCCCAGCCCTGATTTTGCTGAGACACGCGGCGCGTCAATCGCTTCAATACCGATAATGTCTTCAATCTCTTGAATCACACGCTCAGGCTCAACTTGCGGCAAATCAATCTTATTCAGTACCGCCATCACTTCTAAGCCTAGGTCAACGGCGGTATAGCAGTTGGCCACTGACTGCGCCTCAACCCCTTGTGCTGCATCAACGACCAAAAGCGCACCTTCGCAAGCAGCGAGCGAACGTGAAACTTCATAAGAGAAATCGACGTGACCAGGCGTATCAATAAAGTTAAGCTGATAACGCTCACCATTTGGATGGTCATAAAACAAGGTGACCGATTGTGCTTTAATCGTGATACCGCGCTCACGCTCGATATCCATGGAGTCGAGTACTTGCGCCTGCATCTCGCGATCTTGCAAGGCACCGCACATCTGAATAAAACGATCCGCAAGCGTCGACTTGCCATGATCAATGTGGGCAATGATTGAAAAGTTACGAATATTGGCTAATGCAGTCACAAAGCGCCTACTAAATTAAAGGTGATAGAATAATAATAAAAAGAATACTGTCAGGCACACGCAATAAAATCAGTGACCAGCGTTGAAAAGAAGACGGTTAAAATCAGATTATTGATTAACAGTATCGTCTCGAGTCAATCGCTTAGGATACAAACTCTTGCGCGCAGGTATGAAGGAGTATTCTAGCAGTTTTCCACTATAAAGTAAGGCGATTTTAGTAATAGAGAAATGATTTATAGGCGAAATTACCAGCGGATAAACCGTATAGATAAAAAAACGAGCCCATTATGAAAGTTCTAGGGCTCGTCCTCATTTTAAAAATACCGATAGTAACACTCTAGTCATACTCAAAACTAATGACAGATATATTACTGAGGTGTATTGGTTTCAGAAAGCTCAACCTCTATACGCTGGTCTTCTACTTGATTCAGATATTTATATATCCACGGCGACCGACCATAAAAAGAACCATTTAACTGGGTTTGTTCTATCAAATACTCACGAAAGCGCAGATAAAATTCATTGTCTGGGGCTTTAGGCTGTTGCCAAAAATCGTTGAGCGACTTTTGATCGGTCAGCTTCGGCGTATCGTAAATCGCGCGACCCATGACCTTGGTTGGTTTTTTATGATAGACCGACTGCAGCCCTGTCGTGCTATTTATCGTTACCATCCCAATACTATGCTTCATTAGGGTTGGCAGGTGCATGTCACAACCATAAAAAACACGCTCCGACACTTGATAGCGCGCCGCCAAACTAGATACCAGCTCACGATAGTCTCGATGACCACGATCTAGCGGATGATGCTTAAATACTAGCAACTGCTTTTGCTCGGCATAACTGGCAAAGCTGGCGATAGACTCATCAATAAACTGCACCACGTCACGGTAATCACTATGATGCGTAATCTGTGAGTCATTGTGCACTTGTAGGCTAATCAAAAAGTAATTGTCGCTCTCTTGTTTGGTCAGCCGGTGTTGCAACCGCATATCGGGTAAATAACCACGCAGCTTGCGCCATGGCGCTTTTAGCCAAGCGATTGCCTCTTGCCACGCGGTCATACCTCGGTAATGAGAATAGTGTGGATAGCGACTTTTATAAAGCCAAGCGATAATATAATAAACAATAGCAGCGATACTCAAACGATAGAATCTATTGTGTGTATATAAGGGTTTATCGTTGGCTTTTTTAAGTGCTTTGATATCCGCTGTATTTAAGCGTGAATAACCATTAATGCCATATTGCTGTAAGGTAATATAGTCAGGGCGTAAGTAGCCTTCTTCAAAGACAAAGAAAGACGTCTCTAACGCCTCGCTGACACACGCAGCTTGGGTGTGGTGCGGACGACAATCACCGAAGCAAACAATAGCATCGATACCTTGTTCTTTGATAAAAACCTGCAACCAAGCAGTGAACTGTGCCAACGTGCCCGTATAGGCATAGGTATTATCTTGGTGATAAAAAAACGCATCGCCCGCATTAAAGTTAATCTTACTAACTTTAATATCCTGAGTTTGTAAAAATGTCGAAAAACGGTTAAAGAATCCGCCCATCTTTCCTTGTAATAGCAAGACGTGTCGATGAGTGAGCAGGTGAGACATCGAAGCTGCCATAGTATTAAATTACCATTAATTGAAAGATATGAGCTAGAGATACGCGAGGTTATTAAACCGCGTGAATATACGGATATTACCAGTAATTATACCGAAAAACCCCCTGCTTGTCGCAATGGATTTTCGCTATGGCTCTAGAATAAGTTACGGGGAAATTTAGGTAAAATCAACGAGATCGTTTGCGTAGACGCTGCTGCCACCGATGACGCTGTTGCATAAAACGAGTAGTCACTTGGCGTTTAAACTGCGTGGGTAAATTTGATAAGGCTGATACTGAAGGCTTAATTAAGTTATTGGTATTGCTAGATATTTCAGATGAAGCCTCGCCATTTTTAGTATTTCTGAGAGAGAATGAGTTTTCAGGCGGATATAAATAATCAATGACTTGCTCTACTTGTGCCAGTCCATAACCAGTAGGCAAACGATATAACGGATAGCGGATAAGCGCGCAATGCAGTAATTGCTCAAGCGTCAATGTTGTTTCTCGCTTACGTCTCTTTAGATAATCAGATTTTGGTGATAACTGCTTATCAATATCCGTTGTTAAGCCCCAACCTGCATAAAACGGCAAACCATAACACGTCACTTTTAGACCACGGAGCAATGCTTCAAAGCCTGTCAATGAACTGATCGTATGTACTGCATCGACGCATTCTAAACAATCAGGCATCGCGGTATCATAAGCGACCGCTTGTACCTGACGTAATCCTGCGGCTGCGACTTTACCCGCCCTTAATCCTGCTTCAACATCAGGGTGCGGTTTATAAATTAGATAAGCATCAGGATTATCTTGGCATACACGCTCAATCAAGCCACTATTGGTCTTAATCGTCGAACCACAGTACTGCACCGATAAATCATCTTCTACTTGACCAATAATTAGAATACGGTGTTTGCCAGATGCCTTTGCTTCTTGCATCCAAGAGGTATGTTTGCTGTCGACATTGGCCCCGACATTGTATTTACTGACCCGCTGAGTAAGCAGTTTATCTTGCAGTATCTGCACTCGTGCGCTTTGAGATGGCGTCAATGACTCACACTGACGCAGTAGCGTTTCTAAACCTGAGGGCTGGGTGGCATCATAATAAATACCTTGCTTGTCGATCACCACCGACAATGGCGCTAATAACGTCGCACCCAAACCATTTGAGCGAATAAAGCCGTCTTCCATACAGTAGATAGCTGGGATATCTGAGCGTTGCTCACCACGTTTATTCTGTAATTTCTGTTGTACTTGCTGACGCTTGGTCAAACCCCAGACTAATAAGGGCTGCTGATAATTGGCCCGAAAATGATCGGGGTGTAGCAAGTTTTTTAGCCGTGGCTTAGGTTTGATAAATAATGTCGTACGTGGAAAGTCTACAAAGGCTTTAACGAATGGCAGTTTCCAGCGGCTAAACTCGTATACCGTTAAATGATGCTCAAGGCGCGCTTGCCAGTATCGATTAGTAACCAACCACTCAATCGCCGTGTCAATATCACAAGCCTGCTTGGTGGCTGGATCCACATAGCAGCTATAATCCAGATAAGCACTATAAAACAACGCCTCTAACGTAGTCTTAACCTTACTATCCAAAACGCTAGGAAATAACGCTTGGTTTGTTGTTTCTCTGGCCTGTAAAAATGTATTAGCAGATGCTTGACGGCGTTTCTCAACCGTTTTTAGTAAGCGTTGTGGCGCCCCGCTGTCGTCAGTAAGCCCCCAGCCACTATACCAATTGACCCCGAAA
Organism: Psychrobacter sp. FME6; assembly: GCF_014861365.1. Taxonomy (GTDB): domain Bacteria; phylum Pseudomonadota; class Gammaproteobacteria; order Pseudomonadales; family Moraxellaceae; genus Psychrobacter. The sequence goes on from NZ_RRYW01000003.1 coordinate 66,136, forward strand.
CAATGTACTTTTTTACCGAGCATCAAGGCTTCAAAGCCCATATGCGAGCTAACCGTATAAACATGCTCGACTTGCGCTAGCAACACGATGGGGTTGAGTGCTTGGGTTAAGAGACGGACGTTCTTGGGTAGTTTTAGACTGGTCAGATATCCTGATTTTGATGCAGGATGTGCTTTTATCCAAATATGAGCATTAGGATGATTGCGGCAAGCGGCTTTTAACATCCGCTTAAACTGACGTTTTTCAGCACCAGCGCCTGTAATAGAGGCATCACCTGCGACCTGATCAATCAATAAAATGTGTGATTTTAGCGGTTTTTTTTCGGTATTAACATTGCCCTGATTAACCAATTTATCTAACGACGGGCAATCCATTACTGCGTTATATTTACTAAGCTTTTCATCACAAATACGCGCCATCAGTCGTTGAGCATGTTTTTTGTTTAGAGAACGCTCTTCAGGTTTGGCGATGCTTTTAGTGCGCTCAATAATCAGTTGCTCAAGGCGTGAGCTTTGTGCCAAATCAAAGTAGATGCCGATATCATCGACGACGACGCTTACACCATGACGGCTACCAATACCTGAATCTAATGAACGTAGAAAACCATCTTCAACACTCAATGTGGCCAGATTTTGCCGCGTAGCAAACTTACTGGCTCTTTGATAACTTTTTTTATGCCCCCAACCGATAAAAGCATCGGGTTGCTGTTTTGATAAACAAGAAAATTGCTGTTGAACAAAGTCAGATAGCGGTAATTTAGATAATGGTAACAACAGGTTTTTATGATTAATGAGACGACGTTGTAATCCTGACCAGGGATACCAGCGCTGAATATCTGCTTGCAAAACCTGAGATAGCAGCACATTGTTACGACGCATCCCTTTACCAATGACCGCCAGTTGTTTTGGTGAGGTACGCGGGACTGATGGCAAAAATAGTGCATTATCATAGGGCGATACTACTGGTATTTTACCGTCACCTTGAACACTTTTTGCCATCTTTGCCCCCTTTATCCATTACTTTTGCATCAATCTATACAGATGATGTTTTATGTCGCTATTAAATAACAGTTATAAATCGAGGACAACTTTAGCTGCGATTGCCAATTGATAGACAATCTGCGACAAGCCACGGGTGATTTCTACGCGCTTGGTTTTGACTTTTGGTAATACCATAATCTCATCACCTTGCTGGATACGGTAGGCGGTATTGACCACTTCACTGGCTCCATTTTGATGAATGACTAAGATTTCTTTAACGTCAGCATTATCAGAGAAACCGCCTGAATTGGCAACATAATCACCAACGGTATAGTCTGGGTTAAAGGTAAGTGCACCTTGTGCTCGTACTTGACCATTCACCGTAATGACTGAGGTTTGCGCAGGTATCTCAATGATATCGCCTTGCTGCAAAATAATATCCTGCCACGAATTCGGCACGACGACGATTTGACCCGTTGTCTTCACGTTACGTGCTTTGGCGACAAATTGCTTAACCAAAGTGGCATCATCTTGACGTAGTGCCGCCTCTTCACGAGTGGTCGATTGCGTGGCAAGCGTCAACTCTTCTAAACGATCAAGTGACTCATTAATCATGCGTTTTTGTTGCTCAGCAACGGACTCACGATAAATGGTCAGATGCGAGAGCTTCGCTAATGGACTCGGCTGCAACTGTGGAACGATGTCTTTGAGACGCGCACCGTCCTTCACTATCATCGCGCCATTACCGGTATGCGCGCCTTTAACTTGCACCGCGATTGTACCAGCATAGCGATCGGAGGTGACTACCATCTCATCACCATTATAAACAGGAACGCTTTGCGCTTCCGCCAGTGAATAGTACTCGGCGGTTTGCGCACGTCCTGCACTGCGGGTAATGCTAACGTTGGTAGCGTTCGCCTCTGGGCTGGCCACTTGTAAAACATCACCGATAGTTAAGTCATTAACATCAAATTCAAAGGTATATTCGTTCTGGACCTCACCACCAACGACAAACGTCTTTTTCTGCGGAGCAACGGTGATGACATCGCCATCACGGAAGGCGAAAGACTGCAGTTTACCCGCTAATAAAAAATCATATAGATTGACCTGCTGTAACATCTGACCATTGCGTTTTATCTGAATATCAATGTAGCTACCGCGTGTTGGATCAACACCGCCCGCTCTATCCAAATAAGACAATACGGAGTCTGCTGCCAGTCCACCATAATAACCAGGCTGCTTGACAAATCCAGTGACGAATACTTTAACCGGTTGCGCTTGCTCTAAGGATGCATAGACGCCAACGTTCGAGCGATAAATACGATTGACCGCGCTCTTGACTACATTCTGCAGATTGCCATTTTGGACGCCAGAAACGCGAACCGGACCGATATTAGGCAAAAAGATATTGCCTTGTGGATCAACCGTCATAGTGGCGGCATATTGATAAGCTCCCCACATCCGTACTTGTACATTATCACCAGGGTTAATCGAATAGCTGTCGTTAAAAGTGGAGCCAGAAGTCGTGGAAAATGCGCCGCGAAATAGCTGCTCACCGAACATCAAGTCTTGAGTATCGATGTCTTGATAAGGTCGTGTGGTGTTAATAACAGACTGGCTAGGTAAGCTTGCCGCATCTACCGCTTCTTGAGTAGTGCCCTGCCCTTGTACACCACCAGCAAAGGCTTGCGTTGAGACATTAATATTGTTGCGATTTTGATCTTGACCCCTGCTGTTGGCAGACGTACCAAAGCTCGAACCTGCCATTTGATCGGCATAACTGCCTGCTGCTAGCGCTGGAACACTGGTTGCTGCCATTGCCAAACTTATCGCTTGTATCACTGTCACGATAGGACGTGGTTTCATATTCATGAGTGGTATTCCTTTGCTGATCTATCGATCATTACTAATATCTGGTTTGTGACAAATGGCTGCGATGATCACGGACAACGACTAGCTACGATGATCACGGACAACCGCCATCACTAGGCGCACAAATCCATAAAGCATCAAAAGCAAAGCCAACGATGTCCAAATAATATAAGCTCGGCGCGGATATAATGCTTCTTCAGCTTCATAAGGGGTTGAGATCACAATCAAATTCTTCATCTTTTTAAAAGCTTCTAGACGCGCCTTTTCAAGCGAAGATAACGACAATTTATACAGCTCAGTCGCGAAGTCAACATCGGCTTTAATGGTCTCAAACTGTACCGCTTGACGGTTCAACTTGGTGGTACTTGGTGACGTCAGCTTGGTTTGCTCTTGAGTGATTTGCTCCTCGATCGCTTTAATCTGACTTCTTACGGAAACCACTTGCGGCGCATCGGGATTCAGATAGCTAAGCAGTTGCCGTTCTTCAGTACGTAGTGAGCTTAACTGCCCTTGCAAGCTGCCAATCAGCTGATTAACAATTTGGGCATTGGCTTGTGGATCGTAAATCTCGTTTGTATTCTGATACGTTAATAACTTCTCTTTAGCATCATTTAAACGATCTTGTGATTCATCTAATTGAGTCTCTGCAAACACCAACTGATCGCGGGCCACTTCTTGTGAAATACGGTTTACGAATTGCTCAGACTCACTCAAGATAGTTTTATTAAGCTCAAAAGCATACTTTGAATCAAAAGCTTCCGTCGATACTGAGAGTACATAACTTTGTTCATCTAGATTGATATGAACACGCTTTTTGAAGTACTCAAGTAACTCCTCTTGCGTGGCATCGGGATCAATCTCATTGAGCGGATCTGAGCCATCGACATGGTAAGCTTCGCGGAACTTGAATTTATTATCAAGACGCTTCACCATATCATTAGATAAAATATACTCGGTTAGATAAGTCGCATCTTCCTTACTGGTACTGTTCACTCCCAATAGGGCCGATAAACCACCACCAGCTGGTACGCTTGACTCGCTTACTTGCTTGACCACCACATTAGCAGTTGAGATAAAGCGCGGGTGAGCAAAGGTCATGACGTAGAAAATCACCAGCACCCAAGGAAGGACTACTAAGCCGATAAATAGCGAGAAGCTGACTACTTTACTTTTTTGCTTTGTGGATATGCTTTTCATAAACCTCAATCGCTTCTGTTGTATCGTCAAACACATGTGCTGTTTGATCCATTAATACAATACCAATATCGCAGTTACGTTTGATATCACCAATGTTATGCGACACTATTAAAAACCCCGCTTGTGCACGGCGGGCGGCTAAAATCTCTTCACTACGTTTACGAAACGCGGCATCACCAACGGCGCCGGCTTCATCAAGCATATAATAATCAAAATCAAAAGCTAAGCTCAGGCCAAAGGTTAAGCGCGCTTTCATACCTGATGAGTAGCTTTTCACCGGCATGTCAAAATAATTGCCAATATCAGCGAATTCTTCTACAAAACGGATTTTTTCCTCAATGTAAGGGCCGCTTGAATATAGACGACACACAAAACGCACGTTTTGACGGCCTGTTAAACTGCCCTGAAAACCACCGGCCACACCGACTGGCCAAGAGATCGTAGAATCAGTAATAATCTCACCATGGTCTGGCTCATCCAGTCCACAGATAATACGTAGCAAGGTCGACTTACCAGCGCCATTACGACCAAGTAAGCCGACACTTTGTTTATCACCAATGGTCAGATTTAAATCTTTAAATAGATAATGCCGACCTTGCTTGGTCATAAATGATTTAGAGACGTTTCTAATTTCAATCATCATTTTACCTATTGCTACTCGCATTTCTTACATGATAACTATCTATATAATTATCTATTTATTTCGAACGGAGCATATCTCGCTCAGCATATTTATAAAGCAATAATCCTAAAAAATTCACCGCAAACATCCATTTTAAAAAGTATCCTATATCAATATGATAGGCTGGATAATTAGGCGCAAATGCATGCCGCATCAACTCGATGTTATGAATAAGTGGATTATATAGTAAATAGCTAAAATAAGGCTCTGGTACTATATGTATCGGAAAAATTATCCCAGAAGCAAAATATAATATCGTAAAGAATATAGTGATCACTTTACTAATCTCACCGCCATAATGACCAACTACCATCATAATTAGAGCAACACCAAAGCTAAATATAAAAAGCGTTATCCAGCAAAACAACACAATATGCAAATTTTCTAAACTGGCATAAATATTGAAAAAGGCCAAGCCAAGCAGCAACAGTATCGACGTAAAGAAATAAATGACCAGCTCTAAAAATGAACGCGCAATAATCACATCGATGTGCTTGATTGAACGATACATCAACAAGCCTTTATTAGCCTCAACAGCCCCTAATGCTCTCGTCGCTATCTTCTGAAACATGCGAAATGGAACCATCCCAGCTACTAAAAATAAGGAATAATCCATTCCTGGAACCAAACGCTCCCGAATAGTACCAAATATTACTAAGAAAATAAGTACTTGAAAAAGAACTTCTAATGGCGCCCATAGATAACCTAATCGATAACCACCGAAGCGCGTTTGCAGCTCACGCATCAGTAGCGCATGAAATGCTGCACCCATGACTTTCAGGCCACTACGATGCTTAATAGGACGATAAGGAGGTAATTGTACAGACATGGCGTTACAGGACTTTACCGAAAACAGCCCCTATGATAAGTAACAGGGACATAAGTTACAAGAATTAATCTGTGTCTAAACAGATAAGCCTATGATTTAGTAAGAAATCGGTAAGTAATTAAGGCGCGCTATGATTAAACACTCTACTCAACCGACTATCAGACGGGCATTACATCCATTTATTTTAAGCAAAAAAAAACCAATCACAGAATGATTGGCCTTTTTAAATTTGAGCAACTGCATATAAATGGTGGCGATGAAGAGACTTGAACTCTTGACCTCACGATTATGAGTCATGCGCTCTAACCAGCTGAGCTACATCGCCATTTAAGGCTCGGTATAATACCGATAGAGGCGGTTGTCGTCAACCCCTAATTAGCAATTTTTGCAAAAAAACTGAATTTTATTCAAATTAATGGCAATTATTACTATTACTATTACTATTACTACTGATAAAAATGAACAATAAAAAAAGTTGGTAAACCGATAAGCCGGGTTCTGTCGTGGACAATCATTCCTCTAGGCGTACAATCGCTCGTACGCTCAAGCAACCTACCCGCATCGAACGCGGGCCGCGCCATGCCGATGCCTATTTGGTCTTGCTACGCGTGGAGTTTACCATGCCGTGAACTGTTGCCAGCCACGCGGTGCGCTCTTACCGCACCCTTTCACCCTTACCTCGCAGAACGAGGCGGTCTACTCTCTGCTGCACTGGTCGTCAAGTTACCCTGCCCAGCCGTTAGCTGGCACGCTGCCCTATGTAGCCCGGACTTTCCTCCCCTGCGCCATCTGTTGCCAGTGTGCAGCGGCGATTGCCTAGTCTACCAAGCGCGCTAGTATAGCAAAATTAATCCTGATGTCGGAGATTTTTTTAGATTATTTAGCTCTTTAGATAAAAACGTTTAAATAAAACTTATCGGCAGCGTCAGCTCATTATTATTAGGCTCGTTTTTATCTCGCTGTGGTAGCTGTAACCAATGGGTATTTGGATAGTTCTGAGCCAGATAATTTTGCAAAAAATCAATCGTGCTATTCGCAATTTCAGCATCAGTATTCACACTAGCATGCACAGTGTCATCGTGAATATGATTATAAACGACGCTATGTACCATTAAACCACGCGCTGTTATCGCCTCCAAACTGAGCAAGGTATGGTTGATACTGCCCAAGCGACCAGAAGTAACCAAAATAATCGGATAGCCGACTTCAGCAATATAATCTAAGGTTAATAACGGCTCTGTGATCGGCACTAACAATCCGCCTGCGCCTTCCAATAATACCACGTCATAATCTGACTGTAGTCGCTGCGTAGCTTTAGTAATCAAACTAGGGTTAAGAGTATCATTAGCAAGTTTTACTGCCAAATGCGGCGATGCTGGCTTTTCATAACGATAAGGACAAGTTGTGCCGTCGATATCGCAGGGCTGTAGCGGAATATTCATTAATTGACGATGGGTAACAATATCGTCGGCAATATTCATGTCACCATTATCTGCATTGATACTGACGCCTGTCTGTACCAACTTTTGGCTAATAACGTTAACACCTTGCTGCATAAGTGCTTTGGCAATCATGCCAGTGGCATAGGTTTTGCCAATATCGGTATCGATACCGGAGATAAATAGTACACTCATGACTTAACTTGACCTTACGCTTGGACTTGCATGGATAAATAAGCGCGCACCACTTTTAACAACGCTTGGCATAACGTCACTAGCTCCTCATCCATAATAATATAAGGCGGCATGATATAGACCAACTTACCAAACGGTCGCACCCAAATGCCATTATTAATCAACAAGGTTTGAAAAGTCGGCATATCAACGGCATCGTCTAGCTCAATCACGGCGACCGCGCCCAAACAACGTACCTCGGCAACACCCTTCAAGAGCGCAGCGGGTGCGAACTGCTGCTCCATCACCGCTTGCATATTTGCCGTACGCGCTTCGATATCGTAAGACAGTATCAAATCAATCGAGGCACAGGCGACCGCACAAGCCAGTGGATTACCCATAAAAGTTGGCCCATGCATCAATGCTGGATAGTCGCTTTGGCTAATGGTATCGGCTATGGTGCGCGTACAAAGGGTGGCAGCAAAAGTCATATAGCCGCCAGTCAATGCCTTTCCAACAGTCATAATATCAGGGCTGATATCAGCATGCTCACACGCAAATAGTTTGCCACTACGCCCAAAGCCAGTGGCGATTTCATCAGCAATCAGCACTACGTCATGCTCGTCACACAATTGGCGTAATAGTTGCAGATACTCAGGACTATAAAAGCGCATACCACCTGCGCCTTGGATAATCGGCTCGATAATAAAGCCAGCAAGCTTGTCGCTGTTTTTAGCGAAAAATACGCTTAACTCATCACGCTCGCTTTGGCTTAGCTCACGCTCAAATCCTAACGGCGGTGCAGGAACGAAGTGCTGCATAGGTAATTGCTTACCATACAGACTGTGCATGCCTGCAACGGGATCGCAGATACTCATCGCATGCCAGGTATCGCCATAGTAGCCAGAATGAGTCGAGGCAAATTGCTGCTTATTTGGCTGCTTGGCAGCAATCTGATATTGCAATGCCATCTTTAGCGCCACTTCTACGGCAATGCTACCGCTATCGGCATAAAATATCGCATCGAGTCCGGTGGGGACGATAGATAGCAGCTTTTTGCCCAAGTCAATCGCGGGCTGATGGGTTAAGCCACCAAACATGACGTGTGCCATTTTGCCCAACTGTTCAATCATCGCCGCATTCAATTGCGGATGATTATAACCGTGCACGCTTGCCCACCAAGACGACATCCCATCAATCAGACGTGTGCCGTCTTCAGTGACAATATAAACGCCATCCGCGTGGTCAATAACGATACTTGGATAACTGGGCGGCAAGCTGGTATAAGGATGCCAAAGATGCTGATTATCAAAAGAGGAATGAATATCTGGATCGAGATTGCTGGTTGCTGCTGACAGATTTGTCATGAATTAACCTACTATTTACCGGTGATGCGTTTGTATTTTGCCAATAAATCACCTTCAGACTCTACGTGGTTAGGGTCTTTTGGGATACAGTCGATGGGACAAATCTCCACGCACTGCGGCTCGTCAAAATGCCCCACACATTCGGTACATAAATCAGGGTTAATCTCGTAAATATCCTCGCCCTCATAAATCGCATCGTTGGGGCAAGCAGGTTCGCACACATCACAATTGATGCATTCATCGGTAATTAATAACGCCATAAACTGCTCCTTATTTGCTAGCAGTTGATCATTAGTGGGTAGATAAACTATGTAACAATGAACTTATACCATTCACAAAAATTAGAGTAGCAAGGAAAACGAGTGCAAGTGCGACGCATCGTAGGCTAAACGAATTTGACACGGCTAATCGTACTTTTGGGTTTGGTATTATTATTTAATACTGAGTTTTTGGATAAAAGCTTCAGACACACAAGGTGGCACAAATTTAGTCACATCACCGCCAAGTTTGGCGATTTCTCGAATCATCGTTGATGAGATAAATGAGTAATTCTGCGAAGGCGTCAAAAACACCGCTTCAAAATTTTCATCAAGCTCGCGATTCATATTGGCCAGCTGAAACTCATATTCAAAATCGGACATAGCTCGTAAACCACGCAAAACTGCCGTGGCATTTTTTTCACGCATAAAATCAACGAGCAAACCTTCGAACCCTACCACTGAGACTTGGGGTAAGTCAGCAAATACGGTTTCGACCAAAGCCACACGCTCTTCAAAGTCGAATAATGGCTTTTTATGGTGTCCTGAGGCAACCGCAATCACTACCTCATCAAACAATTTGGTCGCACGCGTGACTAAGTCCACATGACCGTTGGTAATCGGGTCAAAGGTGCCAGGGTATAAAATCTTGGTATGCAATTTTGAAGAAGTAGCAGAAAGGCTCATAACAGGGCTAATATGGTTGATTATAATGCGGTATATGCTAGCAAATTTTACCCAAACTTAATACTTATCTGCTACATTTGTCCTAACAGCCGACTTACCTTTACCCACGTTGCTTTGCTACAATAGCCGGTTCGACTCATCCATCTTAGCACTGAAAAGATACAACCCCTATTAAAAGATTGCGATGAGGACTGTTAGACAAGGACAATATATTTTAAAGTCCTTTTGGAGAAATTATGTCAAAAAAATCAAAAAAACCTGACAATCAAATCTGTGCCAATAAAAAAGCTCGTCACGAGTACTTTATTGAAGAGACGTTTGAAGCAGGATTGTCATTACAAGGCTGGGAAGTCAAAGCGATTCGCGCGGGTAAAATGACCATCACCGAAGCGTATATCATCTTCCGTAACAATGAAGCATTCCTATTTGGCGCGCACATTCAGCCGCTACTATCGAGCTCAACACACGTCAGCCCTGATAGTATCCGTACGCGTAAGCTACTGCTCAATCGCCGCGAAATTGAAAAGTTAATGGGCGCGGTCAATCAAAAAGGCTATGCTTGCGTGCCATTATCTTGCTATTGGAAACACTCGCTAGTGAAATGCCAAATCGCTTTAGCAGTGGGCAAAAAACAGCACGATAAACGTAAAACCCTTAAAGACCGTGACTGGGAGCGTGATAAGCAGCGCGGCTTTAAGCAGCATTTAGATTAAAGGTATTTATAGCAAACCTAAAAAGGACGATTCAGCTTCTATGTTGAATCGTCCTTTTTTATGAGGCAGATAAATTTGAGTAAAGCAGTTTTATGAACTCTATAGTTAAAATACTTTAAAAACGCTACGATACTGCGGGTATAGTTTTTTTTGCAGCCTCTGTCTGCGTAGGCACAGCAAGCAAGAAAAAACGGTACCTGCAGTAAGTGATGTAGCGATATTACTTCTCACTGACTATATCTTAAACCGCTTGCACTGTTTTAGTGGTTTGCGTATTTTTATGAGCGCGGCGCAATTGACGCACACCATGCACAATCAAACAAACAATACCGAGCCAAATCAAGCCATAACTATAAATCATCGCTGATTCAAACGGGTTACCCAGTACAGTCACTGCTAAAATAAATAACAATGCGGGTTCTAAATAGCTCATCATGCCATAGACGTTGACTGGCAGCATTTGGCTGGCATCGACGTTGGTTTTCATCGCTAGCACACTCAGTATACCGAGTCCCGTCAGCATCATAATAAAGAAACCAGAACCACTCACTAAGCTTAAGCTATTGGGCGCGACAAAGACTAAATACGCCAAAGCAAACGGTGCAAAAATGGTTAAATCAACTAACAAGCCAGTCACCGCACCGATACCTTGTAGACGACGCAAAATATAATAAATAGGATAAGTACCGCAGACCCATAACGTTGCCCATGAGACGCTTTGCGTACGCACAATCTCACTGCCAACGCCCAATGCCGCAAAGCCAACGGCCAACCATTGCAAACGGCTTAACTTTTCACCGAATAGTATACAACCAAAGACCACCATCATCAGTGGGAATAAAAAATAACCCATCGCCGTTTGGACGCCTTGTCCATTGACCGGTGCCCACATAAACAGCCAAAACTGACTTAAGAATATCGGAGTCGGCAATAGTAACCATGCCCACTGCTTAACCGTGCCGAGCGCTTTTAGCTTACCAATATGTAAACCCAGACGGCCACTAATTAGCAAATACCCTACCAATGCTGCCCACATCGCCAGCATGCGCCAAATAAATACTTGAGTGCCCGATAGCGGCGCTAAAAAGCTACTATAAGCATAAAGCACACCAAACAAGACATTTGAGAGTATTGCTAACGCTACGCCCATTATCAATGTGCGTTGCTGCGCGCTACCTGCTGTCCAAACTGCCGGCAACGGTAAGCGCGACACCGTGGTTGCGAGCGTATTGGTAAATACATTGGAAAGCATTGAGATAGACATGAATAGCACCGTAAAATAATAGCGTTTAAAACAATCAGTGATGAGTTTTAATTCTCACCGATGGGGTTGACTGAGACAGCCTATTCTACTAACCCTTAATGATATAAAATATCTATATAAAGTCAATTTTGATTATTTTTATCATTTATAAGACCTAAATATCAATATTTTATTATTATTTAATAAATACCGATAATAATTATAATAGACTTTAGATTTAATAATATTTTTTGGAGAATCAATACATGAGTCAGACGTTAGATGCTATCGATAAATCCATTTTAAACTTGCTCCAAGAAGATGCGACGTTGCCCCTAAAAGCTGTGGCAGAGCAAGTCCACGTTTCTATCGCTACCGCTCAGCGCCGCATCCAAGCATTAACGGATAACGGTGTGATAACCAAGCAAGTCGCTATTGTCGATCCTAATAAGGTTGGCTACGGTCTAACAGCGGTAGTGATGATAGAGATGTCGCGTTCTAACACCTCGATGCAGCATCGCTTTGAGCGCTTAATGCACGATCAACCGCGAGTGATGAGCTGCTATGAAGTATCCGGAGATGCGGACTTTATGTTGATGGTCAACGCCAAAAATATGAAAGATTACCATGAATTCACGCGTAACTTGCTGACCTACGAGAATAATGTGCGTAGCTTTAAAAGCCAGTTTGTGATGAATTTTACCAAGAGTGGGACGAAGATTTTACTGGATTAACTGCGCTTAATTAAATATAGCTATAAACTCTAAATAACCGCTAATATAAATTATTAGTAGAGTTATCCAAAGCAACTGAGTAAGATGTCAAAATAGGATATAAAGGGACGTTCGATAAATTTATAAGCTTATGAATAGTTAATAAAACCAAGCTTAATCATAGCCAATGTAGACAAGGAAGCCTTACCATGACTCAACACTCAAATAGTACTTATCGAAAAAACAGTACTAAAACAGTACCACAACTCCTCAGCCTAAAAATACTATTAACAGGCGCATCGCTGGTGGCATTACTCGCCAGCTCAGGCTGTGCTACCAGCTCGTTATTAGACAGTAGCAGTCATGCCAGCACAAAAACCACTAAAAACAGCTTGTCAGAAGATCAGATTATCGCCTTTGGTCGTCCAGCACAGGCGTTACCGAAAACGCCCAACGCCTCGATGGTTATCGTCGGTGAAAAGAACAGCTATGTACTCACCCAAGGCGGCACAGAAATGGTCAGCTTATTGACCAACTTAACGCCAAAAAATATTCAAGTCGATAATGACATGAGTTTTTACGTACCCAATAACGATGGCTATTTTCAGGGCGAAATGAAGCTTTCTTATGCTAAGTTAAAGGATGAGTTTAAGCGCTCCGATTATCAGTTCTTTTTACAAAATAAAGGCAAAGAATGTACCTCGGCCAGTGACCAGCGTATCAATGCCCAGCGCTTTTGCTTTAGCGTTCCTGTGAAAGGGGCTATCTATCCACAAGTCAGTAACTTAAGCTTAATCCAATCCAATTATCGCGCCTTAAGCAAGCCTTATATGGTCAATTTTTATACGCAGTCGCAGCAAAACCAAGTATCTCGTAGCGGTGCAAATACCGCTCAAAAGCTAGTATTACTACCTTTTGCCCTAGCCTTTGATGTCGTCACTTTCCCATTTCAACTATTAGAACAGTAAATCCTTGCTAAAAACGAGGACTTAAAATAAAAGGGCTGCTAATTTTTAGCAGCCCTTTTCTGTATAGATTACTCACGCTATCAATCACTTATCGCCAATCGTTTATGACATCATGAGTTAAATTCATGTTAAAATGAGCGCCTTTAAATTAGCCGTTGTTCTTATTGATGAATAACGGCTAACTTTTAGTGCCCTTTTTCTAATTAACAGGTCCGCTCATGTCTGCCGATACCATCGCCCGTACCGCCTTTAAACAAGGCACCAAACCGCTTTACGACTACGACAAACATTGGGCGAGCTGCTACGAGCCTGCGCCTTATTTACCGATGAATCGTGCTGAAATGGACGCTCTCGGTTGGGACGCCTGTGACGTCATCATCATCTCAGGTGATGCCTATGTCGATCATCCAAGCTTTGGTATGGCGATTATCGGACGCTTGCTAGAGTCACAAGGTTTTCGCGTTGGCATCATTGCGCAGCCAGACTGGAAGAGTAAAGACGCTTTTATGGAGCTTGGTAAACCCGTTTATGCCTATGGCGTAACCGCAGGCAATATGGACAGCATGATTAATCGCTATACTGCTGACCGTAAAATTCGTAGCGATGACGCTTACTCGCCAGGCAACGTGGCGGACAAACGCCCTGACCGCGCCGCTATCGTTTATAGTCAACGCTGCCGCGAAGCGTATCCCGATGTGCCGATTATCTTGGGCGGCATCGAAGGCAGCTTGCGCCGTATCGCCCATTATGATTATTGGTCGGATAAAGTCCGTCGCAGTATTTTGATCGATGCCCGTGCCGATGTTTTATTGTATGGTAATGCCGAGCGTGCCATCGTCGACGTGGTCCATGGTTTGTCAAAAGGCTATAGCTTTGAGCAAATGAGTAGCTTACGCGGTACAGCGTATTTATTGACCCCGACCCGTCGTCACTGGCAAGCGGGCATGACCGAAGTCGCCAGCAATGATGTCGATACCGTCGGTCGTGTTGACCCGATTATCAACCCGTATGTCATGACCGAAGACGTCGACCAATGCTCAATCGAGCAAAACAAACCTAGCGATTCTCCCGTTGGGCAAGCCATGTCGGGAATGACAGGAATGGCAGGCATGGCTTCACAGTATCCGGGCTTCGTCTCTGAACCAGTAACCAATAAAATTATCAATGCCGACCAAGTCGATGAAGACACGCAAGTAGTGCAAATGCGCGGTTTTGACAAACCTATGACTGCGCGTAAGCACAAGCTCAAAATGCCACCGCGTGAGAAAACCGTCATTCGTCTGCCTGATTATGAGCATGTCAAATCCGACCCAGTATTATATGCGCATGCCAGCCGTATCTTGCATCTCGAGACCAATCCGGGAAACGCCCGTGCGCTGGTGCAGCGTCATAGTAGTGGTGCAGGTAATTCGCATACCTCAATCGATGTCTGGCTCAACCCGCCACCGATTCCACTCTCGACCGAAGAGATGGACTACGTGTTTGACTTACCTTATGCACGCCTGCCGCATCCAAGCTATGGCGATGCGCACATTCCTGCTTATGACATGATTAAATTCTCCGTCAATATCATGCGCGGCTGTTTTGGCGGCTGTACTTTTTGCTCGATTACCGAGCACGAAGGACGCATTATCCAAAACCGCTCAGAAGACTCCATCCTACGTGAAGTCGAAGCGATTCGTGATGTCGCGCCCAACTTCACTGGCGTCATCTCTGACCTTGGTGGGCCAACTGCCAATATGTATCGTCTCAGCTGTAAAGACGAGACCATTGAAAAAAACTGCCGCAAGCCCTCGTGCGTCTATCCTGACGTCTGTGAAAACTTGATTACCGACCACAGTAATTTGACCAAGCTATACCGTAAAGCGCGTGATATCAAAGGCGTAAAAAAGATTCTTATCGCCTCAGGACTGCGTTATGACTTGGCAATTAAAGACCCTGAATATGTCAAAGAGTTGGTCAGTCATCACGTCGGTGGCTATCTAAAAATTGCTCCTGAGCATTCAGAAGAAAACGTCTTATCAAAAATGATGAAGCCTGGCATGGGCAATTACGATAAGTTCAAAGCCATGTTTGAGCAGTACAGCCAAGAAGCGGGCAAAGAGCAGTATCTGATTCCTTACTTTATCGCCGCCCATCCGGGCACCAAAGATGAAGACATGATGAACTTAGCACTTTGGCTTAAAAACTATGGCTATCGCGCCGACCAAGTGCAGGCGTTCTATCCAAGCCCAATGGCGACCGCGACCACCATGTATCACACCCACAAAGACCCGCTACACAAGGTGAGCCGTAGCGAAGGTGATATGGATATCGTCAAGTCTGGTAAGCAGCGTAAATTACACAAAGCTTTCTTGCGCTACCACGATCCAAAAAACTGGGTATTATTGCGTAAAGCGCTACAAGAAATGGGACGCAGTGATTTAATTGGTAAAAATCGTGGCTGCTTAATCCCGCCATTTAACGCCAGCTTAGAAGGGCGCGACGCGGCACAAGACAGCTATCAATCAGCACGTAAAAAGAACAGTCGTTTGGGCAATGACTCAGTGAAGCGCAGCAATAATAGCCCGAGCGCTGCAAAAAACACCTCGAGCAGAAACAATAAAAAAGTCAGCAAAGGTAACTTCCAAACTCAGCATACGGGTTTGCCACCACGTAAAACTAAGTAGTTAACCAATCATTAAATTGCTGTTAAGCAGGCTCAAACGTCTTTATTAATATCAACAAAAAGCGCCTATCGGCTAAGCAGTCGATAGGCGCTTTTTGTTTGACATAGGCTTATTTTTAATGCACTTATAGTTAAAATATTCTAAAAACGCTATAGTGCTGCTGGTATGAAATTTTTGCAGCCTTTGTCTGCGTAGGCATAGTAAGCAAGAAAAATTAATATCAGCAGTACCTGATGTATCAATATTGCTTCTCCCTAACTATCCTTCCCTATTTTAAAACCTGATCATTCGAGCGTTACATTAGTCAGCGTTTAAGTAACTAAGCAAACACGTGACAAACAATTTCTAACATTCTCCAGTAATAGTTTTCGTTACCATATGCGCTATATGCTTAACGCATAGTTAAAAACAAATACATGATAATTTTTATACCTTTGGAGAAAACCATGAATACGCTAACTAAAATTGCAACGGCCCTACCTGCTCTTGCCCTATTAAGCGCTTGTGCGACTACTGCTCCCACTACTACGCCAAATGCATCAGAAACGCCTGCATCAGAAAGCGTAACCGATGCCGCTTACGATCGCATGGCACCAGCACCTTATACTTGTACTGACGACAGCAAAATCATGGCAAAACAGTCAATCAATAAAAAACAAGTCATGCTAAATGCAACCATGCCTAAAGTACAATGGAATGAGCAACCAATCATCTTAAATGGTGAAGTGCAAGGCGATACAGCAAGCTATATCAACGAGTCAAACCCTGAAGCTGTCTATGCATGGCACATGAAAGACGACAAAGGTATCTTTGCTATCAAATGGGCAGACGGTAAAGAATACCAAGTAAATTGCCAAGTGGGTAGATAATGATTTCGGTTTAATCGTTCCTTGATAACGATAAACCTATAATTATTAAGCTTAGCATTACTATAAACAGTCATCATTTGGTGGCTGTTTTTTTATACCTGCCATTTTGTATCAAACTATATAGTTAAAATACTTTAAAAAACGCTACGATACTGCTGGTATAGTTTTTTTGCAGCCTCTGTCTGCGTAGGCACAGCAAGCCAGAAAAAAACGGTACCAGCAGTACGTGATATAGCGATATTACTTCTCACTGACTATAAATAACGCGCCTTCTTAGCTGACTTCCTAACATAAGAATCAGCCCTTTTCTGCATATAACTAGAGAAGCGTATAGAAAGCTGTCAAAATAGCCCGTCTATAAAAATGCTTGATGCTGAACAATAAAAAGGATGACTCAATAATGAAGCGCTTAATAAATATGATGATTGTCGCTAGTGCCAGTATGTGGGCGCTGTCAGGGTGCGACAACAGTGCTGATACTGCTGAAACAACTACTTCGTCCTCTGATTCAGCCCTAACGACACCGGATTCATCAACGAAAGCCGAAAACGCGATTGATTGGTCTGCCATGGACAGCAGTGAGAAACCAGCCGAACTCACTAACTACGACTACCCTTTTGCGCGCGATAGCCAAAATGTAAAAGACTATGCAGAATACTTCAAAGTTGATAATACTACGGCTCAGCATAATCTAACCGTGAGTATGGCAAGTAATGAAGCACTATCAAAAGCCTTGGATCAGCTGAGTGAAAATTACGTCTCACATGAGCTGACTGACGATGACCATATGACACTTATTATTCATACCACGCCTGAGGTTAAAGCCAGTAATTATGATTATGTATTGGCTGGAGAATTTGCAAAAGGATTGGTATTACCTATCGTGATTCAGCCAGATGGTAAGAAAGGTGATGCGAAGGGGTATGGTGAGATGGCGGAGTAGAGATTAATAGCGTATGTTTTTGCGCATACTCTACCAAGAAACTCTAAACTGTAGGGTGCGCCTTGCGCACTGATAAGATTAAAAAACCTGTAAGCTATAGAATCTATCCCGCATAACTATAAGACATAAAGGCTCATACGGTAAATACAGATGCCACGATACATTCGTTCATACACGAAAGGTGCTACCTACTTTTTTACTTTGGTTTCATACAACCGAAGAAAAATACTGTGTGAAGATGACTTCCTGCAAGCCTTTAAAAAAAGTATAAAACAAGTTCAACAACAATATTCCTTTGAAATTATTGCATGGGTACAATTGCCCGACCATCTGCACTGTATTTGGAGACTGCCTGAAAACGATGCTGACTATAGTATGCGTTGGTCACAGATAAAGCGCTTAACCACCCAAGCTTGCCCACAATACCACTTACCAATAAATGAATTAAGCCCTTCAAAAGTTAAGAGACATGAAAGAGGCATTTGGCAACGTCGGTTTTACGAGCATGAAATAAAGAACGAAGCAGACTTTATAAGACATATAGATTATCTGCACTATAACCCTGTTAAGCATGGGTTAGTCAAAAAGGTAGTAGATTGGCCGTATTCAAGCTTTCATCGTTATGTGAGGCAAGGTGACTATTTAGCAGATTGGGGGGATGATGGTCTCGAATTCTCATCGAGTTTTATTGATAAATTAGAGTGAGCTATATTTGATGGTGCGCTAGGCGCACCCTACTGGCTGTACGCGAGCGCCGAGTGAGCCATTAAAAAAAGACGGCTCATGACCCGCATATTTGCCTACCATTAAAGCAAGCGATGCTGAGGCCATGCTTTTTCTTTTCTGTCTCTTTGCTCTTTTAATGGCAAGGACTTGCCCTACTCCCCAACCAACGCCAGAAACTCATCCTCACCCACCACTTTCACCCCTAATTTCTCCGCCTTCGCCATCTTCGAGCCAGCCTTATCACCTGCCAATAGCGCGGTAGTTTTTGCTGAGATGCTTCCGGATACTTTGGCACCGAGCGCTTGAAGCTTGGCTTTGGCTTCATCGCGTGCCATGCTATCGAGCGCGCCAGTAATAACCCACGTTTGCCCATCGAGCGGCAACCCCTCTGACACCACTTGCTCGACCTTATCCCAATGCACGCCAGCTTCACGTAATGCGGTGATGACTTCTATATTGTGCGGTGCGCGGAAGAACTTATAGGCAAGCTCAGCAGTAATAGCGCCCACGTCTGGCGTGAGTAACAGTTTTTCGATATCTGCTGCCATTAGACTGTCAAGGTCGCCAAATTGCTGTGCCAAATTCTGCGCAGTGGTTTCACCAACGCCACGAATACCAAGTGCATAGATAAAGCGCGCCAGTGTCGTATATTTGCTGGCTTCGATTGCGCTGATGATATTTTTTACCGATTTTTCGCCCAGCTTCTCATAAGTAATCATCTCGTCTTGATGGTTGTGCAACTGATAAATATCAGCGACGGTTTTAATTAAGCCATGCTCAAAAAAGCTAATCAGCCAACTCGCGCCTAAGCCATCGATATCCATCGCCCGACGCGAGACAAAGTGAATCAGTGCCTCTTGCTGCTGCGCGGGACAAAACAATCCGCCAGTACAACGTGCCAACGCTTCATCTTCAGGCAATACTACAGGCGAGTCACATACTGGACAGGTCGATGGCAATTTAACTGGTTTTGAATCTTCTGGGCGCAGATCTGTCCAAACGCGGGTGACTTTGGGTATGACGTCACCGGCGCGGTGAACGCTAACCATATCGCCTGCGCGCACGTCTAAGCGCTGAATCTCACCAAAATTATGCAAGGTGACATTACTGACGGTGACGCCACCAACTTTGACAGGCTCGAGCTTACCAACTGGGGTAATCGCGCCAGTACGTCCGACTTGCCACTCAATTGCATGTAGACGCGTCATGACGGTTTCGGCAGGGAATTTATACGCCGTTGCCCAGCGCGGCTCACGCGATAAGAAGCCAAGCTGCTGCTGTAATGAAAGTCTATTCACCTTAATCACCATGCCGTCAATCTCAAATGGCAGGTCGCTACGCGTCGCAATAACTGACTCATAATAGGCTTGCGCCTCACGCGGGTTTTGTACCACTCTTACAGCACTAACGGTAAAACCAATATCACCAATCCAAGCCAATGCGGCCGATTGGGTCTCTATACTTTCGGGCAGTCCTTGATTGACTGAATAGGCATAAAACGCCAATGGTCGACTAGCGGCTATACTTGGATCGAGTTGGCGTAAACTCCCAGCGGCAGCGTTACGTGGGTTAGCAAATGTCTTTTCTTCTTTTTCTGCTGCTAAGCGATTGAGACGCTCAAAGCCTGCCTTTGGCATCAGCACTTCACCGCGCACTTCTAACAGCTCGATATCAGTAGCATCAGCTAGCCATAGCGGCAGATTACGAATGGTTTTGGCATTTTGGGTGATGTCTTCGCCTACTTGCCCATCACCTCGTGTTACCGCTTGTACAAATTTGCCATAAGCATATTTGAGTGACACCGCCAAACCATCAAGTTTTAGCTCCATCTCATATTCAGGGTTTTTCTGCGCGTCATTCAAACGATCATTGACGCGGCGCATAAAGTCGCGCAAATCATCGTATTCAAAGACATTGCCAAGCGATAGCATCGGTACGTCATGCATGACTTGAGTAAAGGCAGATAGCGGCGTATCGCCCACTTGATTAATCGGACTATCAGGTTGTATTAAATCTGGATACTCGCCTTCAAGCTCCAATAAGGAACGCCGTAACTGATCGTACTCGCTGTCCTCTAAGATGGGATTATCGAGCACATAATAGGCGTAATTATGCGTCTTTAAAGTATCAATAAGCAGGCGCATTTGGGTGACAATAGCAGCATCATTTTCTACAGATTTGCCAGTGTTAATGTCTTTGGAAGTAAGCGGTAAAATAGGATCAGTCATAGTCAGCGTCTTTACGGTTCAAGATGCCGATATGATAACAAGTTTGCAGGAGGGTCGGATAACATTTTATAGATAAACAGACGTATATAAATAGTTATAATCAATGAAAAATAATATCTATACACCACATACTGCTTGTATAATTTTTTCTTGCTTGCTGTGCCTACGCAGACAGAGGCTGCAAAAAAATATACAAGCAGTACCGTAGCGTTTTTAAAATATTTTAACTATAGATGAAAAACCGATAAGCCGAAAATTAAAAAAGGCAAATAACGTTATCGCTATTTGCCTTTTTTACTGGCTGTCATATCAATCAGCCATGAATGAACTACTATTAACTAGCCTTCATAATCACGAACTTGATTACGCAGCTGTTGTTTATATTCAGGGGTGATTGGTTCGTTTTCTTCATCGAGCATGATAGCGTCCAAATCGCTTGCCATCATATAGGCAATACTCATCATACTATCGAAGCTACGCACGGCTTGTGGATGCGGTAATGATAAGAAGACCACTACGCCGTTATAAGTATTGGTCGCCACGCTATGCGGATCAAAGGGTGCGATACCACTGTCGGTAATGCCCATCATGCTGAACCATAGCATGCCTGTACCATCTTTTTGCTCATAGCGATGGAACATATTCATCGCCCCATAGCGCAGACCGTATTTATCAATTAACGCCAACAAATCACGACCGCGAATAACGGCGTGTGGACGGTCACGGTATTGGTGCGGCAATATGGTGATATTAATATTGTCTTTGGCATTAATTAATGGGCTGTTTTGCGCTTCATCCACTGGCTCTGATAGATGCTGATCAAGTATTGGGCTGTTATTGTCAAAGCTTGGCTCTTCTGCCGTATCAATCGATGGCATCAGACTGTCGGTTGCCGACATTAAGCTTGAAAACGCATCTGGCTCTTGCTCGACATTCATTTGTCCAGCGGCTTCTACAAATTCAGCATTATCAGCGTGCTGTTGCTCTTGTTGCCAGCGTGCATAATCCTCATCACTGATATGGCTATCATCAGCGCTTGCCTCACTATTTATACCATCGCGCCCCGCTGTCAGCTGCGCATCGACAGTGCTATGTGGCTGGGTCAAAGGCTCTTCTTCAACCACTGCATTGAGATAACTGCGATCAGGCGCAATGCTGGTCTCGCCCGCGACGGTATCATCCAAGTCTGGCTGATCGACGATATTGCGCTCATGACGCGGTATGATGGGAATACCGTTTTTATCATAATTGACCGCGGCAGCTTCGGCCGTTTTGCGGCGCTGAAAGCTACGAATGACCATAAACAACCCTGCAAGCACGATAAATGCGGCAATGGCGATCAATATAAACTGAATAGCGGTCATGAGAAATACATCCTAATATATGACAAAAGGGAATACATAAGAGGGAATAAATGGCAATAGTCTAGCATGGCTATTTAATGTCGTCACCATATAGTCATCGTTTGTCATTAGTCTGACATACTTGCGTGACTTTATATTCCAGACCTAACTATAACACTAGCAGTGGCTGCCAGTTATTAATTATGGCTGTGTTTTAATAATGTGTTGATTAATTTAATGATAGAATAATGGTGTTATAGTAGTTTTGATTTAAGCAAACAAAAGGAATTAAGTATATGGTAGTAGATATCACTAACCCCGAATTAGTAGACAAAGATGAATTTCTACATAATGTACTACAAGCCATAGAGAATTTCTATTGCAATTTATACTACGCTATTGCTGATAGAAGTGTATTGATATTCAATCTAAGCGATAGTAAGTATGCTGATGAGATTGAGATATACATAAACCTACACGCTCCAACTGCTAGTTCCCAAGCGGTCAAACGTACTGATATCAAAGACCTTGACTGCATGACCTACGCATACCATGACGCTGATGGATGGGAGCGTGGGAGCGCAATTAAAGTTAAAGAACTAAGTATGGACGATATTTTTAACCTAATGGAAAAAGTATATGC
>NZ_RRYW01000256.1 GCF_014861365.1 Psychrobacter sp. FME6
AAGACAGTGCCATAACGTGCCACCTTTGCTCTTGTCTTTCCAGATATAGCGATAGATGCTCATATGGCTGATACCACCATGAAACCCAGCTATTTGTTCAGGACTCCAGCTCTGTTTAAGCTTGTCTGTAACCCAATCCCATACGTCAGCGATGATAGTGAAAGCGTTGTTTGATCGTCTTGCACAGGCTTCGTTGTCGGCATAATTAGCTCGGTAACCTCGCAGGCTTTTATTACGCTTAAGCTCTCTTGATATGGTGCTGGGACTTCTGCCTAATGCATCAGCTATAAATTTAATACTATGTTTCGCCCCTTTTAAGGCGGAAATCTGATATCGTTCACCTAGGCTTAGATGTGTATAGTTCATGGTTGCAATCTCACTTTGGTC
>NZ_RRYW01000039.1 GCF_014861365.1 Psychrobacter sp. FME6
CTTTTACATCAATTATGGCTACGTCTGATGCCAGCATACTTTTTAGAACACCACCAATCCTTTATCGCTTTTCATTGGCAAATACCGACCAACCCGTCTTTTCTACCAGCATCTCTAACGCTTTTAACCCAAGCTTGGAGTTGCCGACATGATCAAGCCCGGGTGACCAGACAGCGATAGAGCCTTTACCTGGGGCTATCGTTAAAATACCGCCGCCAACGCCGCTTTTGCCCGGTAGGCCGACACGATAGGCAAACTCACCAGAGCCATCATAGTGGCCACACATCATCATCAATGAATTGATTCGCCGAGATCGCTCTGCATTGATCACTCTTACCCCAGTGTGTTGGTTGACACCATTAGATACTAGAAACAAACCCGCGCGCGCTAATTGTTGGCAGCTCATGGCAATTGAGCACTGATGAAAATATACCCCCAGTATTTTATCTACATCATGCTTTAGACGATCAAAGGCGTTCATAAAATGCGCCAATGCCGCGTTTCGATCTTTGTGTTGCATTTCAGATACTGCCACTTTATGGTCAAAGCGAATCGAATCATCGTCTGCAATAAAGTGAACAAACTGTAGGATTTCACCCAATATTGCTTTTGGCTCATGACCCATCATAATCGCATCCACCACCGCAATTGCTCCAGCATTGATAAATGGGTTACGCGGCCGACCAGATTCTTTTTCTAGTACCATGATCGAGTTAAAAGGATCGCCAGACGGCTCACGACCGACGTGTGTCCAAAGTGCGTCACCCAACTTGCCAAGGCCGATGGTTAAGGTAAATATCTTGGAGATACTTTGGATCGAAAATAGTGTGTCGGCATCACCTGCGGTATATACCTGCCCATCAGGTGTCGCTACAGCAATGCCAAATTGGTTTGGATCTACATGGGCCAGTTGCGGGATATAATCCGCCACTTTTCCACGATCGGTTTCACTGGCCATCTCTGCGGCAATATCATCAAGAATCTGTTGCATATTAATCATGTAACCATATTTCTGTAGTGTGGTTGATAATGATGATTTTAACTTAATAAGAATACTAAAAAGAGAAATAAATTATATTTTAATTAGGGCATAAAAAATAGGTTATACCAAAACTATTGATATAACCCATTGTTTATACTATTTTATGCGAAAAACCTGTATTGTTTACGCTCAGTTTAACATTAGGTAATCGATTTTGCTTCGTTTTTACGATAATTGAGTGAAGCAACAAAGGCCCAACCAATAAATGCAATACCAATAAGACCAGTGATAAGTTCTGGCACCTGGAATTTCACTGATAGTAGCATGATGATTGCCAAGGCACCAATGGCATAATGCGCACCATGCTCAAGATAGATAAACTCATCAAGCGTGCCTTTATCGACTAAGAAGATGGTCATCGAACGAACGAACATCGCACCAATAGCAAGGCCTAACATGATCACGATAACGTCATTGGTGATTGCAAATGCGCCAATCACACCATCGAAACTGAACGAGGCATCAAGGACTTCTAAGTATAAGAAACCGATAATACCGCCTTTCATAATCGCGCTGGTCGCTGCTGCGCCCGAACCGCTTTCTTCGCTTTCTAAATCTTCTTCAAGGTCACCTTCAAGCATACCAGAGACCACTTGTACACCAAGATAAACCAAAATGCCCCAAACGCCGGCGATTAATACCGCCGCTGATTGATTAGGATTGGCAAATGATACCGCAACCATCAACACGATAAGGGCGACAAACACGCTCATGGCATCGACTTTGCCCAGTTTTACCAAACGGCTCTCAAGCCAATCAAACCAATGCACATCTTTATCATCAAAGATAAAGTTTAAGAATACTAATAATAAGAAGATACCACCAAAAGCCGATATTTCTGCATGGTGTGCTAAGAGTCTCGCTGAATATTCTTTAGGGTCGTTTAAAGCTAAGTCGACCACTTGCATGATACCGAGGTCGGCAGTCACGGCAACGATAACAATCGGGAATACCAAGCGCATACCAAATACAGCGACTAAAATACCCACTGTTAAAAATATCTTTTTCCAAAAATCATCCCAGCCTTTAAGCACTGAGGCGTTGACCACCGCATTATCAAACGATAATGAAATCTCCATGACGGCCAAAATAGCGGTAATAGATAGGGTGGTTATCATACCGCCCATACCACCGTGTGAATATCCCCACCATGCCGCTACCGCTAGGGCAATAATGGTGAAGATAAAGTCTAAATAAAAATGTCTCATGACACATCCTGTCTGGTTGCGTAAAGCTAAGGTCGGTCTGTTATAGACACAGACCACAAAAAAGCGGTTATTGCTAACCACTTTTTTTGTATAATTTAAAACGAAACATAAAGCATTATTAGTCGTTTGGCTATCAAAAATTGTGACTATTTTGCAACGAAAGTTGTGCATGCATAATCACTGTCAATAATGACGATTAATAGCGGATAAATAGGGCCTTATATTTGGATGTGTACGTTGTTTAGATGCCAGTGTAAAGGCTAGGCAATATGAAGATTTAGATATTTACACCGTATTGTTGACACATGGCTTGCAAGCCACCTGAATAGCCTTGACCAACGGCGCGGAATTTCCACTCACCGTTATGACGATAGACTTCGCCAAATACCATCGCGGTTTCAACTGAATAATCTTCTGCCAAATCAAAACGTACCACTTCAGTACCGGTTTCTTCATTAACGACACGAATAAAAGCGTTGGCTACTTGACCAAAGTTTTGACTGCGAGCGGTGGCATCATGGATGGTGACGGTGACGACGATTTTGTCGACATCGGCAGGAATTTGAGTCAGGTTTACTTTGACGACTTCATCATCACCATCACCTTCACCCGTACGGTTATCGCCGGTGTGCTCAACCGCGCCATTGTCAGATTTGAGCTGGTTGTAGAAAATAAAGTCTTGATCGCCGCGTACTTTGCCTGCGCTATTGAGTAAAAACACACTGGCATCAAGATCAAATTCAGCGCCAGATGTTGCACGCTCATCCCAACCAAGGCCAATAAGTAGCTTAGTTAGGTTTGGGTCAGTTTTGGTTAGCGATAAATTACCGCCTTTATTAAGGGATAAAGCCATGGTGGTATCCTTGTTATTAGAGTAGGGAGAATTGCAACACGAAAGCCATAGATATAAAAACTACCACAATGAGAGTGAAAAGCGACAGTGGGATTAAAGCTGTCGCAAAACTATCGCTTGCAACACTCTATCATAACAACAAAAAATGACCCAATCAAAGCAGATTGGGTCATTGTTATGTTTCATATACATTAAGAGTAATAGTTTGAAGTTAAGCTCGGTTTATGACCGTTTTAGGCTCAGTTTATGACTATTTTTGGCAGTATCTTCGCATATTTTCCAGTTTTAATGGCAAATCATAACCATCAGAACAACTATAAGCTTTGACGATGACGAATCTCAAAACTCTGATGAATCGGTTTTTTGATATTAAAATCAAAACCAATGGTTTTTTGGGTGATATCCGTAATATCGTAGCGTTCGGTCAACTGCTCGTCCAGCTCAAAACGGGTAAAGTTATTAGAGAAATACAAGACCCCATCGGTGGTTAAACGGTTCATCGCGCGGTTAATGAGCGCCGCATGGTCACGTTGTACGTCAAAGGTACCTTGAAACTTCTTCGAGTTCGAAAAGGTGGGGGGATCAATAAATATAATATCGAATTGTTCGGTATTGTCTTTGATCCACTCAAAGATATCGGCGGCAACGAATTGGTATTTATTGCGACTGACATCCAAACCATTGAGCACAAAGTTTTGCTTACCCCAGTCTAAATAGTTCTGCGACAAATCAACGCTGGTAACTTTTTTGGCGCCAGCCAGTGCGGCGTGGACACTCGCTGTACAAGTATAAGCAAATAAATTAAGCACTGACTTATTACGACTATTATCTTTGATACGCGCGCGCATATTGCGATGGTCAATAAACAGCCCAGTATCGAGGTAGTCAGTAAAGTTGACATAAAAATAGGCGTTATCTTCACGAGCGACATAAAATTTGCCACGCTTTTCCGTATTGCCCTGTTTACTATACTGGTCATTACCAGACTGACGGGCGCGGGTTTTGATAAAGACTTGTTCACGGTTAATATCGAACACTTCGCGGATACCCATCAACGCTAAATTAAAACGTTTTTTTGCGGTTTCCGGTGGGATGGTTTTTGGTGGCGCATATTCTTGAACATGGGCATAATCACCGTATAAATCGATGGCAACCTTAAAGTCTGGTAAGTCAGCATCGTAGACACGGATATTACTGACGTTGTCTTTTTTGGCCAGTTTCTTAAGTTTGGCCAGATTTTTTTGTAGACGATTGATAAAGTCTTGGCCGTCCTCTACTTCAATCT
The DNA here is from genome assembly GCF_014861365.1 of Psychrobacter sp. FME6. Taxonomy (GTDB): domain Bacteria; phylum Pseudomonadota; class Gammaproteobacteria; order Pseudomonadales; family Moraxellaceae; genus Psychrobacter. The sequence goes on from NZ_RRYW01000039.1 coordinate 4,389, forward strand.
CACGCTTTTCAAAGCGGCTGACTAGATTGCCGCTTTGCCCAGCAATCAATGCCCCATAACGGAAATAAACTGTGATAGCGCCATTGTGACAGCGCAGTGTTTTTGGCTCTTTAATGGGCAAGATATCCACTTGCTCGACATTAGATGCCAAGATACCCAGCATCGGATTAACACCACTACCAGCAAAACTGTCTTGCAGGATAAGGCCAATCGCTTGATACAAAGGTTTAATCATATCTTCGTCACCCAAGCGCTCACCATATGGCGGGTTGGTGATGACTAAAGGATTGCTCAATCGACCATCATCGACCAAGGGTTTTAGTACCGTGCTCAGTTGGTCAAGGGCACGAGTTTCGATATCGAGTAGCGGTAATATATCTTGTAAACCTGCGGCAATCAGGTTCTTTTCAGTGGCAATAATGGCGCCGCTATCGGCATCAAAGCCTAATATGAGCGGTAAAGTATCCGGCTGTTCGTTGGCAATCTCCAAGGCTTCTCGGAAACGCGTCTGTGCATCATCGATCATCTCTTGCCATAGCGCATCGTCATGATGTTGCCACTGATAAAAACCAAATTGATTGGCGGCTTTATCGATTCCCACGGCATAATCGCAATGCATTAGTAATGCTTCAATGATAAATGTTCCTGAGCCACACATCGGGTCGATGAGGGCATTGTAGAAAGGGGCGTTGCCCGCTGCGTTTTTCTTATGCCAGCCTGCGCTATACAGTAATGCCGCTGCCAAGTTTTCTTTTAATGGGGCTTCTGTCATCGCTACGCGGTAGCCACGGCGATGCAGACTGGTACCTGATAAATCTAAATATAGCTCAGCTTGCTTATCATTGACGGTGGCAAACACAGAAAAGTCTGGGTTTTTGCTATCAACATTAGGACGGCTGTCATAGACTTCGTTAAAAGTGTCAGCAATCGCGTCTTTAATACGTAGCATGGCAAATTGCTGACTGACAGCCACGCGTTTATCGACCGATAGACGAATCGCAAAGGTTTGCTCTAAGCTAAATTGCTCCGTCCAGTTAACCGACTTTGCTAATCCATATAGTTGCTCAGCCACATCGTATTCGGCATTGATATTTTTGCGTTTAATCAGCATCAATACTCGCGAAGCCACACGCGACCAGAGGCAAATCGTATATAGGTCGCGCAAAGTACCTGTAACCGTCAGACGGCCAGTGCTTTTGATGTCACTTGCAATACCGAAACTTGTCAGCTCAGTCTGTAGCGGCGCCTCAAGCCCATCGGCACAAGTGATGATAAGGTCAAGCGACAAGTCTGATGAAGCTGCTGTTGAAGATGAGGTCGCGGTTGTTACGGTCATACGGATACCTGTGGGCTAAATTGATAAGTAATACACATCATAAAATAAGATGTTTAACCGTCAATTTTATCATAATTTAGGGCGTGATGGTTTAAAGTGGGTGGGTTTATAAAAGAGACATTTAACAATACTATAGGCAGTTCTAAATAAAATCGATACGATTGTAATAAAGTAAATAGCCACGTACTACTGTTATCAATTTTTCTTGCGTGCTGTTCGCCAGCATGACAGAGGCTGCAAAAAATTTATGCCAGTAGCACTCGTCTCAGTTTTAAAGTAAATCAACTATAAGCCACATAAAGCCCTGCTTAAAATACTGAGAATAAAAAGCTTGAAATTAAAAACTTCAAGCTTAAAAGAACTTAGGATCAATGGGTGAGTGCTTAAGAGGTTCCGATACCATTATTGATCAGGCTGTTTCACTGGCGGTACTTCTTCTACTATCTGCGTCGTCGTGGCAAAGGGTTTGGTTGCGATAGGATACTCCACATCTTTTGGCATCAGTAAGCGCATATGCGGGTAAGGGGTCGAGATGTTGGCAGTATCAAAGGCGTGTTTGATACTTTCTCGTAAGGCTTCTTTGATTTTCGGTATGCGTGCCACTGCGGCGGGCTTGACCCAAAAACGGATAATAAAAAATACCCCATATTCTCCAATCTCCGCCACAGTCGCTGAGGTCTCAGGGCGGTTTAGTACCACATCACTATCCGTCAGAACTTGTAATATCACCTTCCGTGCTTTATCGACATCATCTTCAAAAGCAATGCGCATTTGGATATCAAAGCGTATGAAGTTTTTGGAGGTTAAATTGGTGACCACCGAAGAGGCGACATTGGCGTTAGGAATAATGACAGTGATGTTATCTCGGGTCAAAATGTGGGTAGTGCGTAAGGCGATAACCACTACGCGACCTTCATCGTCATTGATATTAACCCAGTCACCCACTTGAAAAGATTGCTCAAGTAAAATGGTAACACCCGCGATAAAGTTAGCAAGCGTTGATTGGGCGGCGAAACCCACAGCAATACCAGCAATCCCCAAACCTGCGACCAAGGAGACGATATCAAAACCAAACTGTGCCATGACGCTGGCAAGCCCTAATACCAATAGCAGCACTGATAAGATATTTTTAAGCAGCTGTTCAATGGATGCATTAAGACCGTAATGTTGTAGCACTCTATGAATGATTTGTCCTGATGACGCCCATAAAACATAGTAAATACCCGCCCAAGTACTGGCTTTGGCAGTGGCTTTGATAGTATTTGGCTCAAAATTCAGCTGACTCATAATGGCAATCAAACTGGTTACTATCCAAATGTAACGCAGCACCGAACGGGCAATTTTAGCTCGGCGCTCGTTGAGGTGTATTTGGGATTTGCTTTTTTTAAGAATATAAATGGCAAGCCAATAAAAAAATCCCAATATCGCCAGCAGTATTAGGATTTTGATGCCAGTGCTTACCCACTCTACTGATTTAGATGACCAGTCCAACGACTCTTCGTCTATTGAACCGCCAATAGCAAGATACAAGCTAGTATGTAAGTCGCGAACAATCTCTTGAAAGAAGTCAGTAATACTAGCAATTGCCATTGTTTCATCCATGCAGAGTTTGCTTATATGAGATATTTAGTTATTTGAAAGTGTAGCTGAGCCTAATATTAAAAGCTATCTTCCTGTGCGTCCTGAGACTGGTAGGGTATTTCCATTTTATATTGCACATCACGAAGTGCAGTACGTAAACCTTCTAAGATAGTAGGGTGATAAAAAGGCGTATCGAGCATGGCCTTGATACTTAAGTCGTTGGTAATCGCGGTGGCCAGTATATGACCGATATATTCAGCATCAGGTCCCACTATACTGGCGCCTAAGATTCTGTCTGTTTTTTTACAGCCATAGATATGGAGCAAGCCACAGTTGACACCCATGACACGACTGCGACCTTGATTATCAAAACTTACCTTACCAATGACATACTCTAACTTTGAGTCTTTTTGTATTTCTGGTAGAGACATACCGACATTGACAATCTGTGGTGAACAAAACACGATGGAGAAGGGGATGGCTGGTGGGCGAATATAGGCATCTTTTTTGTTTTCGCAAACCATACTTCCCGCACTAAAACCCTCATCACTAGCCACATGCAGTAGCGGAATATTAGCGTTAGCATCACCAACGATATATATATTTAAATCACCAATTTGCCCCGTTTTTTTACTGAGGTTTTTTGGGCGGTTCTTATCATCAAGCTCAACACCTAGGTTTTCGACCCCCAATTGTTTGATGTTATTGCGACGACCGGTCGCGACCAATACATATTCACCTTGCCAGTGCTGTGATTCACCCGCACTATTTTTGTAATCAATCACTGCGGTTGAGCCGTTGTTATCCTCGTTTGCTCGCGTACTGACATCGGTGATTTCGCTACCCAGATGCATGGTCAATTCGCGATTTAAGCAATTAATAGCTTGGTTGTTAATATCATCGTCTTTGAGACCAGCCACGCGTTTGACTCGATTAAACAGAGTGACCTCTACGCCCAAGCGGGAGAATGCTTGAGCAAGCTCTAATCCTATAGCGCCAGCACCGACGACCGCCATTGATTTTGGTAAATCTGTGAGCTCAAAGACCATATCTGATGTGAGCATGGTATCGCCAAGCTTATCCGCCCAGCCATCTGGTATAAATGCTGAACTACCAGTGGCGACAATAATTTTTTCAGCCTCAATCAGCTCATCATTGACCTCAATTAACCCTTGTTGATTGATATGCGCACGGCCCGCTATTTTTTTATCCTCAGGCCAGCTCTCAACTTGTTTTTTAATATAGCTAGCAAAATGGCTACGTTCATCGCGCACACGTTGCATGACTTGTTTGCCATCTATCTGCGCAGTCGCATGGATACCGAACTCAGCAGAGTGATTGGCTGCATGCGCACGGTCAGCCGCTGCAATTAGTAGCTTGCTCGGCATACAACCTACGGTGACACAAGTTGTCGTCCAAAACCCCTCATTAATAATGACGATGTCATCTTTAATTTTGCTGGCTTGACGAAAAGCATTTTGACCAGCGGTCCCTGCACCAATAATGGCAACAGATACTTTGCGAGTGACGGTAGATGCTAGGTTATTAGCAATAGTATCGGACTGTTTATTCATATTATTTTCAACTCATAATAATTTAACATTCAGGGCTGTTTCTAAGGACTGTTTTTAAAAGCCGTTTCTAAGAGCTGTTTTTACAGGATTATTCTTAGTATTTTAGACTGGCCCTTTATCGTAACGGTTATTAGCACCTGTTTTACATTGTATTTTTATAATTTATAGCGTTATCGATTAAGGTGTTAATGTTTCAAGCAACCGTTCAGTATAGCCTTTGGCTCGTAGGTTACGCTGAGCATGGGTCAGCTTACCGTCTTTGTTAAACACGAAGGCTGAGCGGACAAGGCCTAAAGTTATTTTACCGTACATGTTTTTTTCTTTGATGACGTCAAAATATTGGCATAGTTTTTCATCGCCATCACTGATTAGGGCGATATTTAAGTCATGTTTGTCGATGAATTTTTCATGAGATTCAACACTATCACGTGAGACGCCGATAATGTCGTAGCCTAAACCATCAAATTCATTAATATGAGCAGTAAATTCTGTTGCTTGGGTGGTACAGCCAGGGGTATTGTCTTTGGGGTAAAAGTAAAGAATGAGGCCTTTATTGGTATTAGCAATCATCTCTTTTAGGTTGATGTCATCATGGATAAAGTGTCCATCAAGCTCTCGTACGATGGTTACTGGGAAGTCGGGTAAAGTAATGTTTTCTGTAGTTGGCTTGGCCATGGTAATGTCCTTATTGCTGTTGGTTATACGTGTATTGTTCTTAGTCATCTTATTATAGGCAGATTAGCAGAAATTAATAATCAGTTTTACAAATTGCTCCTTCATGGGCAACAAAAAAGACTGGCTATTGCCAGTCTTTTGTATATTAAACGAGTTATTTATTAAGCAGGTTTTTGTGGCTCTTTTAAATCTAAGCCAACGGTGCACTGCTGTAAGTCTTTTTGCATTTTTTTGACATAAGGGAGGCCTGATGGGTCTTTCTTGTCTTTTGCATGGCTTTCAATCTCCCACATTTGACCGATAGTCATTTTGCTGCGGACATCAATGGTGCAGTTACAAAGTTTGGTCGCATCGCTTTTATTAGCGACTTTATATTTGACCGCACCGCTGACACAGGTATTGACATTTTCTTGCTTAATATCAGCAGCGTTTGCTTGTGGTAGTGCAAACAGAGCAGCAAGGGCTAGGGGTAATACTGGCAACAACTTCATAAGGATCCTCTTACAAATAACATAAATTTCTTAGATTTTTTACTGAAAGCAAAATCTCACTACTTTTTTGTTGGATATATAGGTAACTTGCTAAGCGTATTTACCTATATATCCGCATTTATATCTTGTGATAGACATAATCGAACATACCATAGCAAGGATTTTGCTCAAAATGCAACGCTGTGATGCTGTGTTAATGCAAGCGAATGTTTCTCGAGTATTTAATCACTTCCTGATTTAAGAGCGGTAACCCCATTTTTCAGGATACTTACTCGCATATTTTAAAGCAGTGATTGTGATTTTTTGAGCGATTATCAGTGCTACTCAAATTGTTTCTTAAGGTTGATAATGAGTAGGATCAGCGACCCCAGCTTGGGCAAACCCTTGGCGACGTAGAGCGCAACTATCACAGACGCCGCAAGCAAGGCCGTTCTCATCCGCTTGATAACAAGAAATCGTCTGTCCATAATCAACCCCTAGCGACAGACCAAGCTCGATGGTTTTGGCTTTTGATAATTGTTGCAGCGGTGTTTGAATTGATAAGTGATGACCGGTGACGCCAGCTTTGGTAGCAAGATTTGCCATATGTTGAAAGGCGTTAATATATTCAGGGCGGCAATCAGGATAGCCTGAATAATCGACTGAGCTGACGCCAATAACAATATGATTGGCATCGGTTACTTCGGCGACCGCTAAGGCGTAAGACAAAAATATCGTATTACGCGCAGGCACATAAGTATTGGGAATGGCGTCGTTGTCGATCTCGTCACGTTTTTTATTAGGGAATTTATCCGCATCACCATCAGGGACGATCATGCTGTGATCCGTTAGTGAGGAGCCGCCCAACTGGGCAATATCAATATCGATAATTCGATGATTAACATCAGCTGTTTCAGCAATATTTTTTGCCGCGACAAGCTCACTATTGTGACGCTGACCATAATCGAAGCTAACCGCAGTCACAGACGCATAGCGAGCCTTAGCCCAATACAAACAAGTCACTGAATCGAGCCCGCCTGATAACAACACGACAGCATTTTGATTTTTATTCAGTGGGTTTGAGTCGGTATGGTTTGCCTGATTGGCAGAAGTGGGTTGCGGAGCAGTATTTGGCATAGTGTTGTCTATTATTGATTTATGAAAAACGCCTATTTTAACAAAAATATGGCTATTACAAAACTATAGAGACAGTATTAAAATAGTATTCAACTTATCGCTCTTTTATTTAGGATTGGCTATAGCAGAATATCCACTCTCAATCGTTGGTAGTTACTCATATATGGCATGGATTCGGGTGGGCTGTCGCATTTAGGGTGGTAATTTAATCTCATCTTTTCAATCTGTTAGCAAACTTTGTTATAATCGCTGCTTTTAAAGCACCCTTGTAAAGAAATTGAGTAACTTATGACCACCGCGACCGTGTTTACGCCAAAAACCATGCCTGAGTTTGATAATACTAACAATATAAAACATGATGATGTCGATATTGATAGTGAAAACGTCCGTAGTATTACGGGCCAGATTACGGAACAGTCAGCATCTGAAACGACATACCTGCGCAAACTACAGAAAAAGTTACGTAGACAAGTATCTTTGGCGATTCGTGATTTTAATATGATCGAAGATGGTGATGTGGTGATGGTTTGTGTCTCAGGAGGAAAGGACAGTTATACTTTGCTTGATATTTTGCTAGTGTTGAAGCGTATCGCCCCGATTAACTTTGATATCGTCGCGGTTAATCTCGACCAAAAGCAACCAGATTATCCAGAAGATGTGTTACCAGCATATCTAAACGAGCAGGGCATTGCTCACTACATCTTAGAAAAAGACACCTATAGTATTGTTAAAAGCGTGGTGCCAGAAGGTAAGACTTATTGCTCAGCCTGTTCACGTCTGCGCCGCGGCTCATTATACGGGTTTGCCAAGCAAATTGGTGCGACCAAAATTGCGCTTGGACATCACCGCGACGATATGCTGGCAACTTTCTTTTTAAATTTGTTTCATGGCGGCGCACTCAAGTCGATGCCACCTAAGCTACTGAGTGATGACAAGCAAAACCTGCTTATTCGCCCATTAGCATACGTCGAAGAAAAAGACATTATCGAATACGCCCGCTTAAAAAAATTCCCGATCATTCCTTGTAATTTGTGTGGCAGCCAAACCAATCTGCAACGTGCAATTATTAACGATATGTTGCGCGACTGGGATGATGCGCACCCGCAGCGCTTAGCGTCTATCTTTAAAGCCATGCAAAACGTCGCGCCGTCACAATTAGCGGATAGAGAGTTATTTGATTTTGAGACGTTGAGCCTTGATCGTGATAATAACGAACGTTTATTTGAAGGGGATAATATTCAATCTGGTCAAACCGAAAGTTTGGCTGAGATTGGTCTACCAGTATCGCCCAAAACCCAAACTTTTAATCCAGATTTTGCGGCGCAACAGCAAAAAATAGCATCAGATAAAGCGATGGGAAACAGTCGTACAACGCAAAAAATCCCAACGATTAATCCTGTGATTTAATATTAATTGGTATTGTTTCAAGCTTAGCTAAACTTATCACTCAGTTATAAAAAAACCAGCCATTGATTAATCATGGCTGGTTTTTTACTATTTATTCAAAGTTATATCATTCACAAAAATTAGAGTGGCAAGGAAAACGAGTGCAAGTACTACGCCTTGTAGACTAAACGAGTTTGACACAGCTAATCGTACTTTTTGGGTTTGGTATTAGTCAAAAATTAACTTTTAGCAAAGACTGGTAGAGGATCAAAACTCACCTCTGGTCGCGGTAGTTTTGCCACATCCTGCATACGCCAATCATCTTTTCCGTCATAACTGACTTGTAAATAATACTTGCCTTTCACTTCATCCAAATCTACTTGCGCAGTGTACTTATTACCTTGTTGATGCTTGAGCACCGCATCGCGATCTTTTTTGATATCAGTCGCATGTGAGATAGATAAATCTAGCGTATCAGGATAAGTGAGCGCCTCACCATTGAGCAGTGTGCCTGTTTGTAGGCTTTGCTCTGGGTAATTCAAATAAAAGGCAATATCCCCATCGTCTGAAAACTGCATCTTACCGTGCAAGTCCAAATCATAGGTTAGCTTATCACGGCCAACATCATGATATAGCGTTTTGCCATCCATATACCAGTCATCACGTACCACGCTATCGCGGATTTGATAAGAATAATAAACAAACCAAATGCAAGCGATCACAACTACCGCTGGCATGCCAATTACAAAGATAATCACCATATAGTTTTTGTACCATGGTTGACTATCTTGACGTTTAAAGTTTGGGGCTTGATTAGACATAAAATACCTATTAATCAGATATCTATTTGGCAGATATCTATGAACTGTATCAATGGATAAGCTGACGGCTCAATGCTGACAGCTTAATAACAATCAACAACTTGTTAGCTATCTACAATAACTAACAGGTAAAGCATATAACGCTATAATCAATAGTACGGTATCGTTTTTAAAGTGAACCCACTAAAGGGTTAGTTTTTATTGTCCTTGGGTGGTAAAGATATTTTGTTTGCTGACACTGTACTTATCATCTTCACTACGAACATTTAAAACAACGGGCGTTTGACCAAACTCAATCACATCAGGGTCACCATAAATACTGACTGGCATATCAAAGCTTTCACCCGCTTCTAATGGTACATCGTTGAAGCGCAGCTCTAAACTCAAGCCGTCTTGTGGTTCTAGCGTTATTTTATAAGTATGGGCATCTTGTGTTTTATTGGTTAGCTTAACGATATAACTGTTTTCAATCATGCCTTGAGCATTCAGCGAGGACAACTGATTTCGGTCACGGCGAATATCAATCTCCAATGGCACGCGATCGGTCAAGGCGTATATAACACCACCACACAGCACAGCCAGTAAGGTGAGGTAGGCAAAGAACCGCGGACTAAATACTCGCGTATCCTCTTTTTCAACTAACTGTCGTTCTGTGGTATAACGAATCAGTCCACGTGGGTAACCCACTTTATCCATAATGTCATTACAGGCGTCGACACAGGCAGCGCACTGAATACAAGCGACTTGCAAACCATCGCGAATATCAATCCCAGTCGGACAGACCTGCACACACATTTGGCATTCGATGCAATCGCCTAGATGTTCAGGATTGGTACCTTTTTTGCGTGCGCCGCGCGGTTCACCACGTTCATAGTCATAAGAAACAACCAGTGTATCTTTGTCAAACATGACGCTTTGGAAGCGGCCATAAGGACAGATTTGGATACACATCTGCTCACGCATGTAACCAGCATTCACGTAAGTAGAGAAAGCGAAGATAAATATTGATACCCATATCCATGTTGACCAATCAGGAAAAGGTATGAACCCTAGCATTTGCCAACTGCCATATAAGGCTTCTGTCCCTGATACGTAACTGACAAAAGTCGTGGCGGTAATCATCGAGAACACAAACCAAATAAAGTAGATTAAAAAACGCTTAAACGCTTTTTTTGGACCCATTGGTTCTTTATCAAATTTAATGCGTTTATTGCGGTCACCAATCACCAACTTTTCGACATATTGGAACATATGGGTCCAAATAGTCTGTGGGCAGGCATAACCGCACCATACTCGTCCTGCGTACACGGTCACCATAAATAGGGTAAAGGCAGCAATAAGCGCAAAGGCGGCAATAAAGTAAAAGTCTTGCGTTAAAAAGGTGAGACCAAAAATATAATAATGCTGCGAGGGCACATCAAACCATATTGCTTGCCGACCGTTATAACGTAACCACGGTAAAATCAGAAATAACGCCAAAAACGCATACATACTGACAATACGGATATTTTGATAAAATCCTGTGACAAACCTAGGGTGAATACGTTTTTTAGTGGCGTTAAGATCGACCTCAATAACAGGGATTTTATTGGGTTGTTGTGCTGACATAAACGTGCCTCTTTAAAAAAAGAATCAGTCTGCTGGCATGATGAACGAACACCTTGGTTGAAAAGGTGTATGAATGTACGGTGTTATCAATGTCAGTAAGTAGTGAGAGACGTTTGAACATTCAAAACGTATGAACTCGTCTACCAAATGAGCGATTGTAAGTAATTGATTAAAATCGAATAAAGACTGCTTAAATGGGTGGTTTCCAGTATTTCTAATACATTACTATTTTAGCATTCTCCCTCTTATAAATGGGGTAAGAATGTTAAAAAGCAATACTAATATAATATATTATTGTTATATAAACTATGTTATAGCAATCGACAGTGGCTAAAAATAAAACTTAAGTGTTTTTAGTAAAACGACTAAAATTACCATTCTATGTATGATGCATTAGCTTATTTATAAGTTTTAAAAAAGGGAGAACTGCAATAACAGTCCTCCCTTTATCTAACTTTACTTAGTTACGGTATAACTGCAAACCAAATAGCTTCTTGGTTAGTTAACCGTCGTTTCAGTTGTTGTCGCTGCTTTAGGAGCAGTGGCAGAAACAGTGGTTGCTTTAGCAGGCTTCGCGTTTCTATCAGAGAGTGAGTAAACATAGGCTGCAAGCAACATGATGCGCTCGTTACCTAGCTTGGTTTCCCACTCAGGCATTACACCTGCACGACCATAACGCAGGGTCTCACGGATAGTTTCGCGATCACCGCCATATAGCCAGATATTATCCGTCAAGTTTGGTGCGCCAGTCGAAATCATTCCTTTAGCATCTGCACCATGGCAAAGCACACAGTTAGTCGGTTCTTTAAAGATTTCCTCGCCTTTAGCAACCATAACCTTATCAAGATCATAACCTTCTTGGTTGCCAGAAATTGACAGTACATACTCAGATACTGCACGTACGCCATTTTCACCGATTTGGTCACGCCATGCCGCCATGCCACCCACTCGACCATTATGTAGGGTAGTCAAGATGTTTGTAGCTTCTCCACCATATAACCAATCGTTATCAGTCAGGTTAGGGTAGCCTGTCGCCCCTTTAGCATTCGAACCATGACAAACGGCACAGTTCTGTAAGAACAGGCGGCTGCCCACTTTTAATGCATTTGGGTTTTCAGAAAGCTTTTCAACAGCAGGCGAGAGCTCTGCAATTTTTTCATCAATTTGAGTTTGTAACCCTGCTGGCGGTGTTTCACTGCGACGCATAGTGGCCTGCATCTCAGAAAGCGTTGCTAAAGTTTTTGACGCATCGCTGGCATCCGCTTTTGCCAAAATGTTTTGCTCAAAGTTCTTAGTGAATACTTTATCATTCTCTTCAAGCTCACTATAAAGCTCGTTGTGAGAGGTCCAAGGAACGGTTTCACCATCAACTTCTACGGTTGTAATACCTTCCCAATGTTTTGGAAACATAGCAGGGAAGAATACCCAATATGCTACGGCCCAGATAATGGAGCCGAAAAATATCACTAACCACCATTTTGGGAGCGGTTTGTCATATTCTTTGATACCATCATAATCATGGCCTGTTGTGCCGTCTTCTTCAACTTCTGGCTTATATTTTAACACCATTAGTAAGACACCGAGGATACCCGCCCAGCACATAAAGCTCAGTACGGTGATCCAAGTACTCCAAAAAAATGTCATCGTTCATCCTTATTGCGCTGCTCTTCAGACACAGGTTTTTCGATCTCGTCATCGAGCGCAAGTTGTGCATCTTCTTCGAAGCGTTTTTTGTTTTTTGGCGAATACGCCCACCATGCAACGCCTACGAAGGCAATAAAGGCAGAAACGGTCGCAATTGTTTGTAATTCACCAATACCCATTAGCGCTGTCCTTCCATTGCGGTACCTAATTGTTGAAGATAGGCAACGACTGCATCAAGCTCAGTAGCACCAAGCACAGCATCGGGCGCTCCTTCAATATCTTCATCGGTATAAGGCACACCAAATTGATCACGGAATAAACGCATTCTAGTCTGTATGTCGCTACCGTTCACTTCGTTAGTCGCAAGCCAAGGAAAACCAGGCATTACAGACTCAGGTACTAATGAACGTGGATCGATAAGATGTTGCTTTTGCCAATCTTCAGAATAACGACCACCAACACGTGCCAAATCTGGCCCAGTACGCTTTGAACCCCATAAGAAAGGGTGATCCCACGTCGATTCAGCAGCACGTGAATACGGCCCATAACGCTCAACTTCAGCACGTAGTGGACGAATCATTTGAGTATGACAAACATGACACCCTTCACGAATATAGATGTCACGACCTTCAAACTCAAGTGCAGTCCAAGGCTCCATAGCAGGTAGGGGAGCGTTCACCCCACCTTCTTCAGCACCTCTATAATCATATATTAATGGTACGATCTCTACTAGTGTTGCAAAGCTAATAGCAATGACGATACCGATGACTAATAAGCCTGTGTTTTTTTCAATAATCTCATGCGGTGTACCAGCCATGATCGCTCCTTATACGTTAGCAGCTGTCGAGGTTTCATCGACACTAGGTTCATGATCAGTCGGGTCAGCGATATCAACAGGTTTGCCTTCTGGCATTTTAAGTGTTTTATACACGTTATATGCCATGACAAACATACCTGATACATATAGCAGACCACCGAACGCACGACCAATATATGGGAAATGCGAGAACTCAACGGTATCAACGAAACTATATACCAAAGTACCATCAGGGTTAGTGGCTAGCCACATCATACCTTGGCCAATACCTGAGATCCACATAGACACGATATAGAAGATAGTCCCTGCAGTAGCTAACCAGAAATGCGTGGTGATTAAGCTGATAGAATACATTTTTGGTTTATTATAAATACGTGGTAATAACACGTATAGCGAACCAATGGTAATCATACCAACCCAGCCAAGTGCCCCTGAGTGAACGTGACCTACTGTCCAATCCGTGTTATGCGATAGCGCATTCACAGTTTTGATGGACATCATTGGGCCTTCGAACGTCGACATGGCATAGAATGACAGTGCCACAATCATAAAGCGAATGATTGGATCGGTACGTAGTTTATCCCAACTGCCTGACAGTGTTAATACCCCGTTAATCATACCACCCCAAGAAGGTGCGAATAGAATAATAGAGAATACCATCGCCAATGACTGCGTCCAATCTGGAATCGCTGAATAATGCAAATGGTGACCACCAGCCCACATATATGAAGCAATCAATGCCCAAAAGTGAACGATAGACAAACGGTAAGAGTAAATAGGACGCCCAATCTGTACTGGAACGAAGTAATACATCATCCCAAGGAAGGCTGCTGTCAGGTAAAACCCTACTGCGTTATGCCCCCACCACCATTGCACCATCGCATCGGTCGCACCGCCAAATAATGAGTAAGACTTAAAGGCACTAACAGGGATGGCCATACTATTTACGATATGAAGTAGTGCAATCGTAATAATAAAGGCAGCAAAGAACCAGTTGGCCACATAAATATGTGAGGTTTTACGTTTGATGAGTGTACCGAAGAAAACGATGGCATAAGAAACCCATACCAAAGCAATCAAGATATCAATTGGCCACTCAAGCTCAGCGTATTCTTTAGTCGAAGTCAAACCTAAAGGTAGGGTAATAACGGCTGATACAATAACCGCTTGCCAACCCCAAAAGGTAAACCAAGCTAAATAAGGGGCAAATAGCCTTGTCTTACAGGTACGCTGGACAATATAGTAAGACGTTGCGAACAGGGCAGAGCCACCGAAAGCAAAAATAACGGCGTTGGTGTGTAGTGGTCTGAGGCGACCAAATGATAGCCATGCGATGTCAAAGTTCAGAGCTGGCCATGCCAACTGTGAAGCAATGAACACACCAATACTCATGCCGACGATGCCCCATATTACTGCCATGATCGTAAAAAATCGTACGATAGTGATTTCATACTCACGGTCAATTGGGGCGACTGCTGTGTTTTGTAAACTCATTGGATGATTCCTTTACAGCCCGAATTATCAACAGAATTAACTAATTCTCCGCGTCATCTGTATCATTAATTTTGATAAACAGATGGTGGTTGCGGCACATGCTATTTTTGATTTACTTATTACAGTCAGGTTATTAACTATCAATCGAAACTTTTATTGTCTATTAGTTGGTACTAATGAACAGAGAGAAGCGTTTCAAATACACGACACTCATAGCTAATCGATAGTAGGATTGTTAATAACACGTTAAAGTGAATAAGAAGATGCGCCGTTTTCGAGCATCAGACATCTAATGAGGCTAAGTATTTATCTTAATTATTACCAAAAACCCGTACTAATGAAGATAGATACCAATATCCATAGGGTCATAAAAAATACATTGACCATAGATGTATGCTAGCGGCGGCTGACAAAAAAACATGTTTACGTAATGTTTAGTTAAAACTCCCGACTCTGTTTAAGGGTATTGTAACGCAAACCTAATAAAATATCATTAAGACTATGCGCTAAAATACAAACTCTTTGGTAAAAATCTCTGCAAACAACTTATCGTTGCTGCGTTATTTGTCTATTTTATACCCAATTTCCCTACTATTCTAGGGGTTAAAAAAAGATACTGTTATCAAGGTAAATGCCCAATTCCTATAAAGGTTTTGTAACAGTATTAGCATTAGTGCTATAAATAGGTTTTACTTATCATTAAGTCGCATCTTATAATGAAGCTAAGTATGATTGATAATAGAGCTTTTATAACACTATTGTTAGTACGTATTTTATGATTCAACCTCTAATCAGGTAAGGCTATGACGTAGCTTTAGCCTTATATAATACCAATTAAGGATAACAATATGGCAGTTTTTTTGACAGACGAATGGTTTGAGCAAGTTGAGCAGATGGGTCAGGAAGCGGGTGAGCTTAACTTACCGCCAGCATTAGATAATATGATTGTTAATTTAAAAGTATCTGATACTGAGCAAGATATCGAAGCTAACTTTGCTAACGGTTTATTGCACCGCGGTCTGAATGATGCGGCGACTACCACACTCTTACTTGATCGCAGTATCTTACAATCTATCATTACTGATTTTGATACCAATGAAATTATGGGTGCCTTTATGAGTGGTAAAATTCGTGTCGAAGGCGATATGTCACAATTGATGGCGGTACAAACGGCTCGTCCAAGTAGCGAACAAAAAGAACTTTATAGCCGTATTAAGTCAGTAACGACCATGGCGTAATATTTTATTGCCTCGTTTATTCTTAGCTAATTTTAAAAAAGTAGCTAAATGCAAAAGAGCCTTTAATCTTAGATTAGAGGCTCTTTTTATCGATATAGATTTGAAGAGTTTTTTAATTAACTGGCTTTTACTTGCTGGGTTATGTTTTCCTGGTTTTCTTTGTAAATGGCTGCTTGTAGCCAAACATTCGCTTGCACATAGTCATGTACCTTAATAAAGGCAGTCTCTGGGGTGTTGAGTGCGCCAATACGCATCACAAATGGGTCGGCATCTTGTTCGCGCAGTGCTACCACATCAAATAAGATGATTGATTTACCATTAAAGACGGTTTCTTGCTTGCCGAGCACCTGACCTTGACACCAAGCTTCATCCTCTTGACCCAAGGTATCGCCAAACAGATAAGCACACATATGACCCAAGTTAATTTCTACTGGTGCCATTTGCGCTTCGGTTTCAGGCTTCCACTCACTGATTTGTTGCTGTAGATCATCGGGGATTTGGCCGTCATTCGCGGCGACGATATCGTTAAAGGCACGATGGTAGCGAATCGACTCTTGGTCTTCTACCATAATTACCTCGTTTTGTTCGCTCAGCTTAAACTCATGGGCCCAAGCGCTAAAATTCACAAAATATGAGGTGTCGCGTTGGTATAAATGGCGATTGGTCGTATACAGCTGATCAAAGGCGTAAATAATACTGCCGTCCGCTGTACGCAAGCGTAATACCGCATCGTGGGAGTTGTCGTTGGCAATGACACGCTCAATTTTACAGTTGAGCCCATAAGGACTATCGACACAAGGGTAGGCGTTGATAAAGCATTCAGGCTTCCCCTCTTTCATGGCCAGGACTTGATTGATATGACAAGGCTGATCTTCAGATAATAACAAGCAGCTATCTTGGGCACTCACATTGGGGTTGAGGCCTTTGGGCATTGCCGCCTGTTCGATCATTTTTTGTAGCCATGCTGGCACGTCATTGCTCATATCATCGGTCAAGATGCGCCAATGATCGGCGTGACCGGCGGTCTGCTCATCAGTCAAAGTGATTTTTGTGGGAGATTGAATGTTTTTATATTGATAATTAATGGTCATGAAAATACTCAAAATTAAGTCAGCGTGAGGTTTAGACCAAAAACTGCTATTGCTGATATACCTTCCCATATTTAACGGTCTTGGTTTTTGATAGCCAGCAATTATTCATCAGTCAAGGGTCAACAAACAACAATGAATGGTTAATGACAATTGTCTTTAGCATACAATATATAGGTATTGACGCAAGCAATAGCAAGTCCTTCATAAAAAATAGTAACAAAACCCAGTTTTTTAGTAAAAAATAACCGCAGTTTTTGCTAATGACTGGCATATATTAGCTAAATTGTGTCAAACTAGCTCCCTTTTGACGGCTGTCTTTGGCTCGTCTGAAACCCTTTTTTTTGTTCGATTTATATGTGAGCGTATCAAGTGCCGCCGTATGAAGCACTTGATACGACTGGTTTTATAGCATATACAAAGTCGCACGTAGATAAGATAAAGAGTTTGAATATGTTTCGTCCTTTAGCGTTATTTATTGGCTTGCGATACACCCGCGCAGAGCGTAGTAATGGTTTTATCTCCTTTATATCGCTGATCTCGATGATTGGTCTGACTCTTGGGGTTGCCGTATTGATTACGGTGCTATCGGTCATGAATGGTTTCGACCGTGAACTAAAAACACGTATTTTGGGTATGGTGCCGCAAGCAACCGTGGTCTCGACTGAGATTATCGATGATTGGAAGCAATTGGCTGATGAAATTAAAGAAGACCCAGAAGTCGCCGCTGTAGCGCCTTTTATCCAGCTGCAAGGTATGCTGACCTCAAATGGTCAGGTCGCAGGGATTATGGTCACAGGCGTCGATCCTGAATACGAAAAAAATGTCTCAATCATCAACGAGCATATGGTCGAAGGTAGCATTGATACGTTGCATAACGGTGATTTCAGTATTGTGCTAGGCGAAGAGATGGTGCAATCTTTGGGGTTGCAGTTGGGTGATAAGGTGACTTTGGTGCTACCGGAAGCCTCTCCATCGCCTGCTGGCGTGATACCACGATTTAAGCGCTTCACCTTGACGGGTATATATACGATCAGTCCTGAGGTAGATAGTCTGATGGCGTTTATCCCGATGGGAGATGCAGCAAAACTGCTACGTCTGCCAGAAGGCGCACAGGGTGTACGTATGAAACTTGTGGATATTTTTAGTGCGCCAATAGCGGCAGAAAAAGCAGCAGCGATCGACCCTGGACGATTGTATCCTAGTAATTGGACACAGACGCATGGCAACTTATTTGGGGCGATTCAAATGGAAAAAGCAATGGTGGGTTTATTGCTATTCTTAATCATCTTGGTCGCCGCCTTTAACATTGTTTCAAGTTTGGTCATGCTGGTCACAGATAAAAAAGCAGACATCGCTATTCTAAAAACCTTTGGCGCCTCGCCGC
This sequence comes from Psychrobacter sp. FME6, assembly GCF_014861365.1. GTDB lineage: Bacteria > Pseudomonadota > Gammaproteobacteria > Pseudomonadales > Moraxellaceae > Psychrobacter. The sequence goes on from NZ_RRYW01000039.1 coordinate 22,645, forward strand.
GTTTGATTACTCAGGTGTTTATGGTGCAGGGTATCGTTATCGGCTTTATCGGTACGATTGCGGGCACGATATTGGGTGTGATATTTGCGCTGACGGTTAGTGATATTTTGGGCTTTATCAACCAGACCTTTGGCCTAAACTTATTTGATGCCTATTTTGTTAACTATCTGCCATCGCAGCTGCGCTTGACCGATGTGGTGTTGATTACGAGCGCCTCATTTATATTGAGCTTCTTGGCCACCATTTATCCAGCACGCCGAGCGGCTAAAATTCAGCCGGCGCAAACGCTACGTTACGAGTAATTAAAGGTATGAATGCCACTATAAATAAAATAAAGGAAGTGCTATGTCTGCGATTTTGAAGGCGACCAATATCAATAAGATATATGATGAAGGGGCGGTCAGTACTCAAGTATTGACCGGCTTAGATTTGAACGTCAATGCTGGGGAGCGCATTGCTATTGTTGGGACTAGTGGTTCAGGGAAAAGCACTTTGTTACACCTACTAGGTGGGCTTGATACGCCAACCAGCGGTGAAGTCTGGTTACATGGCCAGTTATTAAACAATATGAATGAGACTGAACGCGGTGCGATGCGCAATAAATACTTAGGGTTTATTTATCAATTTCACCATTTATTGGCAGAGTTTACCGCCATTGAAAACGTCGCCATGCCATTATTGATGCGCCCAAAAGTATCGACGACTGAAGCGCGTCAACAAGCCATTGATATTTTAACCAGTGTCGGTCTTGAGCATCGTTTGGCACATAGACCGGGTGAGCTATCAGGTGGTGAGCGTCAGCGTGTGGCGATAGCTCGTGCTCTGGTGACTAAGCCATCGCTTATTTTGGCAGATGAGCCAACAGGTAACTTGGATTATGATAACGCCCAAAGTGTTTTTGGGCTGTTAACAGAATTGCAAAACACCATGCAAACCGCTTTACTGATGGTGACTCATGATCGCAATTTAGCCGCACTTGCAGATCGGCAGTTATTATTGCGTAATGGTCATTGGGAACAGTATTAACAACGTTACGCAGCCAAAATAAATACACTGCTGACGGCATAAACAGCAGTGATGATATAGCAGTCTATCCATTGAATAGAGATGAGGATTATGGACAAAAACGAAGACCCGATTGCCGCCTTTGGTAGTGCCGAAGAAGGCAATGAGCCACTCAAGCCCTATATGGATCCGACGTTGTTCGATACGATTGATAAACAAGCACAAATAGATCTGCTTACGCCAGTTTTTGATGCGATCACCTTAGCCGGTGTTGATTACGATTTAAAGGCTCAAGACAGCGCGACGGGTAAGCGCTACACGTTACTCAAAAACGAAGAAGTGATTGGTGTGTTTATAATGGAAGAGAAGCTTACTGAACATATTCTTGAAGCGATGGAAAAAAATAGCGAAGACGATTGAGAGCGCTGTGCTGTGTTACATATTTTTTGGAGGAGTGTCTTAACGTTTAGGCGGTTTATCAGCTGCATTATTGGACTGGCGTTTTTGCCAGCTGGTGATGGTTTTATAGCGCCATATGGCTTTGAACGCTAAGCCGCATATAATGCTACTGATAACTGCCAAGATAGTTAAACCCAAACAAAAAGCAGTAATCGATACTGTGCCTTTATAAGTAATGAATGGATTGGCACCATCGGATACAATCCACAAACTAAAGTCAGAAATCATTCTACCGATAACCCGCAAGCTAATCATCGGCACGTCAAGAATTTTGGCGCCGATATAATACCCTGCATAAAACACAGGCAGTGTGGTTATCGGGTTGGTAATCCAAGTCAAACCAAGTGCCATTGGTACGTTAGCACGGAAAATAAGGGCGCCGATCAATGCCAATAACATCTGTCCAGGTAATGGGAAAAATGCACTAAGCACACCAATATATACCGCTTTATTTAGGCTATGACGATTAAAATGCCATAATCGTGGATCAGCCAAATGCGGTGCAAACAATTTTAAGGTGCGGCTTTCTAAGATTTTCTCTGGGGTAGGAAGCAGGTCTTTGAGACGTTTTTGGGGCACAGGATCGCCTTTAATCGTTAACTACAGTCCGCTCAAGCGCATTGATGGGCTGGTATAAAGTGAGGTTAGTAATAAAAAGCACTAATAAAAATATATGGAATGAGGATATTAGATAATCGTCGTTCAATATCTTTAATCAGTATAGGGTAATAATGATATAAATGCTATTGCACAAGGGGTGAGTTGCTAGTGTACTGGTTAATTGGTAGCTTAATTACTGTCGCTATGATGGGCGTTTTGGCAGTCGCGGATAATACGGCGTTGCCAACTCATTCGTTCCTGTTGGATATTAATAATAGCTTCTCTTTAGCATTAATTATTTTTGCCATTATATTGATCGTGATTGCCCAGTTTAAAATACCATCAGTACATATCAATAATACTGCTCAAAACCCTTCTAGCCATTGCCCTCGTAGCGCTAAACCTTCATTTCGCATTATATATTATTTGTCATTTTCTATATTAGCAATTGGGCTAATTATAGGAAGTGCAGTGCAAGCGTTGGTTAGCCATCAACATGCAGAAGCTGCAGCAATCTCTGAGCCTATGCGGGTACAAGCACTAGTGACTATCGAGGGGGTGAGTGATAGTGTCTATGATGCCAGCACAGAAAGTGGTTATCGACAAGTTGCTACTATTAGCCATATAACGCCCTTAGTGTCTAAGCTTACAGCGCAAGATTTAGATAATAGTAAGGTTAATTATTTAGAAGATGATAAAAATAGCCTAAGCAGTATCGACTTAAATAATCAAAACTCAGATACAAAAAAATTAAATACGGCCACTCTAACTCATAATAACAATCAAAACGTCAAATACCGTATATTGCTCAATGCTTATCCAAAGCATTCATCAAAGTCAGCTTCTCAAACTCCTTCTGGTAATAGCGAATTTACCAATTTAAATTATTTACAGCCTGGTGATCAGCTATTTATGAGTCTGACGCTGGCGCCGCTTGAGAGCTCTGAGCAAGCAATAAATAACCCGTCTGGCTTTGACAGCTATCGTTGGTTGCGAGGTCGTCATATCGATGGGGTCGCAAATATACTGGCTACCAGCGCATCGACTATTCCTAATACCGAGTCATTAGATCTGACCGCTTCTTCTGACTCATATTTTCAGCGTTTTCGTACCTATATTGACCAAGGACGTTGGCAGTTACGGCAGCATTTTCATAAGGGTTGGGAAGAAAAGACCACCGCACAGCAACAAGCTAAGGCAGTGACATTAAGCTTGCTTACAGGTGACCGCAGTTTAATCAACCGTGACACCAAAGATTTATACCAATTGGCGGGTATCTCACATCTACTTGCTATCTCAGGGACGCATGTATTGTTTTTAGCGATTATGCTATCCGGCACAGTCGTCTCGTTTTTTGATCGGCTATGGCCAGTATTTTACCGTCATATTCCGCGCTGGCAAGTACGCTGGTGGGTGATGATTGGTGCTGCTTTTATTTATGCGCTATTTACTGGCTTTGATGTGCCTGCTGCTCGTACCGCATGGATGTTATTAGCGATAGGTTTGGTGCGTTTAACGTTATTGCCTGTCGGTACGATGCGTGTATTGTTTGCGCTGGCTATACTGATGGCATGGCTCGATCCGTATGTATTATGGCAGGCTGGTTATTGGCTATCCTTTATTGCAGTGGCGCTATTACTCAAGTATGACGACAGCTCCTATCGGTATAGGCAATCCTCTTTACCTCATAAAAACAATTCTGATAAAGCGAGTGTGATCAATACTGTGTCACAGCACCTTTGGATAATAAGTAGACGGGTATTTAAACTCCAGTTTTGGCTATTTCTCACTTTATTACCTGTTACTTTATTACTGTTTGGCAAAGCATCATTGTGGTACACGTTACATATGCATTTTAAATTCTACACCACACATATATAGCTAGTGACAATAATACATGAGTTAGTTCTAACTATAATAATAAGGGTAATGCCCCTTCAACAAACAAGAAAACTTGAAAGTAGGGTTTTGGTCCATATTGTCAATCTCATAGGTTTTAGCTTGAGAAATAATAGTTAAGCAACGTGATCATGATAATCAAACCACATTTGTCTTCATGCTTTATAACCCAAACCTTTTTGAATCCGAGCCTGGTTATACTCAGGCTCAATATATTCAGGCTCAATATATTTTGTAATATCATTAATGACTTCAAGTTCTATTTCATAGTCTTGGTGGTACTCCAGCTCATTCTTCAACATACCCCTGCAGCTTTCTATAGTCGTGTTATCAAAGCAGTTGCTATGCTTGAACATTGAGTCTTGAAATTCATGTTGGTTTATGACCTTGCAATACTCGTTGCTATAGTGTTGACAGCCTCTTTCAGAGTAAACGATTAAATCCTTGAAGGGTCTTTTATTCTTAACTAATATATTGAGTGTACGGAATACTAAATTTGATGTAATGCGCTTGTTGAATGCATGGCCTACTAGCTCATTGGTAGATATACCTAACACATTCAAGTGATACCACATGATCTCTTCATTGCTAAAAAGCCTAATGTGTAGTAGTATTATAGGTACCTAATGTTCATGTTTGAACATAGGAATAATTATAGCGAAACAGCATCCTTTAATGTGAAAACATAAAAGGTGCTTTTCGCTATTTTTTTTGCTTATTATTTGAGATTAATATTTATTTAATAGTTAATTAATCTTATTTAAATAATTTAGGTGTCGTTACTATGGCTAAACTTGAGTTTATTTGTTATCAGCATAAAAGAATTCAGGTTAAGGGAGGCTCGGTAGTTTGGACAAGCCTGAAAAGACCGAATATTAAAAAACTTCCTCAAATAGTGTGGGGTAATAATAGACCTTGGACAGAGGCAAACCTATGGGCATTATATAATTCTAATTCATTAGGGCAGGATATTAAAACCGTTCGTTCTAATATGTCTCATATTTATGCATATGCGAAATGGTTAGAGAGCGAATCAATAGCATGGTGGCATTTTCCTGAAAGAGAAAGTGAACGCTGCCTCACTCGCTATAGAGGTGTACTAATTAATGCAAGGAATAGAGGAGAGATAGCTCCAAGCACAACTTCTCAGAGAATGGCAACAGTTATTAGATTCTATAGATGGATGCATGATAGAAGCTTTATCTCTCCTGAGAGAGCGATGTGGGAAGAACGAATTTTCAAAATAAAAATTACGACCTCATTTGGTTTAGATCATACGATGCGAGTAGCAAGTACAGATCTAGCAATACCAAACCGAAAGGTTTCTGGTGCATTACAACTTGAAGATGGCGTTATGCCTGTTTCGTCTGCTGCTATGAAAGAAATTATCAACTTAGCTGATAAATATGCTTCAGAGGAGTTGACCCTCATGCTAAGAGTAGGTTTTTTTACTGGTCTACGTTTAGGTTCAATTACTGATTTAAAAATGAGTTCTTTAGGAAATGCCACAACAACTCCTAATGTTGGTTGGAAATATTTATCTGTAGGCCCAGGGGCTAGGCCACCAGTCGCAACAAAATTTAGCGTAACAGGATCAGTTCCAATTCCTGAAGAACTACTAAATAACCTTTTAGATTACTGTATGAGTAATCGGCGTTTAAAGCGTCAGGCATTAGCTTCTTCAGAAAATCAGGACTTAATATTTTTATCTAGGTATGGCAATTCATACAATAGTGATGATAATCGTGCAGTTAATGTTGGGATGTTGCGTTTACGCTCCAAAGGAAGAAAAGAAGGTTTAAAAGTCATGGAGGGATTTAATTTCCACAGGACAAGAGCTACTTTCGCTACTGAATTGATAAAAGTAGCATTAAGGTTTATGCCAGTTAGTGATTCTATTCAATTTGTAAAAGAGGCTTGTCTCCATAAAGATGAGAGTACGACGATGAAATATATAAAATTCATTGAAAATAATAGGGTTATGGCTGATACCGCAGATGCATTTACTAATTTATTTATGTGACCCCTGCCGTCAAATCCGTACACATAAACTTGGGAGATTTTAGTTACGC
>NZ_RRYW01000257.1 GCF_014861365.1 Psychrobacter sp. FME6
CTTGCACCAACTCACAGGTGTTGATGTTGTATAGGGCTAAATTATAGCTATCCCATACATCAATGGTCAGTTTTTTACCTTTGGCAAGACTAAGCTGAATGGTAGATTTAAGGCTTTTCTTTCCTGATTGATGGGTTGCTAGGTGTTTGATAGCGGTTTTTTTAAAAGGTATCCAACCTAAGTTTCTGCGTTTGGCCTTAGGATTATTGGTACGCCAGTTGAGTTTGGCTTTTTTAAACTGTTTGCGAGATTTGGCATGGGTTTCCGCCACTGCTTGCAAGGTTTGGCTATGCAAGTTTAGGTATTCACCCGCACCTTTGGTATAGGCAGCTAAGTCGTAGGCCGAAAAGAATTTGCCGGTACGTTGAAGGTGCTTAAAACTAA
>NZ_RRYW01000040.1 GCF_014861365.1 Psychrobacter sp. FME6
GCTTGCTGTGCCTACGCAGACAGAGGCTGCAAAAAAACTATACCCGCAGTATCGTAGCGTTTTTAAAGTATTTTAATTATATATGTCAAACAATAAGAGCGATTATGACTAGCAGTGCAATTCTTCCATATCCTATCGAGCCAATCGCAGAACTGCCGATAGAGGATAGTTTGGCAAAAGCATTATTGGACAGTGTGGCTGAACATGGTGCACAACTACACGGTCGGCGACTTTGGCTGGCATGTAGCGGTGGGCGTGATTCATTGGTATTGGCAGCATTGTGTGTGCAATTATACCAACAAGGCGTGCTGTCATTTTTACCCCAGCTTTTACATGTCAATCATGGCTTGCAGGCAGATAGTGGTGTTTGGGCGCAGCATGTTGCCGATTGGGCAGCAGCTCAAAACATACCTTGCACTATTTTACAGGCGCAGGTAAAGGGCCATGATGAACAAGCCGCCCGCCAAGCCCGTTATGACGTGATGCGCGCGCAACTCAGTCAAGACGATGTTTTATTATTAGCGCATCATGCTGATGACCAAGCGGAAACGGTATTAATGCGCCTGATTCAAGGAGCTGGGGTTAATGGTTTATCGGGTATGCAGCCGTGGCGCGTACAACAGCAAGGCGTGCATCGTATCGTATTATGGCGACCTTGGCTCACTATAAAGCGGGCCAATATTAGCGCCTATGCTCAACATCTAAAACTGCCCTATATCGATGATCCTACCAATGAGGGCGGCGATAACGTACGTAGTGGACTGCGCCGTGACATCATGCCGATATTGGCGAAACACAATCCAAATGTTATCGATAATATTGCTCGTAGTGCACAGTTATTAAGTGATGCTCAATTAACAATCAGTGCACAAGCGGCAAAAGATATGCATGATAGTGAGGTCAGCTCTCTCTGCTGTGCTCCAGCGCAACGGGTGCTAAATATTGAGGTGTTACAAAAACGACCTATCCAGCGCCAACGCCAATTGCTACATCATTGGCTGGGGCAAGATGAGTCATTACCGCCTGCTAAGCAGCTTGTCGATGATGTATTGAACCTAAGCCAGCGCCATGACCACGACCATCAAACTGAGCTTTTTTGGCAAGGTCGCAAGCAGTCGTACACCATCCGTCGTTATCGTAAGCAGCTGTATCGCCTAAGCAATAACTGGCTAACATGGCTTAAAATACCGCTTACTGAGCAAGCGCAGACACTATCTAAACGTTCTTTATTTAGTGATAATTTAACCAACCATCAACCTGATTTTCTCCCCTTACGTAGCAGCCAATATTTTACTTGGCAAGTGCAGGTTATGCCAAATGTGATGGCACAATTATTAAATAAGGATAAAGGTGAGGTTGAGATTACATTTGCGCCATTAGGTCGGCAACAGCGCATACACACTGCGCTGGCATCACGAACGCAAGCGGGGAAAAAACTGTTTCAAACACTTGGCGTGCCTGTCTGGTTGCGTGATAGCTTAGTGGTGGTTAGTGCTGTATTCGCTCATAAGGATGAGTTGCCGTTATTACTATTATCGCCCTTTGAGAGTTGGGCGCTAGGGTCTGATAAGTCATTTATTGAGATTGAACGCAACCAGCTTCCTGAAATAATCACCAATCATTTAGTTTTACATAAAACAGGCTAAATAGTAGTTATTTGATAGTGATTGTTTAAAAGTTAGGGCTATCTTCAGCGCCAGCAATTTATCAAACCATGGCAGTAGCAGTATGGTAAACTGAGTGTCATTTTATCCATCGTTATGTTAGTTTGAATACCTTTGAATTTTTTGAGTAGGAGACAAGTATGTCAGTATTAGATAATAAGAAAATAAGCTTTATAGGCGGCGGAAACATGGCGCAAGCTTTAATTAGCGGGCTTGTGAGCTGCGGTATCAAACCAAGTTCGATTACAGTGGCTGATCCTAGTAGCGAAGTGCGCGAGCAACTGGCTGCTAAAGGCCTGAGCACGGTTGATCCAACAGCAGATGCAACAGCGGCTATTACTGATGCTGACATCGTGGTATTAGCCGTAAAGCCGCAAGTGATGAAACCTGTGGTGAGTGCTTTTGCGGATGCCTTGGACAATCAGCTGGTGATTTCTGTTGCAGCAGGTTTGTCGACTGATCTTTTATCTGACATGCTGAACGGCTATGGCAATATCGTGCGTGCGATGCCTAATACGCCTGCGATGATTCAAATGGGCGCGACGGGTCTGTACGGTACTGATAATATCACGGCTGAGCAAAAGCAACTAGCAACCGCCGTCATGGAAGCCTCAGGCTTGGTCATGTGGGTAGATAATGAAGAACACATGCATGCGGTGACCGCCGTATCAGGCTCAGCGCCCGCTTATATGTTTTACTTTATCGAATCGATGGTCGATGGGGCAGTGGCTTTAGGGCTGGATAAAGAGCAAGCATCAGCACTGGCCATGCAAACCATGCTGGGTGCCGCAAAAATGGCAATGGGCAGCGATGATGCGCCTGCTGAGCTACGTCGCAAGGTTACTTCACCGAACGGTACTACTCAGGCAGCGGTTGAGTCGATGCAAGCCAATGAAATCGGTCGCCAAATCGTTGAAGCCATGCAAGCGTGCTACGATCGCAGCCAAGCGCTGAGCGAGGAGATGAGTAAATAGCCATCGCTCATTAACTGGTAGCCATCTATTTATGGGGTATGTCACTTATTAGTGAGATACCCTATTTGTAATAAAAATACCTGATAATAACATTCGTCATCTTAAAATCTGTTAATAATGTCACATTGAGTAGCACTTCATGAACAACATGTTATTTCAAATCTTTGATTTGGTCACCACCTTCGCCATGATGTTGGTTTTTATCCGTTTTATGCTGCAGTTCGCAGGGATGGATGCCAGCAATCCTATGATTGCCCCTGCTTATAAAGCGACTCATATTGTCGATGTGTTTGGGCGTATTTTTCCAACGGTCGGGCAAGGGCGTATCAGTATTGCGGCTATCGTCTTGATGTTTTTAATTCGTCTGATTGATATCTCGGGCAAGGCGGCGTTGACGCATAAAGGTATCGCGCCCGTTCCGCTGTTTTTTACGGGTACCATTAGCTTGGTGTTAGACTTTTTGCGTATGTGTCGCTATCTAGTCATTGGCTCCATCATCGTCAGCTGGATTGTGGTGTTTACCCAGTCTCAGCATCCGATTATTGGTATCATTATCATGTTAGCGGAGCCGATATTAGCACCGTTCCGCCGTATTACTCCAAACTTAGGTATGATTGACTTATCGCCAATGGTCGCCTTTTTTGCCTTTTATTTACTTGAGATGTTTATTGGTGGATTTGCATCGAGCTTTATGCCAATGTTGGGATAAGTGAGATTTAAGAAGTATAGCAATAATTTTGCTATATCATAAAAAAGGCACTCTAACTTAATTAGAGTGCCTTTTTTTATTTATCATTTAGAAGTTATACTGAAAAATCTATAAAGCGGTTCGGTATCAGCTGGGCTGTAGCATTATCAGGATGCGGGGCATCAGCGGCACGCAGTGTTTGGGTAATCCAGCTATCTGCTGATTTAACCGCATCGACAAGCGCGTCACCCATCGCTAAGCGTCCAGCAATAAAGCTTGCCAATGAGCAGCCAGAGCCATGAAATTCGCCATTTAAGCGCGGTAAAATACTTTGATGTACCATTTCACCCTTTATATATAAATACTGCTCAATATCGCCACTATCAAAGTCGTGTGATGTTTTGACCAACACGCCATAGGTACCTTGTTCGCATAATTTCTGTGCACCGCTATGCAAATCTTGCTCACCGCTTAAGGCGCGTAATTCATGCGTGTTTGGGGTGATTAAAGTCGCATACGGCAATAGCTTTCTAAAGGCAGCAACTAGCGTTTGCTCATCGCCTAAGCTGCCTCCGCTATTGGCCACCAATACGGGGTCTAATACAAAAGGCGTGCCTTCAGCGATGATGTTTTCAGTAAACATATCAGTCAGCATGGCAATATTATCCGTCGTACCCAGCATTCCCGATTTGATGACGCTGACCGGTAAATCATCGAGTACCGCTGTCGCTTGTTCTTTTACCAAATTTGCCGCGCACGCCTCAAAGCCAAAAACTTGCTGCGAATCTTGTATCGTAATCGCAGTACAGGCAATCGCAGCATGCGCCCCTGCCTGACCGATGGCTTCAATATCCGCTTGTAGCCCAGCTCCGCCAGAGGGGTCTAACCCCGAAAAACATAATACGACTGGTCGCATAACACATCCTTTAATATAGTCTATAATCAGTAGCAAATACTATAGCTACCCATTGTCAAAAAAGCCATAAAGTCATATGAATAAATAATTATAGTAAAAGCAGGATTAAAACTGTAGACAATGCTTGCAATTCATTTTGGCTTTGTTATAATACTCGCCCACGACATGAGACGTATCGTTAGCTTCGATACTATATTTAAAAGAATATTTTGTATTTTAAAGAGTGTTTTGTTTAAATACATTTTTTAATATAAATATTTTGATAAGTGTCTTAAATCGTTCGGTGAAGTGGGTGAGTGGCTGAAACCAGTTCCCTGCTAAGGAACCATACGTGTAAGCGTATCGAGGGTTCGAATCCCTCCTTCACCGCCATTTATTTCGTTGTTTTTAGAGTAATAACGCAAAAAACTGGTGTTACTTAACTTTATAAATTAAAGCAAAAAATAATTTGGTTTTAATGGTTAAAGATGTTGACACAAGCGATATTATCTATATAATAACCAATCTAATTTGCTGCAATTGTTGTTAACAACGCAGTGGATGATGTGCAAAATACGCGCCTGTAGCTCAGTTGGATAGAGCACTTGGCTACGAACTAAGGGGTCGGGAGTTCGAATCTCTCCAGGCGCACCATTTGCATAAAAGCTTATTGGTTAATATAACTATTAAGCTGAGATAAAAACTAAATCAATCGCCTGTCTTATGACAATTTGGCGATTTTTTTATGTCTGTTATATTTATAATAGTGCTAATTTTCTACTAAACTTCAGTAAGCACTCTTTTCCTCGCCATTCTTCTCCCATCATAATGTACGATAAGTCGATGAATTACGGTACAATAGAGCCACTATTCACTGCTGGCTATGAGCTTGTACCATGTCAAAGAGTTTACCTAAACGCCCGTCAAAAGCTGCTACGAAAAATAAATCATCAGCGCATCATACCCCTGAAATTGAAGAGCTAATGATTGCTAAGCCTGGCACTCGTATGGCGGCTATTCTTTATGATGGTATGTTGATTTTAGCGTTATTATTTTTGGTCGGTACCGTGTTGACCGTTATTGGAACCTTATTGACCATGAATACGGGTACAGAATCATCGCAAGCCCAGTCACTGCCGAGATGGTACCAAAACCTTATTATGACGCCGTCTTTTATGCTGACGCTGGTTGGATTTTATGGTTTATTTTGGCGCCGCGGTGGTCAAACTTTGGGTATGCAGACCTGGCGTTTAAAGACGGTTAATAGTAATGGTCATTTGCTGACGTGGGGACAATCATTCAAACGGATTTTAGCAGCCAGTATCATGCCGCTTATATTTGGTATTATTGGTAGTATTATTGGCGGCTCACGTCCTATCTTATTAACCAGTGTATTCTTGGGCTTTGTCTTTAATTATGCATTTTGCTTGTTTAACCCTCGCGGCCTCGCGGTGCAAGATATGCTATCGAATACCATCACGTTAAAAATGCCAAAAACAGAGAATGAAGGGCTGTGGCGGGTGATTAGAAACCGCAAACAAAGCAAATAAACAGATAGCTGCCATTTTAATTTATAGATTAAAAGTTTGCGACAGTATTACTGTATAACCGATAAAGAACAGCAGCAGTATTGATCCAGAAATACGACCAAATTGTCGTTTGCTGATAAAACAAAAAGTACAGAGCCCCACCAATAATACGGTGAGTAGCACCATCGCCAACACATCACGTGACAAAATAATGGGATCAGCGTTAATAGGGGCGATGAGTGCAGCAAGTCCTACGACACCCAAGGTATTAAAAAGGTTAGAGCCGATAATGTTGCCCAGTGCCATATCATGCTCACCCTTACGGGCCGCTGATAAGCTAGCCACCAATTCAGGCAATGACGTACCCACTGCGACAATCGTTAAGCCGATAATCAGCTCGCTCAGTCCCCAGTAGGTTGCAAGCTCAACCGCACCCCAAACGATAGCGCGTGAGCTGAAGACTATTATCAGCATACCAATTATTAAGCTTGCCAAACCACGAAATAGACCCGCTGCTTGCGCTTCACCATTCACATTATTCTTCTTGTTTTCTTTTTTACCCACTTCCCGCAGAGCTACCAAAATCTGAAAAGTTAATACCGCTACCAACCCTAGTAATAACAGCGCGCCGTCTGTTTGACTAAGTTGCCCATCGCGTAGCTGCCACGCTGCCAGTAGGGTGATAAGTAGCAACAGCGGTAAGTCGCGCTTGACGATGCTTTTTTGGATAACAATAGGGCTAATAAGTGCCGTGGTACCCAAGACTAGAGCAATATTCATAATATTCGAGCCATAGGCGTTGCCTAACGCCAGCTCAGGGCTACCGTTTAGTGCTGCTAATACAGAGACTACCATCTCGGGTGCTGACGTCCCTAAACCCAAAACAACCACACCAACAAGGAAGCTAGGGAGACGTAAGTGGTTGGCTAAGGTCGTTGCGCCATCAATAAAAACGTCAGCACTCCAAACCAGAATAGCCAGACCAATGAGCACTGCAATAACTGCCAACCACATTAGGGCATCTCCTCAATCTGAACGAAAATGATTAAATGGGCTAAAAATGGTTAAATTTTGCCAAACTGCGTCAAATAGCTGGTCAATATCCTGATATTATCTACGCTATTTTCCTTGTTTGACTGCAATTTATCTCGTTTTTATCACCATTTTCAAAATGAGGACACGCCCTAGTAGGCTTCCTTATGAATTTAAAAATAGGGGCTGTATAAAAAAAAGCCAAACCTTATTCAGATTCAGCTATTTTAGTAAAGTATCCAATCGGATAAACGTCAGCGGCTTAACACTATGACAGTTAAGCCACTTGTACAGGGATAATATTGGCGGTGTCTTTAACGGTATTGTCTTCGTTGCAATAGACCAGTTTTGGCTGATACGTTTCGGCCTCGGCTTCATCAAAATGCGCGTAAGCACAGATGATAACAATATCACCTAAGTCTGCCATATGAGCGGCGGCACCGTTTAATGAGATGATACCAGAGCCGGCTTCAGCGCGGATAGCATAGGTGCGAAAGCGTTTGCCATTGGTGACATTATAGATGTCGATAGATTCGTTTTCACGCAGACCGGCAAGGTCTAACAGATCACCGTCGATACCGCATGAGCCTTCGTAGTGAAGTTCGGCATGAGTAACACGGGCGCGATGTAATTTGCATTTGAGCATATTAAGTAGCATAGGTTGCTTCCTTAGCGTAACTGATATAAATGAACCAAATCAAAAGCTTAATGGGGACAAGATTGGTAGAATAAAAGTTATTTGAATAAAAGTCACTCATAAATTATCGATTTAGCTATTTAAACAGCTCATCCGAATGACCGAATACTATTCAGGTAATTTAAAACCATTAATTTGTGCGCGTGCTTTTTCGATATCACCATCTAATAACAGTGGTAAAGCATCAAAAGCGGCGCTTAGAGCGCTATCGATGGCTGTCTGCTCATCAGGAGAGGCTTTAGAAAGCACATGCCCACTGACTTTAGACTTGTGACCAGGATGACCAATACCCACACGCAGGCGATGAAAATCGTTACCAATATGTGGGGTGATATCACGCAAACCATTATGTCCACCATGACCGCCAGCGGTTTTGAGTTTGATGCTACCAGCTGGAATATCGAGCTCATCATGGGCAATTAATAGCTCATTATTATCAATACCATAAAAATTGACCATCGGCACTACTGACTGGCCAGATTTATTCATAAAGGTCAGTGGCAGTAATAAACGCACATCGTGCCCGTGAATTTGTCCACGTCCTGTCATTCCATGGAATTTTTTGTCATGGGCAAGGGTGATATTAAACTGCTGAGCCAAATGATAGACGAACCAAAATCCTGCATTATGACGCGTAAACATATACTGCTGACCAGGATTACCAAGACCGACAATAAGCTTTATGGCCATAAAAATATCCTGCTTAAATTTAATAAATGAGTGGTAAGGTTTGAAAAGTAAGATGAATCTATGATAATTGTCCTACATAACAGCTATCCTACTTTTCAAACCTTACTTAAAAAAACAGCAGGAGATATTCATCACCTGCTGTTTTTTGACTAAACGAACCAGCTTCTATATAGCAAACGATAGGTCGCTATATAGAAGTAGTTTATTATTCGCCGTCTTTGTCTTCAGCTTCAGCACCTTGCTCAGTAGCAGGCACGTCAGCTGCATCAACGTCGTCAGCGTCTTCGTCAACTTCTTCAACCGTTGGTGGCTGCATGTTAACGATAGTACGGTCGTGTGCATCTTCCATATCAAGTTCAAAGATGATAACGCCTTCAGGCAGATCGATGTCTGATAGACGGAATAAATCACCAATTTCCATACCAGACACATCAACTTCTAAGTATTCAGGTAGCTGTGATGGTAGGCAAACGATTTCGATATCAGAAACTAGCGTAGACAAGATACCGCCAGCCTTAGTACCTGGTGCTTCTTCACGACCAGCAAAATGAACAGGAACGTTCATGTTGATTTTCTGACCTTTTACAATGCGCTGGAAGTCAGCATGCATTGGGAAGCCTTTAGCTGGATGGCGTTGCAAGTCTTTGATAACGGCTTGATGCTCTTCACCATCAACATTTAGCGTTAAAATGTGTGAAAAGAAAGCTTCGAATTCAAGTGATTTTACCAACTCGTTAATCTTGATAGAGATAGCCGTTGGCTCTTCGCCACCACCATAGATGATAGCAGGAACTAGATTCTGCTTACGTAGGCGGCGGCTCGCACCTTTACCTTGCTGTTCAGCAGAACGATCAACAGCGTTTAGTTCAAAATGATTAATGCTCATGGATGTAATCCTATAAAAAGAATGATGAAGTGTCTGGTCATAAAAAAGTGGATTTGCGACCAATCCACTAATACGTGATGATAGCTAAGACTTATCGTTGCTGCTAAAACGCACAAGGTCTAAGTTTGGCTATTTGCTCAATATAACGATTTTTATGATGTTAATTATCATAGTAGCCGTTACTTTTAAGCATGATCAGCACTTTTTAGTCGGCCGACCTTTTAAATTAAATAAACGGTCGGCACAGGCGCGCATTATACGTGATTATGTAGTAATAATAAAGACCTACGTAAAATCGCTATGCAAAAGGCCTATGCAAATAACAGCACAAAACTGTTATGCAAAAAAAGCGCCAAGTAATTAAACTTGACGCTCTATTGATACTCTATTAGTTAGAAGCTACTTATCGTTTATCCTAACGAGTATTGCTACCAAAAATTCCAGGAGTGATGGCTTAAACCTTACGCATCAAACATGGCGCTGATAGATTCTTCGTTATTGATACGGCGTAAGCTCTCAGCTAACATCGGCGCGATGCTGACTTGGCGAATTTTGCTACAAGCTTTGGCGGCATCAGACAATGGAATCGTATCGGTAACCACAATCTCATCCAATGCTGATTCGCTGATATTTTTCAGGGCGTTACCAGATAGGACAGGGTGGGTGATATAGGCCAATACGCGGCGTGCGCCATTTTCTTTTAGCGCTTCAGCGGCTTTGCATAAGGTTCCTGCGGTATCGACCATATCATCAACGATGACGCAATCACGGTCACGAACATCACCGATAATATGCATTACCTGTGATTCATTGGCACGGGCGCGGCGTTTATCAATAATCGCCATATCGGTATCGCCCAATTGCTTGGCCATGGCACGCGCACGAACCACACCGCCGACATCAGGAGAGACAACCATGATGTTGTCATAATCTTGTTTTTGTAGATCGTTTAATAGTACCGGCGTACCATAGATGTTATCGACAGGAATATCAAAGAAACCTTGAATTTGGTCTGAGTGCAAATCAACGGTCATCACCCGATCGATACTGACGATGTTGAGCATATCAGCGACGACTTTGGCTGAGATAGGCACACGAGCAGAACGTGGACGACGGTCTTGACGGGCATAACCGAAATACGGCATGACAGCAGTGATACGACCAGCACTAGAACGACGCAAAGCATCGGCCATCATCATGATTTCCATCAAATTGTCATTGGTCGGAGCACAAGTAGGCTGCATGATAAACACGTCTTTACCGCGTACGTGCTCTTTGATTTCCACGGCAATTTCGCCATCAGAAAAACGCGTGATGTCAGCTTTACCAAGAGGTATATGGAGATGATCGGCTACGGTTTTTGCTAATTCTGGGTGGGCATTACCCGTAAAAATCGCCAAATAAGGCATGACAGAAGTCCTATTGATTGACTCAAGCAGCGACCGCTAAGCAGTGTCAAACTGCTCAAATTCAGAAAAGAGTGGTGAAAAGTATTGATGACTACTATTACAGTAAAAAATGGCAGGGGTAGCTGGACTCGAACCAACGGATGTCAGGATCAAAACCTGATGCCTTACCAACTTGGCTATACCCCTGTAATGTCTAGGCTGTGTACGTCGATATCTAAAAGTAATTTCTATTAAAAGTCATTATTAGAATAGCGTCACGACCTGTTCGTTATCTGATAAACGAGTAAATCGTCTAAAACATAACTTTTCCCTAACGGTGCTCATTGCGAACTATACCGAAACTGGGATAACGTTGTCAATGTCAATAAGCAGCTATCTTAAACCACTTATCATAAATGCACTTCAAACGCTTTGAGCTTAAAAATGGCAGGGGTAGCTGGACTCGAACCAACGGATGTCAGGATCAAAACCTGATGCCTTACCAACTTGGCTATACCCCTATTGAGGCGACCTATTATAAATAAATATTCAGCTTTTGCAAGTCATTTGCGCCTTTTTCTGGCTTTTATTCGTAAACAACGAATACTGATGTGGTTTTGGTAGTCCATTTGGTACGCTGGGCGCACCTTACGCGGGCTTAACGTCCAACTTATAAACTCCCAATCACATACCCCGAGCAAGGTGCATCTTCAAGCCATTTTGCTAACAGCGCCTTATCAGTCGTAATACTCGCATCCAACGGCAAGAATACCGCGCTACCTGAGCCAGTCATTCTTGCTGTGCCGAGTGCTTGCGTCTCTAGCCCATGTAAATAACGTAATGCTTCATCGACGGCAGGGGCAAGGCTAGTGACTACAGGGGTAAAGACGTTTTGATAAGGCGCATTTAAATGTTGCCTATAATCATTAGACTGGTTTTTCATGGTTTCAATTGATAGCGGGGCGATATCTCGCTGTAGCTTGGTATGCGAAAAAATCTCAGCAGTATTGACGTGAGCATTTGGTGTCAGTACTAAATATTGCTGATCCGGCAAATCAATGGCAGTCAACTGCTCACCAATACCCATGGCAATAGCGTCTTGACCAAAGATAAATATAGGTACATCCGCACCAATACTTGTGCCAATTTTTATCAGCTCATTTTGATTAAGATTAAGTTGCCAGATTTCGTTCAGTACAATTAATGTCGTCGCGGCATTGGATGAGCCACCGCCTAAGCCTGCACCCATCGGTAAATGTTTGTCTAGAGTGATTTGTATCTGCGGCAGCTGTTTAGGTAGCTTGTTTGATTGAATGACAAACACTAGTAATGCACGGGCGGCTTTAAAGATGAGATTATCTTCTACACTGCTGGTGATGGTGTCTGCGCCAGTCAGTATTAGCAGTCGACTACAAAGGAGGTTGATATCTGCTGTGCTCTCTATAACCGTTGCTTTATTAATAACCGAAAAATGCAGGTAATCACCCCAATCGAGCAGGCGAAAAATCGTCTGCAAGTTATGATAACCATCGGCACGCTTACCCGTAATATGCAAAAACAAATTAATTTTCGCCGGTGATAAACGGGAAATGGTAGAAGCGGGCAGCGCGGCTAAGTTTTTAATCATAACTTTCAGTCATTAATAGCTATCTTAATAAGCAGTGGTGGTAGAGTGTGGGCTAAATATTGGGGCATGAATCAATGACGGTTTAATGGTTAATGGTCATTACGACTTTATTGCCTTGTGCTTGAACCGCGCTGATTTTGTTAGGCAGTTTATCAGCACCCTTATAAGTGAAGCTGGCTTGCCAATCACCGTTTACCGAGCTGATTAAACGATTTTGGGCATCCAATTGTGGAGTGCTATCGGATGGTGCTGGGCGACCAGATATCCAATACGGCATTTGTGAGATAGGCGCTTGCCAACCGGTGGCCTTTTTTAGCAAGGTTTCGGGGTCATCAGCGGTTAATGTACCGGTTTTTTCGCTCACTAAGGTAGCCGACTGACCGTTAAATTCAATATTGGTTTTACCAATACCGAGCGCACCAATCAATTCGATAGCAAAGCGATCATTTTGTTGTCCCCATGCATAAAACGCACTACCGCCTTGGGTTCCTGAGGTGTCATTACCAGGCGTTGTCACCCCAATCTTGCCAGTGATGTTAAAGTTTTCTAGCTTTTTTGGTTGCTCAGCGTTTTGACCTTGGATGGTGGTGGGCTGATTGGTTGCGCTGGCGGTTTTCATCGATTGACAGCCGGACATGATGGCCATTGTTGCGGTGATGGCCATTGTTGCGGTGATCGCAGTTAGGAGAATTAACTTATTAGACTTATAAGAAAGGGGTAGTGCTGACATGATGTTTCCTCAAAAATGGATAAATTTGCAAAATTATTGTCTAGAAAATAGGTTAGCTTAAGCGTTATTTGTTACCCAGTGATGCGTGGCTGTTAGCTTCTTATAAGTGGCTTGTAGCTTTTATGGTAACTATATTTTGCTACTTTTATCATTAACCATCGATTGTTTTTTACGGTTTTTCACTGCTATGGTCGATGTTCAACACGGCCTAATAAAGCTGTATACGGTCATTGATGTTGTGCTGCCCAAATGAAAAGCGCTGCTGTAAATCTGCGAGCAACGCCTCGACTTTTTCATTATCGCCCAACCCTTGATAAGCCCGTAGTAGCAATGTACCTGAACGCAAGGTAGGGAATACATCATAAGGTGTTTGTAAATAGTCGATAACCTGTTGGTGATTTTTATTGGCTAACGCATTGCTCGCCAGCACATTCAGTGCTTGCAGGTGCAGATCATTATCATAACGTGGGTCATCGTAGCGAATCTGAATAATAGCCGTCGCTAATGCCAACCCTTGCTCAGAGCCACGTTCATTAGCCAGTAGTAATTGTGCATAACTGAGCTGGTAAGCCAAGTTTTTAGGATCTAGTGCCTGCAAATGATTGAGAAGGGTGCGCTTAACGATATAGTCGTCTTGGTCATCAAGGAGTTGGGCACGCGCAAACAAAAGCATCTCACTATCAGGGTACTTACGAGTGGCTTTAGTTAATAAACGCAACGCTTCTTCGCTCTCGTTTTGCTGCCATAAAATATCAGCTTGCATGACAAGGCTATCAGGGGCAAATACACTAAAATCTTTGCGGAGTTTTTCTAGAGTGGCGATGGCTGCATCGATATCATCATTGAGCAATTCAAAAGCCACCACCTTTCGACGGGCTTCTAGCACTAAGTCTTCTTGCATGACGCCATTGAGATAGTATTTGGCTTGCTCAAAGCGCTGCTGGCGTTCGGCACTGATACCGAGATAATAGTAGGCTTGATCAAGATAAGTAGGGCTTTTGGCTAACTGGTTAAGTAGCACATCGGCACTGGCGTATTCTTCGATATCCAAGCTCACCAATGCGGCTAATAAAGTAATCTCGGCATCGTCACTAAAGCGGTTATGCGCTTCAAGCAATAATTGCCATGCTTCTTGGCTTTGTTTTAAATCCAGCAAATAGCGAATCTCATATAGATATAAACTTTTATTATCAGGATGACGTAGGCGCGCTTGGGCAACATAATTGATGACCGCTTCAGCCGGTTCTATTTTACGCAAGATATCGGCTTTTAAGGTGATAAAAGGCACATAATCAGGCTGGTGCTCTAAAGCGTGGTTGATATGAACAATGGCACTCTCAGGCTCATTAAACTGGTAGAGCAAACCCGCTTTTAATACAGACAAGGAGGCGTTTTCCTCGCTGTCCAGTGGTTGCAAAGCGGCGAGTAGGTCGCGTTTATCTTTATCGTTATTGGGATAAATACCGATAAGGATTTCGCTTAAATCTGCTCGAGGGTCATAACGCAAAATACGGTTTAGCGTGTCACCCGCCAATATATAGTCATGTGCTCGCAGGGCTAAATGTGCCACATAAAACCAAGCAGGTACGTGGTCAGGATTCTGGTTTTGCCACGATTGGGCAAAGTGTAATGACTTCTCGACCTTTTCGCTACGTAAAGACAGACTAAGCGCCCTTTCAAATACCGCTGTCGCATCTTCTTTGAAGGATTGCTGTTTATAAATAGTGATGGCTCGCTGAGGGTCACCACGATCTGCTGCAAATTCGGCATCCAAAACAGCATATAGGCTTGGCTCGCTAAAACTTGGCTTATTAAGGGTAGACGACGCACCGCTCGGCGCCAGACGATTGACGTCTATAGAATCTTCTATAGTTTGTATTTGACGGTTATTATTTTTATTAGAAACCTTATCAGAGGTGGCACTATCATTGGTTAGTGCTGAGGCCATTATAGGTGCATTTGTTGAAGAAGCGTTTATCAATGATGGGCTTATGGGGTTGGCATGAGCCGAATATGACAAGCATAAGCAAACGGCCAATGATAAAGTTAGCTTGTAACGGTGGCAGAGACGCTCAATGACAACACGCAATAAATCACGAAGGCTCACTTGGTCGTCATGCGCCGGATTTGATCGAAATAATGACTCAAAATAAATCATAGATAACCGTATTCGCCCATTATTTACCTAATAGTTAGGTCTCAATAAAAAAGATACATTCATAGCAACGTGCTGCGGCAGCAAAAAACCCATATCATCAGCAGTCCTAGGGCCTGTCCTCATTTTTAGCCTATTTAATCACTTTTATTCAGATTGCGGACACGCCCTAGTATTTGAATATTAAACAAACCCTAAATGTCGGTTACGAATACCCACGACAAACATTATAAGAGTAGATATATGCTACAAACAATAGTGGTCGTGTTACTCAGATATCGGCATCAGCCCCTAGAGTCAGGGTTCCTTTAGCCGCTGCACTGCTAAAAATAAGCCCTTAGAATGATTAAGCGGACTGTTTATAACGTCTTATAATATCTTATAACGTCGAATCGTCTAAAAACAGTCTCTATCAATGCCATGATTGAGTATTCAATACGGCATAATTGAACCAGGTTAAAAATATAACAATTTAGCTTCAAATAAGCGAGTGGTATGGGTCTGACTTTATAAATACTTGCTAAAATCTAGAGATTGGTTTTACAAATGGTCTCGGTAGTTGATTTATGACATCTGCGCCCAGATACAGACAAATAGCCTTCGCAGAGGGGCGAGAGTTAAATAAAGCTGGCAATGATGATATAATAAGCGGCTTTTAGGGTTTTGCTTTGGCAGGGCTCTTTAAATATACTTTTTTTGAATAGATTTTTTCAAAGGCAGTTTATCCAGTGCTGTGTTTGCAGCTATGGTTAGATTTGCAGCTATTTTTGAAAAAATATCTTTGATAAGTTGCTGGTTAAAATTGTTTGTTAAAGCTCTAATAGAGTTTGGCTGGCAGGTGAACGTTATATTTATGGTCTATCAATAATGAGATTAGTGGTCATTGGGGTCAATCACAAAACTGCACCAGTCGCTCTACGTGAGCGCTTGGTGCTTGTGGGTGACGATGTGGCTCTCGGGCTTAGGCAGCTACAAGGCTTTACTGATGGTAGCGTGATAGTCTCGACTTGTAACCGCACTGAGATTTATGCGCTAGTCCCACAGATATCAGGCGCGCCAATATCAGAACAGCAAGTTGCTACTGTTGTCTCTACCAATAATACTAGTAGCTCTCAGACCTCTTCAGCGGCCATCAGCGCCCATATCTTAAAAATCAAACAGTGGCTGGCGGATTTTAAGCAGTTGCCACTAAGTGAAGTCGACCCTTATCTGTATGTCCATCGTGATACTCATGCTTTGACGCATTGGCTGAGAGTCGCCGCTGGGCTTGATTCTATGATACTGGGTGAGCCGCAAATACTGGGTCAAATCAAGCGCTCCGTCCATCTGGCGCAAGATCAAAACGCACTCAGTAATCAGCTGGGCTGGGTTGTCGATCAAGTCTATGCTGCTGCTAAGCGGGTACGTAACGAAACCCAAGTTGGCGCTCAAGCGGTATCGCTTAGCTATGCTGCGGCCAAATTGGTGACGCAAATATTTGACGATTTATCCAATCGCACCTTATTGGTGGTTGCCGCAGGCGAGATGAATCGCTTGGTGGCGACGCATATTGCTGGGCTTGGGGTTGGGCGGGTTATTATTTGTAACCGTAATCCTGAGCGCGCTGAAGCTTTAGCTGCCGAGCTGCGTCGACCAGGACGTCTCGTTGAGGTCAAGCCTCTACAACAGCTACCGCAAGTATTGGCAGAAGCCGATATTGTCAGTAGCTGTAGTGGGAGTATGGATTTACTGATTGATAAAACCATGACGCTGCGAGCGCTTAAAATTCGTCGCTATCAACCGATGCTGATGATCGATTTGGCAGTTCCACGCGATATTGACTCGACCATTAGCCGCATCGATGATGTGTATTTGTATTCTGTCGATGATTTGCAGCATGTGATTGCCGGTAATATTGAGCAACGCCGCCAAGCAGCGGTAGATGCTGAGCTGTTAGTCAGCCAGTTGGTTGTTGAGATGGATCGGCGTTTTCAAGTGCGTCAAGTGGGCAAGGACATTCAAAAGTATCGGGCGCGCACCCACGATCAAGTCGATAAACTGCTGCATGAGTCTATTGCTAAGCTGCAACAGGATAACGCCAGTCCTGAAGACATTATCACTGAATTGTCACGGCGTTTGACCCAGACGTTAACGCACGCACCATCGAAATTGATGCGAAAAGCGGCGCGCGAGGGTGATAATGAATTGCTAGACTTTGTGGTATCAGGGCTACAAGATGCTCACCGTAGCCATCGATAGTTGTCATCTATTTATCAATAATTTTTAAATCACATAAACGCTATTCCCATGCAAAATTATTATGCAAATATAGCGTTGTCAACCTGCATTATCAGTGCTAATATCAAGCTGTTATGAATATATTAAGTAGTGATAATTTGCTGTTATGCTGTAATAGTACGTCGCTGACTACTATTTTTTTAAAAATTACGTTTTAAAAAATCCCAGCGCATTTATTCTCACTTAATATCTGCTCATTTCACTAGCTATCAATGACCATTATTATCCTTCTACCTCTGCGTAGCAATAATGATGGTGCGCACATCATATGCGTTTTCGTTTAACGTTAAGAACACCAACGACGTAAAAGATACAACCATCAACGGCAATAGCGCTAGGATAAAGTGCTATATCGTCAACCCAGCGTCAAACTCTCGATTATTACTCGATATTAGTACTTAGTTCATACTATCTATAGTAGTATTTGGCTATCCTATTTTTTGGTCAAAAAAACATTTAATCAAAATAATAGTTGGCCTAAATTTGCTAAGATAATATCTAAATTTTGTTCAAACCCATACTTAAAAAACATTACAACAGACAGGAGCGTCACATGACTGCATTACGTCAAGATATTGATCCAAACGGCTTATTAGAATACTCAGTGGTTTATACCGACCGCGCCCTCAATCATATGTCAAAAGCCTTTCAAGAGGTGATGAATGATTTATTGAGCAACCTAAAAACAGTTTATAACGCTGAAGCAGCGGTTATCATTCCAGGTTCTGGTACTTATGGTATGGAAGCGGTCGCCCGCCAGCTGACCATTGACGAAGACTGCCTAATCATCCGTAATGGTTGGTTTAGTTATCGTTGGACGCAAATTCTAGAAAAAGGTAAATTTGCCAAATCGTCTACAGTCTTAACGGCTGAGCGTGCTGATGATGGTGAAGCACCAAAACCATTCGCGCCAGTCGATATCGACAGTGCTGTTGCCAAAATTAAAGAAGACAAACCAGCTATCGTTTATGCCCCGCACGTTGAAACCTCATCGGGTATTATTTTAACAGAAGACTACATCAAAGCATTGAGTGAAGCAGTACATAGCGTTGGTGGTTTATTGGTCATCGACTGTATCGCCTCAGGTTGCGTATGGCTCGATATGAAAGACTTGGGTATTGATGTCCTAATCAGTGCGCCGCAAAAAGGTTGGAGCAGTACCCCATGTGCAGGTCTTGTCATGCTAAGCGACGCTGCAATCAAAAAAGTAGAAAGTACTGAATCTAATTGCTTCAGTCTTGATTTGAAACAATGGCTAACGGTCATGCGCGCTTATGAAAATGGCGGTCATGCGTACCATGCCACCATGCCAACTGATAGCTTACGCCAGTTCCGCGATACTATTAACGAGGCCAAAGAAATTGGCTTTGATAAACTATGCGCGGCACAGTGGGAATTGGGCAACCGCATCCGTGAAGTATTGGCTGGCAAAGGTTTTGAAAGTGTGGCGGCTGATGGCTTTAAAGCGCCAGGCGTTGTGGTCTCTTATACCGACCGTGATGATATCCATAAGGGCAGTGCCTTTGCTGAAGCTGGATTACAAATTGCCGCTGGCGTACCATTAAATGTTGGTGAGCCTGATAACTTTAAAACCTTCCGTTTGGGTCTGTTTGGTTTAGATAAACTAACGGACGTTGACGGTGCGGTAGAGCGTTTTGAAAAAGCACTCGATGAAGTATTAGCAAAATAATTTGAGCAGTTGACTGGTTTATTAGCCAATAGGTTTATTTAGCCAGTCAGTAATCAAATAAAGAGATACTGAGCCTTGCATACGCGGGGTTCAGTATTTTTTTACCTATTTATTATGTTTTATTATATAATGTTTTATTATAAATCGATTTCTAAAACTGTTCTTATAGCATTCACAAAAATTAGAGTAGCAAGGAAAACGAGTGCAAGTGCTACGTACTGTAGACTAAACGAGTTTGACCCAGCTAATCGTACTTTTTGAGTTTGGTATTAATAAAAATTGGCTTAGGTAACTATTATGAGTATACAAATAGACTGGCAAGCATTTACGCCACTCTCTTTAGTAGGTGGTCTGATACTGGGCGTCGCAACCGTCATCCTGTTATTAGGTATTGGGCGTATTGCTGGGATTAGTGGTATTTTCTCAAGTTTATTAAAGCCCAAGCGTGTAGAGATGTGGCAGGTATTATTTATACTGGGTCTGGTCGTCTCGCCACTATTTTATAGTTTGGTAAAACCGTTACCTGATATAGAAGTTAGTACCTCACTGCCGTTATTAATTGGCGCGGGGTTGCTGGTCGGTTTTGGCACACGTTTAGGCTCAGGCTGTACCAGTGGACATGGTATCTGTGGTAATGCGCGCCTGTCTCCACGTTCGATGGCGGCGACGGTGACTTTTATGTTCTTTGGTATTGTGACGGTTTATTTGGGTCGGCATATTTTGAGTGTGTTTTGAATCACAGTATGAGTAATAAGTATGTCATTTATACACGAGGCGGATAAAAAATTTCTGGCGTACTGTGCCTGCGCAGACAGAGGCTGCAAAAATTTCTATCCGCCTCTCTATAACCTTTTAAAACGAATTAACTATACCAGCGAAAAATTAATAAAAGAGAATAGCGAGAAATAATAATGCTAAAAAATATAATTGGATTACTAGCAGGGTTACTATTTGGTTTTGGACTGCTGATATCTGGAATGACCGATCCTGTTAAAGTACAAGGGTTTTTGGACGTCTTTGGGGCGTGGGATATTTCACTTGCGCTAGTGATGGGCGGTGGTTTGATAGTGGCAATCGTCGGTGTACAACTGGCGAAGCGTCAACAGACCAGCTGGATTGGCACGTTAATTGAAATGCCAAGTAAAACGATGATTAATAAAAAACTATTAATCGGCGCGATGCTATTTGGTATCGGTTGGGGTTTGGTTGGTATTTGCCCAGGTCCCGGTATCGTGCTACTTGGAACAGGACAGTGGCAGGCTTATGTCTTTATCCCAGCGATGATAGCGGGCATGCTAATCTATCAATGGCTTGAGCCCAAGCTTAATTAGCATGGGCTGGTTTAATAATATCCTCAAAAATAAGTTAGCTTTGTCAAACTCGCTAAACCTACCGATTGTAGTGCTTACGCTCGTTTTCCTTGCCACCTTAGCTTTTGAAGATATTATTTTGTGCTAAAAGTTACTTTTGGCGTTTCATGGGCCAGTGATTTAGCGGCTTGGCGTAGCTCAAACTTCTGCACTTTACCGGTACTGGTCTTCGGTATTTCGGCAAAAACGATATATTTTGGCACTTTAAAACCCGCTAAATATTGTGTGCAATGCTCCATTACATGGTCACGCTGTAAAGTGCTGCCAGCATAAATCTCGATAAAGGCAACGGGCACTTCGCCCCATTTATCATGCGGTGCGGCGACGACAGCACAGCTTTGAATTTCTGGCATTTTATATAAGACGTTTTCGACTTCAATACTGGAGATGTTTTCACCGCCTGAGATGATGATATCTTTGAGGCGATCCATAATTTTAATATAGCCATCAGGATATTTAACGCCCAAATCACCAGTACGAAACCAGCCATCAGCAAAGGCCGCTTCGGTGGCTTTTCGGCTTTTTAGATAGCCTTTCATCACCATATTGCCGCGCAGTGCCAACTCACCCATTTCTTCACCATCGGCAGCAACGGGTTCAGTCGTTCCTTGCTTAAACACATCAAATCCTGTCATAAGATGAGAGGTGACGCCTTGGCGTGATTTTTTCTGTGACCGTTCTGCGACATCGAGCGCATTCCATTCTTCTTGCTCCGCACAGACGGTGACCGGTCCATAGACTTCGGTCAGTCCATAGACGTGGGAGATATGAAAACCCATTTCCTCCATAGCAGCGAGCATGGTTTCAGAGGGCGGCGCACCAGCGACCCAGCCGTTGACTTCGTGGGTGATGGCGTCTTTATATTCAGGCTTGCCGCTGGCAATCATATTGTGTACCACAGGCGCTGAGCAATAATGGCTGACTTTATACTTGGCAATCAATTGCAAAATTAAATCCGCATTAATCTGACGCAAACAGACGTTGACGCCTGCGCGCTCTGCAATCGTCCACGGAAAGCACCAGCCATTACAATGAAATAATGGCAGCGTCCATAGGTACATCGTATGCTTGGGCATGTCCCAATCTAGAATATTGGAGATGGCATTGAGCGTCGCGCCGCGATGATGGTAGACCACGCCCTTGGGTTTGCCAGTCGTACCAGAGGTATAGTTGAGGGCGATGGCGTCCCATTCGTCTAATGGTTTTTCCCAGTTGTCTAAGCTGTCGGAGCTGGCAATGAGTTCGTCATAAGTCATTTGCCCAAAACGCTCGGTATCGACGGCAGCATCGGTGGCATGAATAACAGTAAGGTTAGGAAAAGCTTCATCAATAATTTCAGCGTGCTCAGCAAACTCACTGTCTAAAATTAATACTTTGGCTTCTGAGTGCTGCAAGCAAAAGGTCAGCGCATTGATATCGAGTCGGGTGTTCAGTGTACACAGCACGCCGCCTGACATCGGCACCCCAAAGGCACACTCAACCATCGCTGGCGTGTTCGGCATCATAACCGCCACCGTGTCGTTTTTATCAATGCCCAATTTACGCAGACCATCCGCTAGCTGCCGGCAACGATCGTAAGTCTGCTGCCAGCTTTGGGTTAGGTTATTATGTTCTAGGTCATCATAGATGATGGCGGTTTTATCAGGATAAACCTGCGCGCTGCGGATGATAAAATCAATAGGGGTAAGCGGTTGATGGTTGGCAGGATTTTTGCCAAGACCGGTGTGAAAGTCAGTCATTGTGATAGTCCTTTATCGTTGTTCTAGTATTCGGTAATACCATTTTTTATCGAAACTACTGTATCAGTAACTGGTTATTATAGACAATCGCGGTGAAAGATTGGGCTGATTTTGTGGTGTTTACTTAACCAAATGCTATCGATCAGTGAGGTCAATAGCTGTCATCGATAGCTAGGAGAACATAGTGTTCACTCATCAGTCGCTTGTCTGCATAGCTGATAATAATGGCGGTGTGTTACGATAGTGGTAACGCTAAATCCCATAGCCGCTCTACTTTTAAGAAGTAGTTTGATAAACCATTCATAAGGAAAATGATATGTCCGCCAGCCATACTGCCAATACCATTGAGACTGCTAGCACCAATGAACACTATCCGCATTTATTTGAGCCACTGGATTTGGGCTTTACCACGCTAAAAAATCGCATGGTCATGGGCTCAATGCATACGGGTCTTGAAGACCGTTTTTATAATTACGGTAAGTTGGCGGCATATTTTGCAGAGCGTGCCAAAGGCGGCGTGGCGATGATGATCACGGGCGGCATCTCGCCCAATCGCGAAGGCTGGTTGCTGCCTGCTGGCGGTACGATGAATACCAAAGCTGACGTCATTAATCATCAGCGTGTGACCCGTGCTGCGCATAAATATGATAGCAAAATCATCATGCAAATATTGCACAGTGGTCGTTATGGTTATCATCCATTTGTGGTGTCATCAAGTCCGATAAAATCACCAATCTCACCATTTAAACCGCGTAAGATGAGTATCAAAAACATCGAGCAGACGGTAAAAGACTATGCACGCTGTGCAAAATTGTCTAAGCAAGCGGGTTATGACGGCGTTGAAATCATGGGCTCAGAAGGCTATTTACTCAATCAGTTTTTATCGCGTCATGTCAATAAGCGCGACGACGAATACGGCGGTGATATTCAAGGTCGTATGAAGCTGGCTGTCGATGTGGTCAAAGCAGTACGCGAAGCGGCCGGTGAAGATTTTATTATTTTGTTCCGCTTATCAGTGATTGATTTGGTCAAAGACGGCAACGTCATGGATGAAGTTATCACCGTCGCCAAAGCCTTAGAAGAGGCGGGCGTGACCATCATGAATACCGGTATCGGCTGGCATGAAGCGCGCGTCCCAACGATTGTTACCAGCGTACCGCGTGCCGCGTTTGTTGATTTTACCGCTGAAATTAAAAAGCACATCAGTATCCCGATGATGGCCGCCAACCGTATCAATATGCCAGAAACGGCTGAAGAAATCGTCGCTAGTGGTCAAGCAGATATGATTCAGATGGCGCGCCCATTCTTAGCCGATGCGCATTGGGTTAATAAAGCCAAAAACGGTCAAGCCGATCGCATCAATACCTGTATCGCTTGTAACCAAGCTTGCCTAGACCATACTTTTGAAAATAAACGCTCGACTTGTCTGGTCAATCCACAAGCTTGCTACGAGACTGAGTTGGTTTATAAGAAAACCAAAAAACCTAAAAAAGTTGCCGTTATCGGTGGTGGTGTGGCTGGTATGTCAGCCGCTCATGTCGCTGCCTTGCGTGGTCATGATGTGACTTTATTTGAAGCAAAAGATATCTTGGGTGGGCAGTTTAACTACGCCAAAGTTATCCCTGGTAAAGAGGAGTTCTTTGAAACCATTCGCTACTATATCAACGAGCTTGAGCACTTAGGCGTTGAGATTAAACTCAATAGCAAAGTCGATAAAGACATGTTAGAGAAAGCCAAATTCCATCACGTCATCGTTGCTACTGGTGTCGTTCCTAGAAGTCTTGCAGGTAAATTGGAAGGCGCTGATTTACCACAAGTGATGAGCTATGCTGAATTGCTCTCTGGTGAAAAATCAGTCGGTGATACCGTTGCTGTCATCGGTGCGGGCGGTATTGGTTTTGATGTTAGTGAATATCTCACAGCGCGCCATGGTCAGCCGCTCGATGAGCTAGGCCCTGAATTGCTAAAAGATCCAAGCTATCGTCCAAAAGCGCAATCGGTCAGCGAATGGCGTGAAGAGTGGGGCGTAACGGAGGATACTGAGTATCAAACCGATGGTGGGTTGATTAAGCCTGAGGCCATTAAACCTATTCGTCAGGTATATTTAATGCAGCGTACCAAAGGTCGCTTGGGCCGTGGTCTCAATAAAACCTCGGGCTGGGTACATCGTGCGCACATTAAATCGCATGGTGTCATCCAAGTATCAGGCGCGCAGTACGATAAAATCACCAATGAGGGTATTTGGATCACCAACAATCAAGGTCAAAGCCAGTTGCTACGTGTCGATAGCGTCGTGGTCTGTGCTGGTCAAGAATCAGTGGTTGAGCTGATGCCAAATGTTGGTGATGCACCAGACGCGCAATATCACCTAATCGGTGGCGCAAAGCTAGCCGCTGAGCTAGATGCCAAACGCGCCATTCGTGATGGCGCAGAGGTTGCGGCGAGTATTTAGAATTTAAATTAGAGCTTATAAGAGCGGCAAGGTAGATTATCTTGCTGTTTTTTTATATAGTTAGAGTTCGGATATTTAGTACTTTGTAAGATTGTAAATCTCAATCATCATTTGCCAATAGCTATCATAGTACTAACGCCAGTAAATGTATTGCCGGATAAAGTGTTGCCTACAATAGTTAATGACGATAATCCTCCATAAATATTTAAACCAATGGGTGTAAGGTTTATTATATTAATAACCAAATTATCGTCCATTATTTTAAATTGAAGCAAAGGTTGGTCTAAGAAAGTCACTTCATTACCATACTCGGTAGTATTTAGTTCATACTTAACATCATTAACTTTATTTTTTGATATTATATTGTGCCATCTATTTGTATTATTTCCTTTTATTGGTGCATTAAACCATAATAATGTTTTGTGACTTTCATTGTCACGTCCTATGAGAAAAACAGGATTACCTTCAACCTCAAAAATTATTTCACCTTCATTGAACGTGTTGCTGCAAACCCAGACTTTATTAAAAGGACTATATTCTTTAGGCAATTGCTTATTCATTTCCGAATCCTGCTGCTTTAGGTTTGTTTTCTGAGAAGTGCTTCTCAATTCTTGAGATCGTTTTTTTCTTATCTGAAGGTGATATTATATATAAAGCCTCGAATATTACTGCCAATACTATGAGGATTAGTAGAGTGAGTCCTTCGGTGTTTGATACAGTTTCGATCCCATTAAAATATTTATGGTTTAGCCATTTAGCTAATACTGTAATAGAAAAAACACTCGTACCAGTAAAAAAAGTGTGTGCCCAAATTGGTAGTAAGCTATTAACCTTTGTTAATTTTAGGAAATCACTATTTTCTAGAGGGAAAGGGGTATGAACTGTAGCTCCTCGATAAAGGCCATCAGAGCTTATTCTTATTGTTTCATTTCCTTGTTTTTTACCATCCACTAGTCAATATCCTTTATACGTGCTATTCAATTTATATATTTTACACTCTTGTATTATAAATGGTACTCAAACAATAAACTAATTTTCATAATGTAGCTCAAACTATTAGCAAGATGGTATAGAAACTAGCTCTACACTCGCTACCCAGAAACTACCTCCCAAAACCCCACATCCATGCTAGGCTAAACCCTTCAGCGATAATCGATCGTACTCATCAACCACGCCATAAAAAAGGATTTTATAATGGTAGTGTTAAAAACACTGTTTAAATGGATCGTTTTACCTATTATAGCGCTACTGATTATTATCAGCTTGGGCTTAGTGGTGACGGGCAACGCTTATATCTTTCGCGGCTTACAGCTCACTTATCTTAAAGGTGAAAATACCGCCAATATCGATGATTATGTCGATTTTGATAATCGTACTATCCGCGCCAAAGACGCTATCGTTTGGCAGAAAGATCCTAACTTTGAGCAAGTCAAACTGACGCCTACCTTACAAAATGCTTTAGATACCGATGAAACTGTCGCCTTTGCCATTATCAAAGACGGCAAACTGCTGTACGAAAACTACTGGCAAGGCTACGGCAGCGATTCGCACACCAATAGCTTTTCGATGGCAAAAACCGTCACCACTATGCTGTATCTCAAAGCGGTAGAAGATGGTTATATATCAAGCGTTGATGAACCAATTAGCAAGTGGCTGCCTGAATACGCGGACAACAAGTATGCGCAAAACTGTACCCTCGCAGATTTCTCAGCGATGACCTCGGGTTATGATTGGACCGAGGATTATTACTTTCCTATTAATCCCACGGCAGAATCTTACTACGGACATGATTTAGTCAAGCAAATGGTCAATCGAGAGTTTGTCGAAGAATGTGGTGGCCAGTTTGAATACTCGTCCGGCGACACGCAAATGCTCGGTATTGCTTTATCACGGGCATTAGAGCCGCATGGCTATACCGTTTCTAGCTATTTAGAAGAGAAGTTTTGGCAACCACTTGGTATGCAAGGTGATGCGTATTGGTCGCTTGATGGGGCTTCAAGTATCGAAAAAGTATATTGCTGTCTTAATGCCAGCGCTTTAGATTTTGCCAAATTTGGGCAGCTATTATTAAACGGTGGCGAATGGCAAGGCGAGCAGCTACTTAGCAAAGAACACGTTAACTTTATGGTTACGCCCAACGCATCAGCATTTGCAGCAGGGCAAGCGCAAGTTTACGGACATTCGGTGTGGATGGATATGGACAGTCCGATTCCGTTTTATGCCATGCTGGGTCATTTAGGTCAGCGCGTATTGGTTTTACCAGAAGAAAATGCAATTATTGTCAGATTAGGCAAGCAGAAAGGTTTGCCCACACCGGTAGAAGGCTTTCATTTGGAGCCGGATTTGGGTCAGTATGTGACTGAGGTTAAGACTATTTTGGGTGGTTTGGTGGAGTGATGGGGTTGTTAGACATTTCATACGTAGCTGTATGAGCTAAAAACTACTGGCTCACACAGCTGTCGTTATTATTGGCTCATTTTTTCAATATTACCTAATGTGAGACCAGTTTCTTGGGTGCTGAAGATAGTGATGCCTGTATCGTCGATTTTATCATCCATAACCAATCTACCGATTCTATTGCTGGCTTCTTGATTGCCTTGGTCAGCCGCTTTTTTATACCATTCAAAAGCTGTGTCATAATCTTGCGGTACGCCGTAACCGTTCTCGTAGAGACCACCAATATTGAATTGTGCTATGTCTAACCCTTGATCAGCAGCTTTGGTATACCACTCTAAAGCACTATCATAATCTTGCGTCACGCCGTAGCCGTTTTCGTAAAAATTACCAATATTATTTTGAGCGTCAAAAGATCCATTGTTAGCTGCTAATAGATACCACTGCATTGCTTTTTGATAGTCTTGCTCAACACCAATACTCTCATGATACATAATCCCGAGATTGAATTGAGCATCAGTGTATCCTTGGTTAGCAGCTTGTCGAAACCATTCAAGTTTTTTTATCTCATCTTGTTTAACAGCAATACCTTCATGATACATAACTCCAAGATCGAATTGAGCATTAGCATATCCTTGGTTGGCGGCTTGTTCAATCCATTCGAATGCTTTTTGGTAATTTTGATCTACGCCCAAACCTTCATAATACATAATACCTAGATAATGTTTAGCAGGGGCATAGTCTTGATTGGCAGCTTTTTGAAACAGTTCAAAAGCTTTGTCATCATC
The DNA here is from genome assembly GCF_014861365.1 of Psychrobacter sp. FME6. Lineage (GTDB taxonomy): Bacteria > Pseudomonadota > Gammaproteobacteria > Pseudomonadales > Moraxellaceae > Psychrobacter. Next base: position 27,666 of record NZ_RRYW01000040.1, read on the forward strand.
TTCAGTAACTGAGTCGCCTTCGTAGTAGGCTAGTCCGAGTTTATATATTTCAGTAGGAGTGCTTTGATTGGGTGATATCTGTGTGTTTGATGATTCCGCTGAGCAAGCAGAAGCTAGAAAACTACTGGATAGTATTGTGGCTAATAATAAAGTCTGAATTAAAGGGGTAATTTTTTTTTGATACATTAAAATTCCTTTTGTTAATTTTTCTAGCTATTAATTTTTAGGGAATAATATTAATTATTCAATTCTATAGTACTAGGATTATTATATTGTTTTTCATTCAAGTCATAGCAAGGCAAACTATAGTCATATAGTAGTTCTATTAAAGTACGCGCTTCAGAATATTCATATTCATATTCGTAATTTTCTCGCATATCCGTCATATACATAAATATAGTGGCTTTATTATTGCAGAGTATACGAATATGTTTAGCTATTTCATCAGAGCTGCTTGAGGTTTTGACTATATAATTATTTTTGTCAATTTTATCAGTCATGTCTACCCAACCTTTTTTGAGAAGATAGCTATGTAAACGTAACAGCTTATTCTTGTTAAATTCGGGACTGACGTACCAAGCAGTGAACCAAACTTCTCGATTAATATAATCATATTCACTTTTGTTAAAGTTAATGAAGTTTGCGACATCATTCAACTGAGATATTAACCAACTTTCTTTCTCAATCAATTCTTGTTGATATATTTCAAGCTCTTTATCTGGTTCTAAATCAATAAACGATATAAAAAAAATAAAAAATACAAAAACAAATAAGATGTTGGATAATTTATACTCTTTACCTCTTATTTTCACTGATTATTGTCCTGTATATTCTATGATTTTTTTTGCAGCGTTATACTTCATATCTGCTGCTATAGTCAATCCCACCTAAAAGTGTTATAAACTAATTATCAAACCCAATTGCTAC
>NZ_RRYW01000041.1 GCF_014861365.1 Psychrobacter sp. FME6
GGCTTGAGCGTCTAGCGGTAGGAATCCCCTCCGTTTAGGGAGGGGAGGAAGTCAAAACAAACAAATACAACACACAGCTATAAAATAAAGAGTCAGTATGGAATTTTTAGGTTTTACCATTGATGTTGCCACATTAACCAGTAATGCAATAGGTTTGGCAATCAAAGTGGCGTTAGCGTTACTAATATTCATTGTAGGGCGCTGGTTTGCCAAAAAAGCAGTAGGCATGGCTCATAAGGTCATGCTGCGTAGCCGCTTAGATGACACGGTGGCGAACTTTTTAGGACGCTTGATATATGGCGTGTTGCTCGTCATTGTGATTTTAGCCGCTCTTAGCAAAGTCGGGGTGCAAACCACTTCAGTGGTTGCCATCTTGGGTGGTGGTGCGGTTGCTATTGGTTTATCACTCAAAGATCAGCTGTCTAATTTTGCAGCTGGCATTATGATCATTACCTTTCGGCCGTTTGTACGTGGTGATTATGTACAAATTAGTAGCTATACCGGCACCGTTACGGAGATTACCTTAGTCAATACCCATCTGACGACGATAAATAATCACGATATCATCATTCCCAATAGCGATGTCTCGACGTCGGCTGTGCTCAATTATACAGCACTGCCCAACCGCCGCGTAGATATGACCATTCGTATTGGTTACGATGCTGATATCAAAACTGCCAAAAACATCATGCTGAAATTAGCCAATGATAATGAGATGGCTTTCACTGACCCTGAACCTATCGTCCGTGTGACGAACTTAGGGGAAAATTCAGTTGATTTGACCTTAAACGTTTGGACCACTAATAACGATTGGTGGTCGATGAATTGTGATTTACTTGAGTCGTTTAAATACGCACTAGAAGATCACGAAATCGACATTCCATTCCCGCAGCGCAGTGTCCATGTTAAAGGGTTGGAGCAGCTGGTTAATAATGCAGATAAATCACAGACACTGCCGCTAAGTAAAGACTAAATATAGTGCATTCAGTGTTAAAACGATACAGCGGGAATGGGATGAATTTTACGCGGCCTCTGTCGGCGTAGGCGCAGCAAGCCAGAAAAATTTATACCAGTTCCGCGTTGGAATATAACGTATCTGTTTTATTTGGAATCGACTATATAAGGGTTTGGTAGGTTTAAGCCTGCCAAAATATCAACTTCAAAGGCTTCCATTTCATCTTGCTCAGCCTGCCCGAGCTCATGATCAAAACCCAATAGATGCAGTATGCCGTGGGTTAATAAATGGCTAATGTGCTGCGGCACTGTTTTTCCTTGCTCTGCCGCTTCACGTACCATTACGTCATGACAAATAATAAGCTCGCCAAGTGGTAGTGTTGGCATCAGCTCGATGATGGCAGCAGGCAAGTCACTGGGATAAGATAAAATGTTGGTCGCATAATCTTTGCCACGCGCTTCCAAATTAAGCTCGCGCCCTTCATTCTCATCGGTAATATAGATATCGAGCGCTTTAAGCTTTTCTTGCCATAACTCGGCATCTATACCTGCAAAGTAGGGTAATGTCAGACCCTTCTCTAACTGCCTATCGATATAAGCTAACGTCGCCATCAGTACTGACTGTAATTGCTCGCGGTGATAGAAAACATCGAGTGTCTCGTCATCAATGCTATTACTGGCACTGATGTCGAGTGTATCTAAATTTTCTTCATTATCGTTGGTTTGGCTCATAGCATAATCCTTGTGTTTTTCTGCTTATTTAAAAGCTATTTAATAAGAATTATAGTCAAAAGACTTAGAATTACTACAGTGCTATTGGGATGAATTTTACGCAGCCTCTGCGTATGCAGCACGCCAGAAAAATTTATACCAATAGCATACTGATACAGCTGTACTAGTTTTACTGTTCATTGACTATATATATCTAATAAAAAGTATCTAACAGAAAAAAACCGGATATAAAATCCGGTTTTCTTCTTTTAACATAGGTATATTGAGATAAGTTACAGCTTGGCTGCCGCATCAGCGACGGCTTGTTTGCGCTCTTGTTCTTTCATGCGCTCAAACTTACGTTTTTCTTGTAATGCCAACTGCTCTTCATCAAATACATCATAAGCTTCGACGATTTTTTGTACCAATTGGTGGCGCACGACGTCTTTTGAATCAAACTTGGTAATATGAATTTCTTCGATGCCGCTTAAGATATCCATCGCTTGTGCCAGACCTGATTTAGTACCACGTGGCAAATCGACTTGGCTAATATCACCAGTAATAACGGCTCGTGAGCCAAAGCCCAAGCGGGTCAAAAACATTTTCATCTGCTCAGGTGTGGTGTTTTGTGCTTCATCCAAAATCACAAATGAGTTATTCAACGTACGACCACGCATATAGGCAAGTGGGGCGATTTCGATAACCTGACGCTCAAGCATTTTTCCGACTTTCTCAAAGCCAATCATTTCATACAGCGCATCATATAGAGGACGTAAGTACGGGTCGATTTTTTGGGTTAGATCTCCCGGTAAAAACCCCAGCTTTTCGCCTGCTTCTACCGCAGGGCGTACCAGCAAAATGCGCTCAATCTCGTTACGCTCAAGCATATCAACGGCACAAGCAACGGCAAGATAGGTCTTACCCGTACCCGCAGGCCCGATACCAAACGACACATCAGAGCTCAGCACGTTTTTGACATAACGCTGTTGGTTGCCACCACGTGGAATGATTTTGCCATTACGCGTGCGTAGACTAATCGGCGTAAAGTCACTTGCTGAGTCTAAATCATCCTCGTCATTAGCCACTTGCTCATCATTTTCCATATCCTCATCACGTGAGATACTCGATTGAATAATGAGGTGTAGCTCTTCTGGACTGATATCTTTGGTGTTTTGTGCCTCGTCGACCAGCTTATAAATAATACGTTCACCACGCTCAACACCCAATATATCGCCACTCAGACAAAAGTCGCCTCGGCGTTGGCTAATTTTAATATCGAGACGTTCTTGGATATATTTCATGTGATTATTGTATTCACCAAGCACGGTTTTAAGCTGTGTTGGGGTCAGTGTTTCAAACTTTATACGGCGGATCATGGAATCAGTCAAGCGATTATCCTTGTATTGGTTGCCCGATGTCATTGTGAAAATTCTATTACTCAGTTGTTAAAGTGCTATAGATTTACGGGCTTCAGAGATAAAATAGTTGGTTTTCTTTTATTGGTTTTAGATAGTGTTGATTGCTTTTCAATTGCAGAGATAAAATAGCGGCACAGTTATTTTTAAAAGTTGTCTTTAAAAGCTATCTTTAAAAGTTATGATTGAAATATGAATAACCATAAGTCAATGTCCTGCCTTCATTATGGTAGATAGTTTTTAAAATTCAAGCTATATAGATGTATGCACGGCTTTGTTTTTGTATGGTGATTGCAACGACTGCCAATGCACCGCAAAAGTAAAGCCGCAAGAATTAGATATAGCCACTAGATATAACCGCTATGGATACCGTCAAGACCACAGAATGATAAGCAATTTGTGGTAATCTATGGCTTAGATAATAGAGCAATAACAACTGGGCTGAAAACTATAAAAACATGAGTGATTTTCTAAAAGTGTAAAGTTTTTGAATAGGTACTAACCACGTATAAAAGCGTGCTAAACAGGAAATTATAGGAATAATAACGATGCAAAATACTGAGTCAAATTTGTCAAAATCTAACCAGACTAAACTCTCTGCTATGACTGAGCAGCAGGTACTGATTGCTGGTGGCGGACATGTGGGTTTGTCGTTTGCTTTGCTATTGGCACATCATGGTATCGCCAGTACTTTGCTGGAAAAAAACAGCTATCCGACCATCAGTCCAAGCGATGACAGTCAACGTAGTCACTACTTAGACAGCCGTAATACCGCCTTATCACGGCGTACGGTACAGATTTATCAAGAGATTGGGCTGTGGGCTGAGCTGAAAAGCCATGCCTGCCGAATCGATGCGGTTAGAATCAGCGAACAAGGTAGCTTTGGACGCGCGCAGTTAAATAAAGCCGAGGAGCAGGTCGAGTCGTTTGGACAAGTGATGGAAAACGCCTGGCTTGGACGTAAGTTGCTACTGGCTGCCCAACAAGAGCCGTTGATTACCCTGATTGATAATGCCGATGTGATCGCCGTTGATCAGCAAAGCGACAGCGTGACCCTAAGTTTTAGCTACTATGGCGAAGAAGAGCATGAGCAGCAATTGCAAGGCAGCGTTTTAGTGGCTTGTGATGGTCGCGACTCTACTGTGCGTCAGTTATTAGATATTGGTACGACGACTTATGATTATAAGCAGACGGCTATCGTTGGTGTGGTTGAGACGGATCAGCCTCATGAGCATAATGCGATTGAGCGTTTTAGCCCAGCAGGGCCACTGGCGGTGTTGCCATTGACCGATCCAGAAGGCGACGGCAATGACGACTATCAAACGGGTTATAGACGTTCAGTAGTTTGGGTCTGTCCAACGGGTGAAGAGACGCAATATCTAGAAGATGATGCCCATTTTTTAGCAACCTTGCAGCAAGCCTTTGGCGAGCGCGCTGGCACGTTTAAAAAAGCAGGTCGCCGCGGTGCTTATCCATTGACCCGGGTGCTGGCGGACAAGCAGGTCGATGGTCGCTGCGTTATTATGGGTAACGCGGCACATACTTTACATCCGGTAGCTGGTCAAGGCTTTAACCTCTGTATGCGCGATGCGCATGTGCTGGCGCAGATGATGAGTGCGCAAGTGATGAAGGGTGCGGATATCGGTAATCCTACCTTACTCAAGCGTTATGAAAAAGCCCGTCAAACCGACCAAAAACGTGTCATTCGCTTCTGTGATGCGGTGGTACATGGTTTTACCCATCCAAATCCAGCGGTGAAGCTGGCACGTAACGTGGCCTTGGTTGCCTTTGATAAACTGCCCAATATTAAGCCGTTAATTGCAAACTATGCGATGGGCTTAAAATCTTAGTCTTTAGTTTGAATACCTAGCTTTCAAACTTCGCAAAGGTAAAATTGTGGGTTAAAAACCTAGCTTACAACCATAAAATTAGATAGCTGAAAGTGAGTTATTAATAGCTGTTAAATTTAAGGATGTTTTATGAAAAATAACCATACGCTCATCATCGGTGGCGGTATCGTCGGTGCAACGCTTGCCCTTAAACTGGCACAAGATAATAAACCGGTAACGCTGATTGATGCGCGACCTGGACGTAGCGAAGCAGATTGGCAGCAAGTGCTTGGGCAACGCGATGCGCGTGTTTATGCCTTGAGCCTTGCCAGTATTGGTCTGCTTAAAGAGGTGGGTACTTGGCAGAAGATCGCAGCCTCAGAGCGTAAAGCTGATTACTCGCAAATGCAGGTTTGGCAATTAAATGGTATGGGCGAGCTGTTATTTGGTGATAGTAATGATTCTACTAATAATAGTGAGAAAAATACTTCGCCAAAAATGCTTGGTAGCATGGTGGAGCCTGCAGTTATCGAATACGCATTATGGCAGCGTTTATCAGCACATGATGTCAGTCAATATTTAACCGTCATCGATGGCCAAAAGGTTGTCGATATGGATTGGATTGGTAGTCAGCAAGGCTATCGTGTGACGTTAGAGAACGGTAGCGTGATTGATGCGCGTTTAGTAGTCGGCGCTGACGGTCGCGGCTCATTTGTGCGCAAGCAGGCAGGTATTGAGCTAGATACACTCGATTATAAGCAAACCGCAATTTGTTGTGCGATTCAAACCGACAAACCGCACCAAGCAACTGCTCGACAAGCCATGCTACCGACTGGCACGCTGGCGCTATTGCCATTAGCAGATATTACCGATGAAGACAAAGCAAATCCACAGCATTGGCAATCAATCGTTTGGACACTACCACGCAATCAAGCATTGGCATTGATAGCAGAACACCCAAGATACATCGCTGATAAACTCGCTGCTGCCAGTAATTATGAGCTTGGCGCTATCCAAAAAATTGAATCAATCGCTAGCTTCCCGTTAGCCGCACAGCAAGCGAAAAGCTATGTGGCGGATAACTTAGTATTAATCGGTGATGCGGCACACGGCGTCCATCCACTCGCTGGGCAAGGGCTGAATTTGGGTATGCTCGATGTGAAGGCATTAAGCGAACAACTGACCCATGATTATGCGCGTAGTGGCAATAAGTTGTGGGGAGCCAATCAAACTTTGCGTAGCTACGAGCGCCTGCGCCGCCCACATAATAGTCTGATGATGCACAGCTTTTCGGCGCTGAACTGGCTGTTCGCTGGCTCGCTGGCTCAACTGCGTCCTATTCAACAAATCCGTAATGAAGGCATGTATCGCGTGAGCAAAATCAAACCCTTGATGCGCTTGTTTGCGAAGCAGGCGAGTGGGGTTTAAGGATAGCTTTAACTTACGGAAGCGTAAAATATGAACGTTAAATTATGGACAATAGCGTCAATTATGATAAGTGCATTAGCACTAACAGGTTGCCAAACGGCTGATTTGTCTAAGCAAAAAAGTAAAACTATCGGTGGTGTATCAGAAAGTATGCTGAGGAGATTAAAGGAGGGTGACAGCCAAAGCAAGATGATATATTTGAGGTTATGAAGACACAAATAGATATCAGCTGCCCCGACTGTCACAGTCCCAGTTTAAAGAAAAACGGCATAAAAAGCTATGGCAAGCAGAACTACCAATGCAAGGACTGCAAACGTCAATTCATTGGTGACCATGCCTTAACTTATAAGGGCTGTCACTCTAAAATAGAAGACATCATACGGCTAATGACGGTGAGAGGTTGCGGTGTTAGAGACATAGCTATTATAGCCTCAGTCAGTATCGGTAAAGTATTGGGCACCATAGGCTCATCTGTTTATAAGATCGCGCCTAAGAAGCGCTACTATGAACGCTTAGAGGTTGATGAGTTCTGGACTTACGTGTATCGCAAGAAGCGTAAAGTCTGGCTCATCTACGCTTATGACCGTGCTACTAATGAGATTGTCGCTTATGTCTGGGGCAAACGTGACTTAAAAACAGCTAAGAAGCTAAGAGCACGTTTAAAGCAACTTAAAGTAAGCTATGGCTCTATCAGTATGGACAACTGGGATAGCTTTAAAACCGCCTTTAAAGGTGATCACAAACAGGTTGGCAAACAGCATACCATAGGTATAGAGGGTAATAACTGTCGCCTTAGACACCGATTAAGACGAGCGGTTAGAAAGACTTGTTGCTTCTCTAAGAAGCTCGATAATCACTTCAAAGTGTTTGATATGGTGTTCTTTTACATCAATTATGGCTACGTCTGATGCCAGCATACTTTTTAGAACACCACCAAACTATCAACATGCCAACGGTTATGGTTAGTTTAGATAGCGACGGCGATGGCGTGCCTGATGAATTAGATCAATGTCCAAATACAAAAATGAAAGGTAATGTAGTAGTGGATGACAGGGGCTGTCACCTCATTATGGGACCTGATATGAGTCTAAAGATGGAGTATCGTGCCTTTTTTGCTAAAGGTAGCAGTGAACTAACATCTAAATATCAGGTTGAACTGGATAAAGTAGCGGCAAGAATGAAAGAATATGATACCGCTATTTTTAAGATTGAAGCGCATATTTCAGAGGATGAAAATAATAAAGAGTTAAGCTCATTACCTAAAAATAGAGCACTGATAATCAAAAACTATCTTTTATTAAAGCATGGTATAGAATCGAGTCGATTAATGACTTTAAATTGTGAGGCTAGAGCGCCCATCGCACCCAATGATACTGATGAGGGTAGGTCTTTTAATCGTCGGGTCTATGGTTTATTAACTGAACCTGATAATGAGTATCCTATCAATTTAAAAGATGGTATCTGCGTTAAATTTTAAATCAAGTTTTTATCAATTATTGACCATTCGCTCCCATTAGTTTCGACAGTAAATGGTCAAAACTAGTCAACTATAAACCGTTCTTTTATTTTTGTATTATGCAGCATATGTTAAAGGTAATTTGTCCTCGTTCGAGTTGGAATCAACGTTTTAAAAGTTTATTGAACGAGTTTCCTGCTGTACCTGATGATATGGTTAAGCTTAAAGATTTTGGTTTAATGACAAGCTTAGAAGATTGGAGGTTGTGGCAATAGTATGAACTGATGCTGATGAGAAGCTAGAAATAGAGAACCGCCACTTGCAAAAGCAGAGGTGACGGTCATATTGGTATATATAGTACCATATAAAATAACTTAAGTTATATAAACTTAGTAAACCCTAATTTTTTTCTTATTTGCAAAATCTAAAGGCAAACCACATGCTCATCCCTAAATACTGGGCGCAATACAAACAGCGCTTTGAATTGCGCGAGACGCCTAATAAACCCTCCAAGCAAGCAACTATCAAACGTTATGGTTGGTCAGATATTAGTCAAAGTGCGGCGTTAACTCATGCCAAAGCGCGAGTGGATGAGGTGCATAAGTGCTGGCTGGCAGGTGAAGATATCTTACGCCGCGAACGCAGGGAGGAATATAACGCAAGCAACGGCATTCCTATCCGTGAACAGATTATCTCCGAGCATTCTTTTCCAGAAGATGGATTGCCTAATAATAACGCAGTAGCGACGCAGCTTATCGTCACGCGTAACAGCTATGGGGCACAAGTCGCCAACGTTGATAATATTGCAATTATCGATGTCGATAATGATGATTTATTGCGTCATAATTATCCTGATGATTATAACCATCATGGCTTTATGCCTGCCTTCCTCGTTAATCAAAGCAATCCATCAGCCAAAGTGAAGGTTTGGGTTTTTGTCATCGTCTTTATACTTATCGCCAGTGTCATCGCTTGGCTAGGATTATCTTGGTTGTGGTTATTAACAGTAATGTTTGGTGCGACTGCCTATTTATGGCAACAAGCCAGTGTAAGAGACAAAGCTCGCGCACAAAAATATGCCGATGATGCCGCTTCATTGCTGCCTTTTATAACGGATTTAATCAAAAAACGTATCACCAGTCATCCCAATGAGTCTTTTCGTTTATATCAAACACCCGCAGGCTTTCGTATTATTGCAACGCACGATGTTGTATCGCCAAGTGATAGCGTGGTCGAAGAATGGTTTGCGTATTTCCATGCGGATACCAATTACGTGCGTCTATGTCAGGTGCAGCACTGCTTTCGTGCGCGGCTCACCGCCAAGCCGTGGCGTATGAATGAGGTCGAAGATAACAATTTGGCTAAAGATATTCCTGCGAAAGACTTTTGGTTTAGTTTTGAGGACACAGATGTAGAGCGTAGCATTGAACAACGTCAAGATGAGTTAAAAGCACGTAAGCAGTGGATTGCCGACTATGATAACTATGCTAAAAACTATCGAGCGTGCCATTATGTCGAGAGTATGATTGGTAAAGAGGTTGCCAATAACAGTAAAGCACACGCTAATATTGATGATTTTGTACAATGGCATGACCGTGCTTGTCAGGTGAATAAAGCGTTGCCTTTAGCTTAAAACCTATTTTGCGCTATAGTTTTCAATAGGCATTATACTTTGATTAAATTAAGGAAGATTGATCATGAATATTAAACTCTATAGCGCTTTATTATTAACCGCATCTATAGGTCTAATAGGCTGCCAAACTACCGAAATTATACCGCCCAAAACCACACCTCAATATGAAAATATCATTACCTTAATACCAGATATTCCTGATTCAGATGGTGACGGCGTACTCGATGATATAGACGAATGCCCAGGCACTCCGTATAACGTGGTGATAGATGAAAGGGGTTGTCCGCATTCCTTACTCTTTGGCGAAAACGAATTTATGATGGAAGCTAGAGCCTATTATGCTGAAAATAGCAGTGAGATAAAAAGTGAGTATTATGAACAGCTAGATAACGCAGGGAAAAAAATGCAAGATCATTTGGACGCTGTCATGCGTGTTGAAGGGCATATATCCAAGCGTGAAGAAACTAGCGCCAATCAAACATTATCAAGATACCGTGTGGAAGGGATTAAAAATTATATGACCATGAAACATAATATTGATCCTGATCGTATTAAGACCGTTTACTATGGATCAGAGCGCCCAATTGCGACAAATGACGCCGAAAACAGTTGGCTCAATCAGCGTATTTATGCGCTTATTAGCAATGTTGAATAATAGACCTCTTGCGAAAGTACCAGTTCATTGACTGTCACTGACAGAGTTACGAGGGCTAGCGACGACTTATGCAAGAGGTTTAATATATTGAGCGTTTTAAAAAGTGTGAAAATGATGACAAATAAAGCGGTAAATTATTCTGGATGAAGAGAGAGTAATAATGACCATTAAAACCTATAGCACGTTATTGCTGTTAGCAGCATTCATAACGTTAGCTGGCTGCCAGACTACCAAAATTGTACCGACCAAAACCACACCTCAATATGAAAACATCAGGACGATGCAAGCAGAAATTGATTCAGATGGCGATGGTGTGCTTGATGCTATAGACGAATGCCCTGAAACGCCGCCTAACGTAGTGGTCGATGCTAAAGGTTGTAAAATAATAATTGAGGGCGGTGATGCACTTGAAATGGAGTTTAGGGGATTTTTTCTACCTATGAGCAGTCAACTACCTGATATTTATGATACAGAGTTTATAAAAATGGCAGAAAAAATCAATGAGTATCCAGAAGCTAGTGTTTTTGTTTTTGGTCATGCAGCTACAAATGAAATTGATGAAGATGCTGTAGCGACTTTTGGTTTCGGTTCTTTATCACGCAATCGCGCCCTTAGCATCAAAAATACGTTAGTCTTGCAACATCATATTGATGCTAAGCGTATCCGCACTTATGAGTGTTCAAATAAACTATTGGTTAGAGAGACAGATTATATAAACCCTAGTTTTAACGCACTTAATATGAAAGGTCTTGAGGCAAAACAGCGCCGAGCCACTTTAATGGCGAGCAGTGAAGTGATAGATTTAATGAATCTTGAATATAATTCTGATATACAAAGGTATGGTGAGTACGCCAAGCATTGCAAACCGTTTAAATAGGGCAGTATTTGAAGTTTAATCACCATCTACTGTTAAAACTTATATTTACCCCAACGCCGAAAACACCACCATCAGTACTGGTGCGACAATATTAATAATAAAACCAAAGCTAATCGCCAATGGCACCACTTTTAAACCGCCAGATTGCTGAATAATTGGCAAAGTAAAATCCAAGCTGGTCGCACCGCCAAGCCCGACGGAAGCGGACGGATATTTACGCATAAACACAGGGATAAATATCAACGCAAAAAATTCACGAATCAAGTCATTAAATAACGCCACACTGCCCCAAACAGCGCCATAAGCATCGGTCATGATAATCGCCGACAGTGAATACCAACCAAACCCTGACGCCAGTGCCAAACCCTTAGTCCAAGAGACATCGCTAAATATCACCGCAAAGATAAGCCCGCCAACCAGCACGGCTAGGGTAAAGATAATACTCATCTCAACGCCTCGTTTGTTGAGCAGCACTTCTTTTAAGGTAATCCCCGAGCCTTTAAGCCCGATGCCCACCAGCAAGATTAATATCATCAGCATCACGGTCATGGTGTTTTCAGGTGGCATATAATCAGCTGGCAAGAAATAACCAATCACAAAGCCGATTGCCACACAAATGATTTGGGCGAGGCTACCGCGAATACTAACGCGATGCTCTTTGGATTTGACGCTGGGCTTTTTAGCGTGCCATGGGCGCAGACGGTCAAACAGCATGAGGGCAAACAAGCCCGATCCAATCGTCAATATCGATAGTATAGTGACATACAGCGCAATCTCGCCTATCTGGCTGCCAAGCCCTTCCACTTGTGCTAGCTCAATACCAATCAGCGCTAAGATAATAAATATCAAATAAGATAGGCCTTTGTCAGCAAGCTTAGTCATAGTAGGGTTGGAAGGAATGGCAAAGCCAATAAACATTGGCATTAATACCAAAACAAGAGTAACTATGCTTTGCATGGTGATTGGCTCGCGGCGTTTTTTTAAAAGATGTTTTCAATAAGGCATTTCTAAGAAGCTGGGGATTGTAACATATCAGGCTACCGATACTGTTATGTACAAATAATATTCATGGCAAATTATGCAAGGCTATTGCTTAATGATTATTATTTTAATGGATGGTAGTGATGACATTACATATTGGTTTTGATTCTGTTTAAATCACTTAAAAAAGACTTAGAATTAGTTTTGAAGCTGCGTTAAGTCCAATTCTAATACTTTACCTGATCAACTTTTGTTGCTACATTGACACAATCAATGTATTTGGCGGGCATCATGTCGTTATACCAGCTCAAGACCCAGTTTCAGGATCAATTGCGACCAATAAGTAACACGTTGGTCGAGCAAAATATCACTGCTAATCAGGTGACGGTGTCAGCAGTATTGTTAAGTGTAGGAACCGCTTATGTGATTGCCAAGCCAGCAGCAGAAAAGCAGACGTTATGGTTGCTACTACCTTCGTCATTGTTTATACGTATGGCACTCAATGCCATCGATGGCATGATGGCGCGTGAGCATGGGCAGGCGTCAAAACTTGGGGCGATACTTAATGAGGCTGGAGATCTCATTGCAGACACGGCATTATTAGCCAGTCTGATGCCTCATGTTACTAATAGCACATCCCAAGTTTTAGAAAGAGGTGTATTCTCAAACCAGCGCCGTATTATTAACCTGATTGCACTTAGTACTAGCACCGAGCTATTGGCGATAACCAGTGATGCAGCTCTAAAGATTCGGGCAAACCAAGGGCCGTTAGGTAAAAGTGATCGGGCTTTTATATTAGGCACACTGGGTGCAATTATAGGCAGTAAAGCGCCTTTATCATTATCTTCTACAACAATAGGACAGTTATGCTTATTCACCGAGGCGCTATTGATAAAAACTTGTCTGAACCGTTTACGCTATATGGCAGACTTATATTTAATGCGTCAGCCGCCTGAGCTTAGAGAGACATCAAATATACTATCAAAGCAGCAGTCAAATACGTTTCATGCTGTACTTAGCGATGTTACTTCTCATACCTTTTCACCCAATTATTCCGTTAAAGCTTCCTTATTGGAGTCCAAAATAATGCCCTCGATTAATACAAATAATGAAGATGCACCAAAGTATATAACCACTGATACCGATTTGCCTAAGCAAGCCATTATCAGTGGTGAAAGCTGCTATAACGCTTATGATGGCACGGCGATTTATTACCGCTACTGGCTAACGATGCCTTTGGATGAGATAAAGAAAGCTAAGCAGCAACATACACAACAGCGCCAAGTGGTTTTATTACATCGTGGTCATGAGCATTCGGGACGCTTAGCAGAGCTTGGGCAACAGTTTGCCATGGCAGGCTATCAAGTATTTGCATGGGATGCACGTGGCAATGGGCGCTCGGGTGGTATCAAGGATCATGCTGAAAGCGTGACCCAGCTTGAGCGCGATTTAAACGATTTTGTGCACATGGTTATTGGACAAACGGGTATTGCGATTGAGGATACTTTAATGGTCGCCAGTAGTATCGGTGCGGTACTAGCAGCAGCATGGATACATGATTATGCGCCCAATATTCGCGGGATGATACTCGGCACACCTGCGCTACGTATTCGTTTGTATATGCCGTTTGCGATACCGTCGTTAAAGGTCGCGCGTACGCTAGGTCTGATGTCACGCGTCAGTAGTTATGTCAAAGCGCAAGTATTGACCCACGATAAAGTAGCACAGCAAGCCTACAATGCCGATCCGCTTATCTCAAACAGTATCTCAACCGATCTGCTTATTGATACCCATGCGACCGGACAGCGTTTGCTCGATGATGCGGGCGCTATTACTGTACCAACCTTTGTATTGTGTGCAGGTAAAGACTATGTGGTTGATAAACAAGCTGAGCGTGACTTTTATGAAGCGATTAATACTACTAATAAGCGTTGGCAGCTATATCCAGACAGCTATCATGCTATTTTTCATGAGACCAATAAGGCCGATGTCTTTGACGACTGTATTGATTTTGCTGAGCAAGTATTCAGTACGGAGGTAAAAGCGCCTGATTTGCGTACAGCACATCTTAATAGTGCCAGTAAAGACAAGGTTGACCGTTTAGCCATTAAGCCTTTTAATCCAAGCTTTGCGCTGACGCGTTTTGCCATGCAAAAATTCGGTCATGTTAGCGACGCTATCGCGACGGGACTTGAGCATGGTTTTGACTCTGGTCATTCGCTCGATCATGTTTATTATAATCAGCCGAGTGGTCAGAATAAATTTGGTCAGGCGGTCGATAAGTTTTATCTCAGTAATATTGGCTGGCAAGGGATTCGTATCCGCCGCGAGCATATATTAGAGCTGGCACGTGAAGCGTTGGCCAATATTAAACTTGCCAATCAAAACCAATCTAATCAAAACCAAGTTAATAAAAACCAAGTTAATAAAAATCAAGTTAATAAAAATCAAGTTAATAAAAACAGCCTTGATGAGTCAACTCAACCAAAACTACTAGATATTGCTAGTGGGCATGGTTTTTATGCGTTTGATTTATTAACAGAGTTTGAAAACTTATATGCTGAGCTACGTGATTATGAAAGTCATAATATTCAAGCACTGCAAGCTAAAGCGGAGCAGTTAGAGATTGCTAATCGTGTCATCACTTGTCAAAAAGATGCGTTTGACCCTGCCAGTTATTCTAACCCGCAGAAGAAGAGTGGCAATATTAAAAGTCTTGACGATTCAAAATTTGATATCGCTATTGCCTCTGGTGTGTTTGAGTTATTTTCTGACAACACGCTACCAGCAACGGCATTGACAGGTATTTATGACAGTTTAAAATCTGGTGGCTATTTAATTTATACCAATCAGCCGTGGCACCCTGAGCAGGAGTTTATCAGTAAAACCTTAAATAATCATCGCGGTAGTAGTTGGGTGATGCGCTGTCGTTCACAAGCTGAAATGGATCAATTGGTTGAGTGTGCGGGCTTTAAAAAGGTGGCGATGCGTATCGATAAGTTCGGTATCTTTACCGTGTCATTAGCCATTAAAACAGCAACGACCAATGATGAATAATCGATGAGTAATAACAGTATAAAGCCTTATCAGCGTGTGCAGCTTTTTTCAGGCGGTGGCTCACGTTTTGGTTATTATTTAGGCAGCTATGCGGCACTAGTGGCGCATGATTTGACCCCAGATATTATCATTGGTACCTGTGGTGGTAGTTTATCAGCCTATCTAGTACAGCTCGCTCCTGACCCTAAGGATTTGCAGCAATTGATGTGTAGCCGCGAGTTGTATCATGTCATTGCTGCAATTAGGCATGTCGCGCCAAATGAATCCAGTAGGCGTCTAAAAGTACGTTATATGACTCATGCATTCAAACGTTGGCGCTTATCAAGGCAACTATCTAAAAGGCAAGAACAGCAGCAAGCCGATAGTTACGAGCAGTTATTAGATGAATTGCAACAGTTAGCGATGTTTCGCATTGATGACGAGAGTCAATGGCTTGATGATCTATCTGGTTTTGATACTAGTAGCAATGACCATCATAGAACCGATAGCGAAACCAATAAAAATACCCCAGAGATAGCTATTATCGCTAGCCGCCTTTATCAAAAGTCTGCTACTCGCATTTCGCCTAACCATCCATTAAAGCTGCAAGAGTTGTTATTTGCACCGCCACGTTTGACGGCTTCTTTATCAGAACTTACTGACAAAAAAATGCGATCACCTGCGCACGTATTTGCTGAGGAACGCATACATCAGTCTGTTAAAGTTTTGACCCAGTGGGATTTTGCGCCGGTGATTCGTGCTTCGCTGGCAGATATGTATTATCTGCCGCCAACGTATATTGAGGAGCTTGGCTGGTGTTTGGGTGGCGTGATTAACCTAACTCCTATCGAGCTGGCTTGCCAATTGGCAGAAACGGTATTTGCAGAGACCAAGGCAGGTTATGATTCATGGCTCGCTGCTCCTGCTATTCAGCGCGTGTTTGGTTTTGACCCTAATGCGCGTTTGGCACAGGTACATGGTTTTTTACCAAGTACTGAGTCATATCAAGATAATTTTGAGAGTAGCAGTCAACTACATTGGTTGCCATTTGCGGATAACGGCGAGCAGTTGGCAGGGCAGCACGTGCAAAAGCGCTTTAATATGAAGCAAATGACAATCGAGCTGATGCACAGCGATTATGACGGCTTTGTACAGCAAATGCAGGCGCAGTGGCAGTATGGCTATCAGCGTACGGCTGATTATATACAGCAGCAAAGTCTATGACAAATATCAAAGAGTCATCGCTTATAGAAACTAGGTTAGATGCTAGCTCTACAAATGACATTCCACATCTTATTGTTGTAGGTGGCACGAGTGGTATTGGTTTAGCATTGGCACTCCATCATCAGCAGCTTGGCTGGCAAGTGAGTATTGTCGGTCATAGCGTCTCAAAGATAAATCATGTGAACAGCAAGCATCCTGATATCACGACTTATAACTGTGATTTAACGAATAATATTCAAACACAGAAATTATTAGATAGCTTATCAGAAATCACTTTCCAACGGCTGATTTATAGTGCAGGAAGCTATCTAAACGAGCGTGTGCATCAGCTAAATCAAGCAGACAGCGATAAAATGCTAGCGATTAATTTTCAAGCCTTTGAACAGACTTTTAGGTGGGCGAGTGAGCAGTTAAAGCATCAAGAAAATCTTCAGAATCAATCACTGGGTTTTACCAAAAATCATAGACCAAGCCTTATCTGTATCGCCTCTATCGCTGGCATCATGGATTATCCTTATGCCAGCCTTTATGCCAAAAGCAAACGTGCGATGATTGCGGCTGCCAGTGCTTATCGAGCGGCACTAGCGCCTTATGATATCCAAGTGAATTGTATTGCTCCAGGCTATATCGATACCCAAGCACTGCGTGATTTAAATGATGGCGATGCCAGTCATAAGCCATTTATCATCAGCACACAAACGGCAGTTGAGCGTATTATGCAAGCGATTGACAATGATATTGAGCTGGCGATATTTCCACGTCCCATGCGTTATATTACTGGTGTACTAAATCATTTACCCAAGCCGTTACTGAATTGGATATTACGTAGTAAGTTGGATAAAAATAAATAGTTTTTTGCTATCAATATAGCGGCATTACCTTTAACCAAGTAGCCAATACAATAAGGTAAACAGCGGCACGCCAATCAGCAAACTATCTACTCTATCCAATACGCCACCATGCCCAGCAAGTAAAGTTCCTGTATCTTTTACCCCGTGCTGGCGTTTAAAGGCTGATTCTAACAAATCGCCAGCGATACCGCTCACTGCCAAACCATAGGCTGCCAATAAACCTAGCCACCAATCAAATGGGGTTAGCCAAATACCAAGTAACGACGCCAATAGAGCCGCGAAAAAGCTACCAAAAATAGCACCTTCGATGCTTTTGTTTGGGCTAATATTCGGCGCAAGACCGCGCTTAAATAATTTGCGTCCGAGCAATCGCCCACATAAATACTGCGCAATATCGTTAAACTGGCTAGCAAATAACACGAACAATAAAACACCGTATTGCTCACGCTGCCAGGTTAATTGTTGTAATGTAACAAGGCTAATTATTAATAAAATAAAGATACCACTAAAAAACAGGTCTAATAAATTTAGACGAGCATAAGAGTGGGTTGACTGTAAGTTTTTCTCATCAGCTATCGCTTTTGGTTGCAAGCCGCGCGCTTGCAGTTTGCGAATAAACCGTGATTTGTTATCTATACACCATAAACGTTTGATCTCATAGCTACCGCGCAGACCGATTAATATAAAAAACGTGATAAGCAGCCATTGATAAGGGTGCGATAATGACTGGATTTGGGTGGGATTTTGCGGCTGAAGTTGAACGTATTGAAAGTATTGGGTGTTATTGGTTATTTTAGCAATCATATAACAGACGCAGAGCGCGGCTAACATCAGCCACCAAGAGCGGGCAATCAGATAAATCTTTGGCAGGCGCTTGCGAAAATGCGGTATCGCCAGCGTGCCCCACGTCAAACTGACTACTATCATAAGACCAATAACAAATAGTGTATCAGTAGCCATATATTCAGCACTTTTAAAGGTAGAAACGGTAATGAACCGTGTTTGAAATGGCTAGAACAATAATCCTACATCGCTATTATACCATTCACAAAAATTAGAGTAGCAAGGAAAACGAGTGCAAGTGCTACGCACTATAGACTAAACGAGTTTGACACGGCTAATCGTACTTTTTGGGTTTGGTATTAGATATAAGCAACTGCTTTTGCTGCTCTAGCCTCTGTGAGCTCGATTATAGGCTGAAGCAAACAAGTAATGCTACCTTCTTGCCCATTTGATAATGGCTCAATGATGCTGGGCTTAGGCGATACCGCTGAATTTGGATAATCCTTGCGATAATGCCCACCGCGACTTTCAAGGCGTTGATAAGCAGACTGAACAATTAAAGTCGCCAATTGTAGTTGCCGCGCTAACTGAAAACTGGCCAACTGATTCGAGTTCGTAAAACTGTCCGCATTATTTATATTGCCATGATTGGCTTTATAGTTGGTTATCTGTTGTTGCCATTGCTCAATTTTTATCAGCGCTTGCTCTAACTGCTCAGCACTGCGACTGATACCCATGTTATTGGTCATTAATGCTTTGAGCTGGGCGGTTATGTCAGTCAGCTCACTATCACTGTTTAATCCATTCTTTAGTTCGTTATGCTGATAGGTGTCGAGTGGCAGCAGAGTGGCGGCAGATAATCTAACGGGCTGTGTTTCTTTTAGTATGGGCGGTGTCCATATATCAATAGCTGGCTTCTTTGCATTCTTATCATAGGAAGCAGTCGCTAATTTTTCCATTACGGTTAAATAGCGAGGTAACTCAGCGGCGATATTACGCCCAACCACCACGCACTCTAACAACGAATTACTTGCCAAGCGATTGGCACCGTGTAAGCCTGTATAAGCAACTTCGCCAGCTGCATAAAGCCCTGCCACATCGGTTACACCATTGGCATCAGTGACCACGCCGCCGCAACTATAATGCGCAGTGGGCGCAACCGGAATAGAATCGGTAGTGATATCGATGCCGAGGTTTAATAGCGTCTGATAAATTTGCGGAAAATGTTGCTGTAAAAATTCCGCTGGCAAATGACTGACATCTAGATTGACGTAGCCAAGCCCATTATCGTTGATTTGTTCGGCAATGGCACGAGCAACGATATCGCGTGGTGCAAGTTCAGCGCGCGCATCAATATCCAGCATAAAGCGTTTGCCAGTTTTTGGGCAATATAATCGACCACCTTCACCGCGCAGGGCTTCAGATATCAAAAAGCTACTGTCACCCAATGCTAAACCGGTTGGATGAAACTGGATAAATTCTAAATTTGCCAAACGGCAACCAGCTTGCCATGCCATCATAACGCCATCACCGACACAAACATTGGGCGCGCTGGCTCGTTTAAATAATTGCCCCAAACCGCCACTGGCTAAGACGACTGCGCGACTATGGAAAGTCAGTTGCTGTTGGATATTATGATCAAATACTTGCGCACCTTGGCATTGTTTATCATTGTTTTTTAAAAGGCTCAGTGCTTCATGATAAGGCAATAGTGTGATATTGGATGCCGCTTGTACTTTTAAAGTTAAGGCTTCCATCACGTGACGACCGGTGGCATCATCAGCGTGGGCAACGCGTCTACAGCCATGACCGCCTTCTTTGGTTAAATGTAAGTCGTTAGTTTGTAGCTCAGTTAAAGGTTTTGCGCTGTGGTTTTGCTCACTATCCTCTTGCGGAACCTGAGTAAAGGGCACGCC
The DNA here is from genome assembly GCF_014861365.1 of Psychrobacter sp. FME6. Classification (GTDB taxonomy): domain Bacteria; phylum Pseudomonadota; class Gammaproteobacteria; order Pseudomonadales; family Moraxellaceae; genus Psychrobacter. The sequence goes on from NZ_RRYW01000041.1 coordinate 19,750, forward strand.
TTGTTCGCACAGCCATTGCACCGCTTGCTGCCCTGCACTAAGGATGCTTGCCGTATTATTTGCTTCACATAATCCTGCGCCAGCAACCAAAGTATCGGCCACATGATCAACTACTGAGTCGTTTTCATGCAAACTTGCCGCGATACCACCTTGGGCATAATGACTTGAGCAAACTTCAAGTGCATCTTTACTTAGTACGGTAATATTTAGCGTCGTTGGCAAGGCGAGAGCGGTACTTAAACCAGCCAGACCTGCGCCAATGATCAGTACGTCCGTTTGTATAACCTCGTTAGATTTATAAGGTGCGTTGGAACTGGCTTTACCATTTACCCATATTGCGCTCATATTATGCCGCCCCGACATTAGCAAACAGCGCACGGTCTTTAACCATATCTCCGCTCGCTGCCACACGCTGTTTTTGTGATTCAGCAAAATCAAGCATGCGTTGTAATGGTTTTCTAGCTGCCGCTGCCAACTCAGGTGTCATTAGAATTTCACCGCTTCGCTGCGTCAAGCATTGCTCGATGCCCTGCAAACCATTCATCGCCATCCATGGGCAAAATGCACAGCTCTTGCAGCTGGCACTTTCACCAGCGGTAGGTGCGGCTAAAAAGCGCTTGTTTGGCGAGCGCTTTTGCATCTCGTGTAAGATGCCCAAATCGGTGGCGACAATAAAGGTATCGGCATCCATTTCATACGTCGATTGTAATAGCTTACTGGTCGAGCCCACCACATCAGCCAGTGCTACGACGCTATCGGGTGATTCAGGGTGTACCAAGACTTTAGCTGTTGGGTTTTCAGCTTTTAGTTGTTCAAGCTCAGTGGCTTTAAATTCATTATGCACCATGCACGAGCCTTGCCAAAGCAGCATATCTGCCCCAGTCTCACGCGCAATATATTTACCCAAGTGCCGGTCAGGACCCCAAATGATAGGCTCGCCTTGGGCATGCAAATGACGAACGATATCGATACCCACTGATGAGGTAACCACCCAGTCCGCCCGTGCTTTTACTGCCGCGCTGGTATTGGCATAAACCACCACCGTACGCTCAGGATGAGCATCACAAAAGGCAGAGAATTCATCCGCAGGGCAGCCCAAATCAAGCGAGCATTCCGCTTCTAAGTCTGGCATCAGTATGGTTTTTTCCATACTTAAGATTTTGGCTGATTCACCCATAAAGCGTACGCCAGCAACTATTAGCGTTTGCGCACTATGCGCTTGGCCAAAGCGTGCCATCTCTAGTGAATCACCGACGCAGCCACCTGTGGCTAAAGCTAAATCTTGAATAAAAGGATCGACATAATAATGGGCGACTAATACGGCGTTATGTTGTTTTAATAACTGCTTAATATTTTCTTCAATTTTCAGGCGCTCACTACGCGGCAAATCTGCGGGCATTTTTGCTTTGGCATATTCGATGTTCATTTGAGTGGCAATGCGATTGTCATTGCTCATGATGGGCGCGTCGTATGGATAAGTTTTCATAATTGCAAACCTTTGAGGCAAAACGACAAATTATATGCCGCTAAAAGTGAGTGAGTTAAAACCAGTAGATAAATAAGCTGTTTTAATTATGCTCATTTTGAGCATAAATACAAGTGTTTTTTATTAAGCATTGTTTTTATAATATTTGACCTTATTTTATTTAGGACTGACTATAGCTATGATAGTTTTAGTTTCACGCTATACTAAGCGTTGCTATAAGCAGCATTAAGCAGCCTTGATATAAGTATGTTTATTATAGAGAGCGCACTTCCAACTTCTTCATTGCATATTTAGATATATAGGAAACCTTCAAAGCTATGACGTTGTCTTACTCACACGCCCATCAACAAGGCAGCGGCACGACCGAAGTTGTCGCAGTGCTTGTGGCCATTACTGAGCACACCGCGCGCGTTTTAACCGTTGATCAAGGTAAACTGTTGCCAAATGGTCCATTGATGCCATTGCATCGCTCGTTGCAAGCTGGCGTGCGTCAATGGGTTGAGGAGCAAACACAGCAGCCGCTGGGTTATTTGGAGCAGCTTTATACCTTTGTTGATACCAACAGAAGAAATGTGGACGGTCATGCGCTGGTTTATGTCAGCTATTTGGGCTTGGTGCAAGAAACACAAATAAAGCAGCTACCAAGCCAAGCGTTATGGCGTGATTGGTACGATTATTTTCCATGGGAAAATCACTTAAATGGTATGCCCGATATAATTATGGAACATATTGTGCCAGCATTATTGGGCTGGGCAGGTAGCGCCAGTGATTCCATTATCCAGCGCCGTCGTCGTCAGCGTATTGGTTTGTGTTGGGGATTAAGTGAGGAAATATTAACGGGTAAAGTCCCGACAGATAAAAATACTGATAATGAGTTGTATGGCGATAAGGCTTATGAAAATAGAGAGTGGGTTGCCGAGCACGTGCTATTACGTTATGAGATGTTATATGAAGCGGGTTTAGTTCCTGAAGCGCCTACTTATCCGCCCACTTATCCGTCCAATGACCAGTCGAAACTATCTACAGATTGGTCGCAGTTGATTGGTATGCCCATGTATTATGACCATCGCCGGGTGATTGCCACTGCTATCTCAAGATTACGCGCTAAAATTGAGTATCGACCGCTTATCTTTGGTTTGATGCCAGATGTATTTACTTTATCGCAGTTGCAACAAAGCGTAGAAGCGCTATCAGGCGTGCGCTTGCATAAGCAAAATTTCCGCCGATTGCTTGATTCACAAAACCTTGTGATGGAAACGGGGCAGAGTAGTAATGCCCAGCGTGGTCGCCCTGCCAAGCTTTATCGCTTCCGCCATGATATTGAGCTACAAAGCTTATTGATGGACAGTAAACTGCCTAAACGTAAATAGACTCTATATATCCAGTGTCTTCATATCATCCTCTTAGATCAGAATTCATTTCATCTTAAATCGATTTATTGCATAGGTTTGCGAAATTTTCTTGCGAGCCTATAAACTTTGCGCTATATTTATGCTCATTTTGAGTTTAAATAAGCGTTATTTATCTCAATAGACGCAGATTTAACCTAATATCACCCAAAGATAAGGGACGAAAATGACCGTTAAACAAGAGCCAGCATTGGCTGAAGTATTACTTAAGCCGTTAGTAGAAGCAGCATTAACCGAAGACTTGGGCCGACGCGGTGATGTCACCTCCCAAGCCACCATCCCAGCCGATATGCATGCGCAATTACAGATTAAGGCGCGCCAAGCAGGGGTGATATGCGGTATGGATTTAGCGCGCTTATCTTTTGCCTTGATTGATGGGCAAACTGAGTTTATGGCGCAAGTTAATGATGGTGAAACAGTCGAAGCTGGCGCAGTATTGGCGATTGTCCGCGGTAATGCGCGAAACTTGCTGACAGCAGAACGTACGGCGCTTAACTTTATGACCCATCTCAGTGGTATTGCGACCGACACCAAAAAAATTGCCGATAGCGTTGCAGAATATCCGGCGCAAATTACCTGTACCCGTAAAACCATCCCAGGTTTACGTATCGTCCAAAAATACGCCGTACGTTGCGGCGGCGGACGCAATCATCGCTTAGGATTGGATGATGCGATTTTAATTAAAGACAATCATATTGCCATCGCTGGTGATATCAAAACAGCGATTAAACAAGCGCAAGACTTTGCTGGGCATCTGATTCCGATTGAAGTCGAAGTCGATACTTTAGAGCAATTAGAACAAGCACTCGATACTGGCGTGAGCTTGGTGCTGTTAGATAATATGGCACCTGAAATATTAGCGCAGGCTGTCGTCATGTGTAAAGGTCGCGCCAAAACCGAAGCATCAGGCGGTATCACACCCGAAACGGTACAAGCAGTGGCAAAAACTGGTGTTGATTTTATTGCGATGGGCTATTTAACGCACAGTACCACTGCATTGGATATTGGCCTTGATTTTAGCGCCTAATGTTAATGTTTTGTTTTAGGGTTAAACTGGCTATGAAAAGGGCAAACTTGTATTGAAAGCCGATTGATTTGGTCAGATAGAAAAATTAAGCGAAGTTAATGATTTAATTGGCTTATCTGCCTATGCTACAATGCCGCTGTTACCGATTATTAGGTCATCGTTGCACTCGCACGATGGCCTTATCTTTTTGCCTGATTTAACCAATAAACAAGCGAGCGCTCAGTGAATACTGAAATCATCAAAATAATTTTAGCCTTTTTGGTATTGATTAATCCTTTTGGCGCCTTGACGTTATTTTTGGATTCGACACGCGGTTATTCGATGCATAATCGCCGAAAAGTCGCACGTGTTGCTTGTCTGACGATTTTTATCACCATCAGTTTTTTTACGCTAGCAGGCGAGACACTACTAAAGGCCTTGGGTATCTCAATCGGCTCGTTTCAGTTGGCAGGGGGTATTTTGGTATTCTTAATCGCCCTTAACATGATGAATGGCGATGGTAACCCAGTTAAGCCCGATCAAGAAAACTTCGATGTTGATCACTTACATGATGCGCCACCAACCATGGCAGCAGCGGTTGTACCGATTGCTATTCCGATGATGATTGGACCTGGCGGTATCTCCACCGTGATTATTTATTCTTCACAAGTCTCAGGTATTTTACAAATATCTGCCATATTGATAGCCGGTTTGTTCATCAGTTTATTTTGTTATCTGGCGTTGATGGCGGCAGGGCGTATCAGCCGTCTATTGGGCGATACAGGTCTAAACATCATGAGCCGAATTATGGGTATGTTATTAGCGGCGGTTTCTATCGAAATTATCGTCAATGGCTTGCGTACGTTGTTTCCTGATTTGATGTAAAACTTATTTTTCATTTTGCACTTCTTCCTACTTAGCGCTTTTTGCTTATCATGCCTTCTTTCAAAATATCTTTCAAAACACCTTTCTAAATTTGAGGCTGTAAAAAATACAGCCCCTAAAAACACTTCAACTATAATTAAAATACTTTAAAAACGCTACGATACTGCTGGTATAGTTTTTTTGTAGCCTCTGTCTGCGTAGGCACAGCAAGCTAGAAAAAACTGTACTTGCAGTACGTGATGTATCGATTTTACTTTTCACTGACTATATTATCAATAAATGCCAATTAAAAACCATTGGAAAACTTAAACAGCGCCATCTCCAAAAGTAACTTAATAGTGACTTTTTATAGGTAAATCATAGCTTTAATAAATGCTACCAATGAACAAAAGTCTACCATAAAAACATCATCCATGAAATTATGTTATACTTGTGAAACATCAATATTATAGGAGTTAGTCTTGAGTAAGAAAAGAATTGCTATTTTAGGTGCAGGTCCAAGTGGTTTGGCACAGTTACGTGCCTTTGAAGCGGCTCGATTAACCGGGGTAAAAGACTTACCTGAAATAATTTGTTATGAGAAGCAAAATGCCATCGGTGGTATGTGGAATTATAGCTGGCGTACTGGTTTAGATAGAAACGGTGAACCCGTTCACGGCAGTATGTATCGCTATTTATGGTCGAATGGTCCCAAAGAATGCTTAGAGTTTGCTGATTATTCGTTCGATGAACATTTTGGTGAAGCTATCCCATCATATCCCCCACGTGAAGTCCTAAAAGACTACATCATGGGTCGTATCGACAAGCAAGATATCCAAAAATATATTCGTTTTGAGTGCCCTGTACGTTGGGTGGCATTCGATGACGACACGCAAAAATTCACCGTGACGGTTATGAACCATAAAACGGGTGAGCAAGAAGTTGAAGAGTTTGATTATGTGGTGGTGGCGACCGGTCATTTCTCTACCCCAAATATGCCATATTTTGAAGGGTTAGAAACGTTCCCAGGACGTATCCTACACGCCCATGATTTCCGTGATGCGTTAGAATTTAAAGACGAAGATATACTACTGGTCGGTAGTAGCTATTCTGCCGAAGATATTGGCACCCAGTGCTATAAATATGGCACCAAATCTGTGACCATCAGCTATCGTAGTAAGGCGCTTGGTTATGAGTGGCCCGAAGGGATAAAAGAAGTGCCGTTAGTGACGCATTTTGAAGACGATGTGGCGCACTTTGCCGATGGCACCAGCCGAAAATTTGATGCGATCATCATGTGTACGGGTTACTTATTCCATTTCCCGTTTATGCCAGACGAGCTACGTTTGCAAACCCACAACTGCTTATATCCAGCCAACTTGTACAAAGGCATCTTTTGGCAGCCAAACCCAAAACTGATTTATTTGGGTATGCAAGACCAATACTTCACCTTTAATATGTTCGATACGCAAGCATGGTATGCACGCGACGTTATTATGGGTGATATCGAGTTGCCAGATTTGGCAGCGCGTGAAGCGGATGAGCAAAAATGGTTAGCAACTTATGCTAAGTGCGTCACGGTCAGTGATTCAATCGATTTTCAGGCAGCCTATATTCGTGATTTGACCAATGCCACCGATTATCCAGAATTTGCGGTTGAAGAGCAGGGTGAAATTCTAAAAGAATGGCAAAAAGATAAAGCCGAAAATATCATGACCTTTAGGGAAAAAGCCTATCGCTCGACCTTAACAGGAACTGTAGCGCCTGAACTGCCAGAGCCATGGTTGGACGTTCTTGATGATTCGCTTGAGCATTTTTTAAATCTAGCTTTTGTGCAGCCTAAAAAACGTAAAAAAGCGTCATAGGCTATAAAAGTAAACGATGTTAAAAACCAAATACGTTTAAGCGTGTTTGGTTTTTTTATGCCTGTGTTTTTTCGGTTCTCTGGTTTTTATATAGGCAGTTCTCAATAAAATCGATACATTGTTAGCTACGTGCTACTGTTATAAATTTTTCTTGCTTGCTGTTCGCAGGCGTGACAGAGGCTGCAAAAAATTTACTACAGTAGCACTCGTATCGGCTTTAAAGTGAACCCACTATATAATGGATTCACTGTACTTTTTTTAATCTAAGAATTAAATCGATTGTAGGTTGAATTTGATAGCCATTTTAGCTTTGATTAACTGGTTAACTTTGGTAAAGGTGCCAAGCCAAATATAACATTAGGACGCCAACGAGCGCATCGAGGATGTTCCACGCTTTTGGTTTAGCAAATAATGGCCTGAGCAATCGTGCACCATAGCCCAAGGCAAAAAAGAAAAAGAACGAGGCACTGACCGCACCAACGGCAAATGTCAGTTTACTGCTAGCACCGGTTGAAACCATGCCAACGAGGACCAATGTATCTAGGTAGACGTGTGGATTCAGCCACGTAAAACCAAAGCATAAGAGCAACGCTTTTTTTAAGCTGGTCACGACCTGTCCATCGACGGTGAGTGCGTGAGATACGCGCATACTGGCATATAAGCTTTGCAATCCATAACCTAATAAAAATATGACGCCAGCGAATTTTGCGATGCTGACAACTTGCGGATAGCGTGCCGTTACCGCACCAAAACCACCCACGCCCGCAGAGATTAAAAACGCGTCACTGACTGCACAAAACAAGCAAACAAAAAATATGTGCTCGCGTTTAAGCCCTTGTTTGAGTACAAAGGCGTTTTGTGAGCCAATGGCGATAATGAGCGATAGCCCGAGCAAGAAACCAGAAAAATAATCAGCAGCGTTCATAGTATGCTTAATAGGTGGCAGAGTAGGTGTTTTGACACTTTGTTTACTGGCAGTGTCGTAAAAAGCTGTTAAGATACGCTATTGAATAAATCTATGCAATACGAGCGCAATAAGCGTGCACGGGGCGGGGTAGGTCATGGTCGTAAGTTTGACGAGAATGCTAAAATCATTTGGGCAAGCTCAAGATGACCTGCCTACGCAAGCGGCTAAAAATGCACAGAAAATGTCTGCCTATCATGATGCAGATGGTGTCAATAATACTAGTGTTGATAGTGCTAGCGTCGATAACAATAGCGTCGATAGTGCTAGCGTCAATCAAGAAAGCAACCAAGCCAATAGACAACGTTCTGTGCTGACTCCGCCTAAGCGTGCTGATCGTATTTGTGATGCACTAGCGCAAGTGCGTGACATCGGCTCGCCGACGCCCCTGACCGATCGTTATTTGTCCAATCGTGCTCAGATGCGCCCGACCAATAGACCACCTTTTGACCCCGATACGTTATGGTATCTCAAACATGGACGCTGTCCGATTATGACTGAGCTTGTTGATGTGGTCGATACTGCCACCCTAAACGCCATGCCCATTGAGGCTGTCGCCATATTAGATCGAATCAATGGTAAGCTAAAACGCTACCGTGAATGGAGTAGCGAGCTCAATGAGCAACAGCAGCAGCAACATAACGAGCGGCAATTTGTCATTGATAAGCTGGTATCCGAAAGTATTCCTGAAGCGCTACACCATTATGAGCAGCTGCAACGCTTTAGCCCGCACCGCACCAAAAATAACATGATGCAAGGGAAGATGACTGCAGGTGATATGCTCACTGATTTATTTTTAGAGATTGATTATGAGCTTGATGAGCTATTAGACGAACTGCACCAAACCGTCATGAACCGTCTGGCCTCGACCCACCGTTATGTCAAAAGCCGTACCCAAAGTTAGCTTTTATTTAGCCATTTTTAGCCCATTTAGGTATTATCGTTTAGATTGAGGACACGCCCTAGTATAGTGAACTCAGTATTAAAACGATACAGCGGGAATGGGATGGATTTTACGAGGCTTCTGTCGGCGTAGGCACAGCAAGCCAGAAAAATTTATACCAGTTCCGCGTTGGAATATGACGTATCTGTTTTATTTGGAATCGACTATATCATTAGGACATGTGACCCCTGCCGTCAAATCCGTACACATAAACTTGGGAGATTTTAGTTACGC
>NZ_RRYW01000042.1 GCF_014861365.1 Psychrobacter sp. FME6
ACGATCTAAGTATAGCTTATTCTGAAATATCTATGCTAATTGATGACACGCCCTAAGTTAATAATAAAATTTTAAGTATAAACAGACAAATATCTTGAAATTAAGTTGGGTTTTGAGCAATAAATCTGTATAGTTCAAGTAACATTATAGATACATAGAAGGTAACGTGAAAAACTTAAATAAATTGGCATTAGTCCTATTATTAACCCCACTATTTGCGGCCTGCTCTAGTGGCCCTTCTGATAGCACTGTCGAGGGACTAATCGAAGCGCAGTATGAGCAAATGGATAGCGCAATGGATGATGTGGTGGCGGGTGCCGGCAACGATGAAATGGTACAGGCTATGAGTGGCATGATGGAAGGCATGATGCCAAAGCTTGAAAGCGTTGATAATATCAACTGTGATACCACTGATGGCGAAAATATCTATATGTGTACCGCTGAAGTGACGCAAAGTATAAACGGTAATAGCCGAATGAATAAAGGTAGCTTTCGTGTTTATAAAGTCAATGATGAGTGGGTGCTGGGTAATTAGAATCACAACTCGATATTTAAGCTAATCTTATAAAGGAATATATTTAGACATGCCTAATAGCACGCAACAACCTCACGTGAATATCAACAAAGATACTGGCAATAACACTGCTAACGCTCAAGAAAACCTTAACAGCACGGCTATACAAGCAACGAACACTCAACAGGACTCTACAAATATCGCCCTGTTAAATTGGCTAGGGTGTCTGTTTTTTGGTTTTATCCCGCCGCTCGTTATCATGCTGACAAAAAAGGACGATCCTTACGTTCAGTCGCAAGCTAAAGAAGCGTTGAATTGGTGTATTACCTTTTTCATCACTTATATTGTGCTGTGGATTGCAGTGATGATAGTGGGCTTTATCCTCGCTTTTATTTGGTCACCCTTGGCATTGTTACCGATGATGTTCTTATTCTTGTATCCCTTTGTACACCCTGTATTTTGTATCATGGGTGCGGTCAAAAGCTCTGCTGGTAAAGACTTTAGAGTCCCCTTTAATATTCGACTGATTAAATAATGTAAGGGGTAATGACAGATATTGCTTATAAAAAGATGCTAATGTGAATTGGTATCTTTTTTACTTGTTTAAGGCGCTAAGGATATTTATATGAATATTTATTTTTTCTCCAAAAAGGCAGGTAAGACGGCTATCCTATTTCTGGGACTGCTTGTATTGCTGCTTTTATCTTATCCAGCCTTGGCAAAAACTTATCAAATTCAAGATTTTTCTAACGACTATCATGCGGTTATTAAAACAACAAATAATGACGATAGTGACTCAAGTAGCGTCATAAATATTATTGACGCAAAAACCAAGCAAACCCTAATCAGCCAGCCAGCTATCCTTGATATAAAATATGAACTTGAGAACAATCAAGCGCGTCAGCTGGGCGAAAAGATCAGCGCCAATATCGTTAGTATCCCTTATGGCGAGCACAGCGTGCTGGTCTACGATGACTTTAACTTCTTATATTGACCTGACTGTATTAAAAAACCTCATTAAGGAAGATAAAATGCATATCGGCATCCTAACTCTGACTTTTTCTCTACCTGGTTGTAGCTCATTAAAAGAAAAACGCCAACGTATGGGCGGCTTACATGCACGCTTTGGCAATACGCCAAGCGTCGCGGTATGTGAGAGCGGCGAGCGTGATCGGCATGATGCGAGCGAGTGGACGTTTGTGATCGTCGGGCTATCTAAACGCGAGGTTGAGTCGCAGTGTAATCAAATCGAGGCGAAGATAGAACGTACGGTAGACGCGCGGATAATGAATGTAGAAAGGGAGTTCATATAGGTGGGCTTTATTGCAGGATGCTCCTTTCGCAGCGACTCTAATTAAAAAAATAAAGTTGTATGCTTCAAATGTGAGTTAAGTAAAGATTATGATTCTAGAAAAACGAACTATAGTTTATTTAAATGATAGACTTTTATTTTTCGCTATGATAATCTCTTTCGGCGATTCAGAAACATTACTTACATTTCAGTTACATCCTCAATTATATATATTGCTATCAATCAGGGTCGTACAAGATATAAATTTAGATAGTAACGTTCTAAACTTATAACTTCATAACCTCTAATTTAGCCATTTAACTTGACTGTATTTCTCAACTAGGACGTTTAATGAAAACTGTTAATAAAATAAAAAATGCTTTATTGCTGACTACCATTACTACTTTGGCGGGTTGTACTACTGTAGCCGATTTTGCAGGCTATGATACTGCTACATTAAATACCGATGCAGCTAAAAGTTACTCTCAAGTGGTTTCTACCGCGAATAGTCAAGGCGCAGTAGATAATGCGTCTGCCACCGCCATTCGAGTTAAAAGAGTCTTTAATCGTATGAAGCCCTACGCCGTTAGCGCTAATACAACAGGCGTCCCTTTTGATTGGCAGGTCACTGTTATACGTTCACCTGAATTAAATGCTTGGGCAATGCCTGGTGGTAAAATGGCTTTTTATACCGGTATTGTAGAAAAGTTAAAGTTAACAGATGCAGAAATCGCTGCAATTATGGGACACGAAATGACCCATGCGTTATCTGAGCACAGTAAAAAAGATGCTGGACAAAAAGTTCTGACTGGCTTAGCGCTGCAGTTAGGTGGTGCGCAACTACAGGCAAAAACAGGGTTAAATGATGAGGCGTTGGGTTTGATTAGTGACTACGGACTTGATAAGCCATTTTCTCGTAGTCAAGAATCACAAGCCGATGCTGGTGGTTTACGTCTGATGGCGCAGGCAGGCTACAATCCAGAGTCTGCAGTTTCAGTGTGGGAAAAAATGGAGGCTGCAAACGGTCGTAGCAACGCCATAGTCACTTTGATGTCTACGCATCCAAACTCTGGGCAGCGTATCGCTAAAATTCAGGCACTCTTACCTGAAGTTATGCCAGTTTATCAAACGGCTGCTAAAGCGCCTACTAACGCAACCACTAATGCAAATACTAACGCCACTACTACTAGAACCATTAAACGTAAATAATTCAGTAAATGCTATTAAATCAGTAAATACTAACAAAAAAGGTAAGTCAAACGACTTACCTTTTTTTTGCGAAGAAATATTTAAAGGCGGTTGGTTTAATTTTATCTTACGTCAACCATTATTAATATAAGGTAGATTATTGTTAAAGAAAGATAGTCTTATTGATTGAGAATAGTAGTGAGCTTTTTGCACTTCTTACAAATGACCTTATCGCCTTTACGCGAGACTTGAACACCATTATGCGTGGTATATGGTGAACCAGTGATTACTTTGCCACCAAGAGTGGTGGTTGCGCCCACTGTGATATAAGCTGCCATAATACTGTCCTAAAATTATTATTCTAAAACCTTGTTTGCAAACAAGGTTTATTATTAAGAAATTAAACTTAGTTAAGCATAAAAGTCAACAAATATCAGTTGAATTTTTGGTCACGTATCGGAAGTGATCATTTAAATGAATAGAGTTCGTCTCGTACAACAAGTATTAAAAAATATTTCTCCCTTAAAGGATGAAGTGCATCTTACGTCTACAGTAAATAATGACAAAAGCGGGATTGGCTACAACAACCAAACTCAACCCAACAAAAAAGGCCACTCCTTAAAGAGTAGCCTTTTATCAATTATTCACTAATTTGTATTAACTCACTTCTTTCATCGCTTGCTTAAGCATCGGTTTCAAGAACTCACCCGTATATGAGCCTTTGACTTCCGCGACTTCCTCAGGTGTGCCTTCAGCGATAATCATGCCACCACCTTTACCGCCTTCAGGACCTAAATCAATCACCCAGTCGGCAGTTTTTATAACGTCAAGATTATGCTCAATGACTACGATGGTATTACCTTTATCGCGTAGCGCATGCAGGATATTAAGCAGCTTATTGATATCATGGAAATGCAAACCAGTGGTCGGCTCATCTAAGATATACAGCGTCTGTCCAGTATCACGTTTGGCAAGCTCACGCGCCAGTTTCACCCGCTGCGCTTCACCACCTGATAACGTTGGTGCAGACTGACCCAAGCGGATATAGCCAAGACCAACATCCATCAATGCTTGCAAACGACGATAAATCGCTGGGATAGCTGAGAAGAACTCTGTGGCATCTTCTACGGTCATATCGAGTACGTCAGCAATGCTCTTGCCTTTATAGTGAATCTCTAAAGTCTCGCGGTTATAGCGCTTGCCTTCACAAGTATCACACGGCACATACATGTCGGGCAAAAAGTGCATCTCAACTTTGATCAGGCCATCACCTTGGCACATCTCACAGCGACCGCCTTTAACGTTAAAGCTAAAGCGACCAGGTTTATAACCACGGGCACGTGCTTCTTGCGTCTGTGCAAACATTTCACGCACTGGTGTAAACACGCCCGTATAAGTCGCTGGGTTTGAGCGCGGTGTACGACCAATCGGGCTTTGATCGATATCGACCATTTTATCCAAATGCTCCAGACCGCTGATGCTGTCATGTTTATCGGCAATAAGCGTTGAGGCGTTATTCAATTGCGTAGCAGCGATAGGCATCAAGGTACGGTTAATCAAAGTTGATTTACCAGAGCCAGAAACACCAGTGATACAAGTCATGATACCGACCGGTAAGCTCAAATCCACATCTTTTAGGTTGTTACCTGACGCGCCTTTTAGCTCAATCGACATTGGTACTTGTTTGGGCTTAGCTTTACCTTTGACTTCCATATCGATGGTTTTGGCTTTATGGCGAATGGTTGGAATCTCGATTTTTTTCTTACCAGACATATATTGTCCGGTGAGCGACCCTTTAGTTGCCATAATCTCATCGACCGTGCCTTGGGCGATGACGTGGCCACCATGCACACCCGCGCCGACACCGATATCGATGACGTGATCCGCTTGGCGAATGGCGTCTTCATCGTGTTCCACAACCAGCACGGTATTGCCCAAATCACGTAAGCGCGTGAGAGTTTTTAGCAAGCGATCATTGTCGCGCTGATGCAGGCCAATCGATGGTTCATCAAGCACATACATCACGCCCATGAGACCAGCGCCAATTTGGCTGGCAAGACGAATACGCTGCGCTTCACCGCCTGACAAGGTTTCAGCAGAGCGAGCAAGATTAAGGTAGTCAAGACCAACACTGACCAAGAAATTTAGACGCTCATTAATCTCTTTGAAGATTTTTTCAGCCACTTCACCTTTATGACCACCGATTTTAAGAGTTTGATAATAATCAGCCGCATCACCGATAGACAGCTTAACGATTTCAGCGATGGTTTGGTTGTCAACACGGACATTGCGCGAGATTTCATTCAGACGCGCGCCATCACAGACGTTACAAGTGGTATCCGCCAGATATTTCGCCAGCTCGTCACGGACAAGGTTGCTTTGAGTCTTGGCATAACGGCGTTCTAAGTACGGTAGCACCCCTTCAAATGGCACGGTTTTATTGGTTTTACGGCCGCGCTCATCAGTAAAGTTAAAGCTCAGTTTTTCTTTACCAGAACCATGCATGATGATATCTTGCTGCGTTTTTGGCAGCTCTTGCCACGGTGCATCCATATCGATTTTAAAATGATTACAAACAGTAGAGAGCAAACCGAAGTAATACGCATGACGCTTATCCCAGCCATTAATCGCTCCTTGATTGAGCGATTTTTCATGATGAGTAATCAGCTTTTCAGCAGAAAAATACTGACGTTTACCGAGACCATCACAACTTGGGCAAGCACCATATGGATTGTTAAAACTAAACATACGTGGCTCAAGCTCAGAGACCGCGCGATCACAGACGGGGCATGAGTGCTTCGCTGACATCACTTGATTGGCATCGCCGCCTTCTTTTGGATTGCCGTCCATGAAGTGTAGCGTGACCAGACCCTGACCTAAACGTAGGGCAGTTTCTAAACTTTCTGCAACGCGATTGCCCAAGTCATCACGGACTTTAAAGCGATCGACTACTACTTCGATGGTATGCTTTTTCTTTTTATCGAGTGTCGGTAGCTCGTCGGTATCATAAACATCACCATCGACGCGCACACGCACAAACCCTTGGCCAATCAATTGCTCAAGCAATACCGTGTGCTCGCCTTTACGCTCACGAATGACCGGCGCTAAAATCATAAGCTTGGTGTCATCTGGCAACGCCATAACTTGATCGACCATTTCGGTGACCGACTGCGCTACCATTGGCTCGCCGTGCTCTGGGCAATAGGGCGTACCGATACGCGCATAGAGCAGACGCAGATAGTCATAAATCTCGGTAATCGTACCGACGGTTGAACGCGGGTTATGGTTGGTCGATTTTTGCTCGATAGCAATCGCTGGCGATAAACCCTCGATACTATCGACGTCAGGCTTCTCCATCTGTGAGAGGAATTGGCGTGCGTATGCCGACAAGCTCTCGACATAACGACGTTGCCCTTCTGCGTAAAGCGTATCAAATGCCAATGAGGATTTACCAGAGCCTGATAAACCCGTAATCACCACAAATTTATCTCGTGGAATATCTAAGTCGATGTTTTTTAGATTGTGTGTACGTGCGCCGCGTATTGCAATATGGTCGTGTGCCATCGGTGATAGGTTTCCTATTTGATAAAGTGTATATAGTCAAATTCTATATAAAGCGGATACGGTGTCAGCCTCGATTAATCTACTAGTAGTACTTTTACTCGTCTTCTTTGTATCCAAGTTATTTTGAATAGACTATAAAACCAAATGTTTGAAATTTAAAAGGTTGATAAATATTGACTAAAGCTTTGTTTTAGACTGAGGTTTGGCTACAAAAGATAGCTGATCATTAAAATAGCTGTTTTTTAAATTAATATTGCTTTATAAAAAATGTGCCGTTTTCATAAAGTATTTTCACACAGCAATATTAATAACGGTTTATATGAAATATTAGGTTTAATACTTGAAATTGGTAAAGATAATCTAATCTAAGGGGTTCACTAATATGAGTGGCTGGTTATAGCTTGAGCTAATTTCTGTCATCTTATAAACACCATTCTATAAAATAACTTTATCTTAAGATTTTTAAGTCAATAACCTGTGCAACGCTTTACTTTATTGTCATGATAGCGGCATTATTCAAGGTACAATGCTGCAGAAGATGCACTTGGTAACAAAATTATTGGCTAAAGCCGGTAGCGTGAGCTGGTGTCAGATATGACGCTGAAGCAGTAAGATAAAAGTTTCGGCAAGCAAACGGCGAATGTCTTATACTAGGGGGCTTAATTGTAGGCTGAAGCTTCGATAGCGCCGTAATGATCCAAACAGAGCAGTAATGATATAGTCAGCTGAAATAAAAATGTTATATAAGTTTAAATACGCTACTGGGATGAATTTTACTTGCGTGCTGTGCCTACGCCGACAGAGGCTGCGCAAAATTCATCCCAGTAGCGCTATAACACTTTTGAAGCGTATCGACTATAAATAAATATTGCAACAGTGATAAACAGTAATGATGAACCAGTGAGGCAAGTATGAATAGCGTAGAAAAACGGGCAATCCTCGGGGTAGGTGGTATTTTTGCCTTGCGGATGATTGGTTTGTTTATGATTGTGCCAGTGTTTTCTGTGTATGGTGCTAATTATGCGCATGCGACGCCGTTTCTGATTGGTTTGGCGGTCGGTATTTATGGGCTAGGGCAGGCTATCTTTCAGATACCAATGAGCCTAGCAGCCGATAAATTTCCGCGTAAACCGATTATATTCTTAGGGCTTATCTTATTTGCCGTTGGCGGTATCATCGCTGCCAATGCGACGGATATTTATGAGGTCATCATTGGTCGGGCGCTGGCAGGCAGTGGCGCAGTCTCTGCGGTATTAATGGCCTTACTAGCCGATGTCACGCGCGAAGAGATGCGCACCAAAGCGATGGCGACGATGGGCTTAACCATTGCCACCTCGATCATGCTTGCTTTTGCCTTTGGACCTTTATTGGTTGGTTCACTGGGTATCTCTGGGCTGTTTTGGCTGACCTCAGGTTTTGCCGTTTTGGCCATGTTATTATTACTGGTCGTACCCACACCGCTACGAGTACTCAAGCATAATCTAGATAATAAGTCGATTGGCCAGCAATTGGCTAGCGTGCTAAAAATTGGTGACTTAAACCGTTTGCACATCGGTATCTTTGCCCTACATTTGACCATGACCGCGATATTTGTCATTTTGCCGCATCAGCTCAATGAAGTGATGGGATTGTCAGTACGCCAGCAAGGTTTGGTGTATTTACCACTGTTGTTTATTGGCTTTGCCGTGGCGATACCCTTTATTATCATCGCTGAAAAGAAACGTAAAATGCGCCAAGTTTTCTTAGGAGCGATTGCCTTGATGACCGCTGCCTTAGCATTGTTGGCGTTAGGTAGTCAGGTCGGCGTCGGCATTATATTAGGCTTACTGCTGTACTTTATGGGCTTTAACTTACTTGAGGCAACGATTCCATCATGGATATCTAAACGCGCGCCAGTCGCCAATAAAGCCACCGCCATGGGACTGAATTCATCGAGCCAATTCTTTGGCGCATTTGTCGGCGGGGCAATGGGTGGTTTATTATTAACGCAGCCAAACCTGCTGGCGTGGGGCATATTGGCTGTCATCATGGGTATCGCCCTGCTGCTTATTATTCCGATTGCCGATCCACCGTATTTATCAAGTACTACTGTGACGATTCCTAAAAACATCAATATACAGGACTGGTCACGGCAGATGCTGGCAGTAGAAGGCGTCGATGAATTGGTGGTCATGGCAAAAGAACAAGTGGCTTATTTAAAATTAGATAAAACGCAGTTGACTGATGTGTCGCGACAAGAGCTGTCGCATCTGGCACAAAGCCCTCTAGATATTTAGAAAAAAAATAGTTAAAGTAAAACCATATTACTGCTAGAATCAATGTGTCATATTAAATACTCGATTAAAGCTCGTAATTAAATTATTCATAAGTAAAAGGACGGTATTATGCGCGGTGTTAATAAAGTTATCATCATCGGTAACCTCGGTGCAGACCCTGAGGCACGTCAATTTAGTAACGGTGGCAGCGTAACCAATATTTCGGTTGCGACATCAGAACAGTGGACAGACAAGCAGAGCGGCGAAAAAAGAGAAGCAACTGAATGGCATCGTATTTCATTGTTTAATCGTTTAGGTGAAATCGCTGCACAGTATCTGCGTAAAGGCAGCAAAGTCTATATCGAAGGTAGCCTGCGCACCCGTAAATATCAAGATCCCAATGGACAAGATCGTTATATTACCGAGATTCGTGCTGAGCAAATGCAAATGCTAGATGGCGCATCTGGTGGTAGTAATGATGGTGGTGGTTTTGGGAATAATAACCAAGGTGGTCAAAACCAAGGCTATGGCAATCAGGGTGGTCAAAATAACTCTGGTCAGCAAGCAAACAATCAGCAGGGTGGCTATAATCAAGCTGGTGGTATGGCGCAACAAGGTGGGCAAAACGGTTTTAACAACCAAGGTGCACCAGCGCAGCAGAATCAATTTAATAAGCCAGCTCAAGCACCAGCACAGTCAAAGCCAACAGCGATGCCTGATGGTCCTGTAGATGATGATATTCCGTTTTAACTTATACAATAACAAGATGTTGTATTTATAACTATGTAGCTCATTGATAATAATATCATTGAGCTATTTTTATATCAAAAATATATTGTATTTGGATTTGATAACTTTGTATAATATTATTTATTGTATTTACTTAGAGTAGTAGCCTGATGTTAGTCTTAAAGAGAAAAGAGTTTATTGAGACAAGTGGTGAAAGGTTTTCTCTTCTTGTTGATGAGAATGGTATTCCCGACTTTTGGATAACGTTGTTCATGACTACTGTTGTACGATCTTATACACACTCAACTCAAAGAGCCTATATTAATCACTTGTACCATTTCAGTCTTTGGGAAGCGAAAATAAAAGTTCGTTTGTCTGATAGGATAATTACAGCATCAAAAAATAAAAATAGTAATAATATTCAGTTTTTCTCACATTCTGAAGTTCAATCAATTGCTGAGCATTGTAAGCTTCAAACAAAGACTGCTCGAAAGCTAAATGATTCGAATAATAAGGTAATTCAATTCAAGAAGCCTACATCTAAAGCACCATTAGCAACTGTATCCGTTGCCCAACAAAATCAAAGAATTAAAGTGGTTGCTGAATATTTCGAGTTCTTAGCAAATAATCTTCTCAGGAGCAAAAAAAGTTTCTCAAGCTATGTTGCAATCATTAAAGAAACTAAAGAGTGGCTTTTAAGTAAAAAGCCTAAAGGTGGTAGTCGTAGAACAACGTTTGATCCTGATGCTAAAGGCCCACCTCCAGAAGTGTTTTTTGAGGTTATGGAATTGGTAAGGCCACTCAACCACAAGAATCCTTTTACCGAGTTAGTCAAAAATCGGAACTACCTCTTATTCAGATTGCTGTATGAAACTGGTCTGAGAAGTGGAGAGATCCTTCAGCTAAAAATAACTGATATTAAGTTCTCTCAAGACCTAATCGAAATTCGTCGTAGACATGATGACCTTGAGGATACTTATAGGTCAATTGAGCCTAATGCTAAAACTCTTGAGCGCGATATCCCTATAACATCTGAACTATCTGAAGAGATTAGATCATACGTTATTCAAGAACGTCCGCTTATTAGTAATGCAAATAAGCATAGTTTCTTATTCGTATCTCATAAAGGGACAAGTTCTGGAAATCCTATTTCTCTTATACAGTTTTCAAAAATTGTTGAAAAAGTTGCAGAGGATGAAAATTTAGCTGACTTCATCAAAAAGTATGGATTTAAAGGTGCAAAGAGAATAACTAGGCATGGTTTTAGGCATGATTTTAACAATCGGCTATCGATTAGTATTGATAAGAACAATGAGAAGGCAAGAGAAGAAGGGCGGTTACATGATGTCATCTCAGAAAAGAAAGAACTTGAAAATAGAATGTATCTTATGGGTCATAAAAATGAAAGTTCTTCGAGTATTTACAACTTGAGGCATACTAAAAAACAGGCTGAATCACTATTATTGCAAGAAATGCAAAAGATGGATTTTCTTATTAACCCTAAGGATGATTAACTGAGATGAACACCGCTGAAGTATTAAATAATTATGTAGAAGATCTTGAGAGGTCAGACTCCTTTATTATTAGATCTAAATCAGGCTATGAATCAAATTTTCAAGATGTTGTTTGGAAACTGGATAATTCGTACAGTATTAATTGGGGTAATGTAGGAAATGTTTCAGGTAGTGTTCTACAAGGATTTAAGCTTACTACTGCACGGATGGCTGAAGAGGTCTCCGCAAAGCATACTCAAAATTGTTGGCATTATTTCAAGCAATATTTGTTAGATCCCAACATCTACACAGGTGGCAAAATTAGCTCAGAGCTAATTTTGAAGTATAAATCAACTTTAGACTCTGAAAATGAGTATAAGTTGGGAACGATTCGCTCATTACTGAGAAATTGGGTTGAGTGGAAACATCCAGGGGTTAATAGTGATATATCAGATACACTTGATCGGCTAGTCTTAAAGGGAAATGTAAAAGGTAAAGCTGTTTTACATCAATGTCCTCATACGGGCGCTTATACGCTCACTGAACAGCAATCATTATTAATATGGGCGGGTAACGCTTTTCAAGAGAAAATCTTGTCTTTAGAGGAGTTTACATGGCTCTATTTTATATATGCAACAGCTAGAAGACCAAGCCAAATCAGAGCGTTAAGAATATGTGACGTTACTCATAAAGTGGTCAATAATAGAAATATATATTCTATTAATATCCCAAGAGCGAAACAAAGAGGTGGTAAATTCCGTTCTGAATGCAGGTCTTTAACTATTACTGAAGACTTATATTTGATTGTAGTAAATCAAGTTAATGAGGTTAAATCCTTTGTTTCTTCTAAATTGCCTAGACTTGACGATAACGATATTGAACAGTTACCTATTTTTTTGAATCGCGATTCATTGCGAGAAATGAAAGTAAGCGACTATAAAGACGTTATTGTAAATACTCCTGATTACTTACATCTATCTGCAATTGACGTTCATTATATGGATAGACGAATATCCCGTAAATGTGATGCTATTTCTGAGCGTACAGGCGACTACATTCACTTTACACCTATAAGATGTAGGCGAACTAGAGCGACCAATCTTGTTAGGAATGGTATTACAGGTGTACAGCTAGCCTACTTGCTTGATCATTCAGATACTCAGCAACTGAGTGTATATACTCAGCATACAGGTGAGTTAGCACTGAGAATTTTTGACAAGATGAATGATGCAATGGAGTTGTTATCTGCAAAATTTGAAGGGCGTCTTATTTATTCCGAAGCTCAAGCATTAAGAGGTAATGATCCTAATAGCCGTGTCTTCCAATCTTCAAACAATCAGGTAGGTAACTGTGGAGGCTCTCCTGCCTGTAACAGTGGCTTGAAAGCCTGTCTTTTATGCAGTCAGTTTCAACCATTATTAGACGCTCCTTGGGAAGATGTGTTACTGGATCTAATGGAAGAAATTGAACATAAGCAAGCTATGGGAGCTAGCGATTTGATTTTACAATCGTTTAATCTTCAACTAGCCCATGTCAAAGCTATTATGAATGCATGCGATAAAATCAAGCTAGAGGAGGTGCTTTGATATGACACAGGTTATACCTTTTACGCCAAAGCATGAAGTTGAGTGCAAAAAAAACCTTCTTGATTTTATTGAGAGAGCCAAGAGTAACTTGAGTATTTATGAGGATCAAGGTGGCTTCAATAGCGACAACTGGAAGGTTATATATAAAAATGGTAGTAGCTCATCTATGCATTTTACTGGACTAAAATCTCAATGTAATAAGACTGGGGAGTTAATGCTACAACCTTTTAGAGATTTTGCGAAAGCATACATGAGAGACTTGCAAACATGGAAAGAAAGAAATCCTGCAAATTATATGGTTGTGCTGAAAACTGTTTATGAAATGCTAGTCGAAACTAATGAAAGCGCTGATATTCTTGATTTCAATGGTATAACACTACGAAAAACTACTGAGAGCTTAGAAAATCGTCTATCTTCAGGTACATTATATCGTGCTGGTCAAGTGCTTGAAAGTTTATTGAGTGATATTCAAGAGTATAAAATAAACTTAACGATACCAATATGGAAAAACCCTTGGAAACGACCAAATGAAAAGGCTACAGGAACTTCTCACGAAGATAGAGCTTGGCAAGAAAATAGATTATTAACTAGTCACCAGATTAGTTGTTTAGCTGATGCTTTTCGGTTAGCTAGAACGCCTTATGAGCAATTTTATTCATCTCAAGCTGTATTATTGATGGCTGCTCCAAGCAGAGGTGGAGAGCTACATTTTCTGACTACAGATTGTTTATTTGAAACAACAGCATTTAAGGAGGTGGTTGATGCTTCGGGTAAAGTCGTCAAAGAAGAGCATACTATTTTAAATATTCGTTGGGTCGCTGCTAAAGGTGGTGGATTTATACCGAAGCCTGTACACCCTCTAATTGAGCCAACGGTGAGAGAGGCGGTGCAAAGGCTAATTGACATTGGAGAGCCTGCTAGAAGAGCTGCACAGTGGTCAATCAAGCATCCTAATGAGTTCTATCGACATGATGGCTGCATTACCGCAGGAGATCATCGCGAAGATGCTCCACTGACTATTCTAGAGTTTGCAGCGGCTATGGGGCTTTCACAGGACAATATACCGAATGATTCTGCTGAATCTATAGAAAGAAGTGCTTTCTTGAATTACTACAAGCAAAAGTGGATTCAAAATCTTTTTGAAACAAAGGACTGTATTACCTATCGAGATTTAGCTGCTTATACTGTGGGAAATTATAAAAAGTCTTTTCCTAAGTTTCCTAATCTTTCAGAAATTAATAAGCCTGTATCAGACATGTTATGCCTTGTTAGAGACAACGAGCTTCATAGCGAGTTTCAATCTAAAGGCTATAGTTTTACTGCTCCTACTATAAATCAACTAAATGTTGCTTTAGGCAGTATTCATAAAAGAAAAAATGGCACAATAGTTCAGTCTTTGTTTACATCTGTGGGATTAAAGGAACAAAACGGAGACAACTTAGTAATTACTTCGCATCAAATTCGAGTGTGGTTGTCTACAATGGCTGAACGTGGCGAGATGGAGTCATTAGACTTAGCAATGTTTGCAGGACGTAGCCGTATTCAAGACAACAGAGCTTATGATTTACGTCCTATGGAGGAATTGGCAAAGGAGTCAAGAAAACTAATTAGTCTTGGCCTAGAGGCTCACGACGGGACTAAAGCTCTACAAGCTGTAAAGGTTAATGTACCTATTACTTTTGAAATGCTAGGTCATAAAGATCGATATGGTGTAGTTCAAGCTTCTGGGTTTGGATACTGCGAGCATGATTGGACTATGTCACCATGTTCAAAAGCAGGTGAATGTGTAACGTGTAAAGAGCACTCTTGCATTAAAGGTATGCCGAATACAAAAGAGCGATTATTAGAATTAGAGCAGGTTGTCAAACATGAGCTTAATAGAGCAGTAGAAGCTGATAATAACGACTATTCAGGTGCTAGTAGCTGGGTCATTTATCAAAGTAAAAAACTTGCAATAATTAAGACTCTGTTAACATATTTAGATAATGATGACTATCCTGAAGGGCTTATTATCCGTGTTCCAGAAGCTCTAGATGTGAGCTTAACGCGAATAGCACTAAACGAGCTTGGATATTCTACAGAGGTCACAGATAACTCAACCTTGAGTGAAAAGATTACTCTCACAACAGAGTCTAACTTTCTAGCGATTTTAGAGGGTGGGTTATGAAGCCAAAACTTATAAGCGAAAAGGAATTGGATTTAGTTGAAGACATATTGAAGAAATGGTCAGGCAAGCTGACATGGGATAAGTTCGCTGTCCGAGTTGCTTCTGCTTTAGGGAAAGATTCTGTCTCTAAGTTTACTCTAATGGGCTACCCTGAGGTCAAACAGGCATTTAATAGACGTAAGCAAACGCTTAAAGAGGTAAAGTCACAGGTCATTGAAACAATGGGTGATGTGACTATTGATATACTTATCAACGAAAATGCTGAGCTAAGAAACCAAATTCATCATTTAGAAGAAGAGTTTAAAGCAAAAGAAAGGCTATGGGTAGAGCAGTACCGAAGGTGGCAATATAATCTTTCCATGATGCCAAATGTAGATTTGTCTATACTTAATCAACCTCTTCCAGCGAAACAGAATTAAATTGCTATAGTCAAAAAACTTTAGATTGAGAACAACACAAGCGATAGTAGATATTCAAGCAAGTAAGCGTAAAAGAGAAGTTTTCTAAACCAAATTACTAATTAGGGAAGACTGGGACGTGACATCAATTAAGCCAAACAACAGAAGAAATGACTGGCTAACTTATCAGAGCGAGTAGCAATCATACGGTACTACTTAAGCTTGGCAAAGAAGCTCTCAATCAGCTGCCGTGCTCTATAGAGCGCTTTGCCGAAATATCTGTGCTGTAGCCTGAAGTCGTTGACACTTGGATGGTATGACTGCTTTGTATTGCTTCAATTCGTTCAATGATGCGGTTATCAGCACCGTAAGCTTTAGCGGTCCAACTTAAATAAATAGCCTCTAATATATCCGGGGCGGTTCAAACTATATACGGATAGATTCTGATGGTCAGTTAGAGTAATTAATAACAGCTTGGTTCACCTAGTTGAGCTAGACACGCTACTAGATAAGAAACTAAATTTAAAGAAAAAGGTATCTAATCAATATGCTAATAGATAACGTAGTAGAAAAAGTATCCGATACTCTTATTAGCTCGATTCAAGATAATGACAAGCTTGCAGTAATGACAGGCCTCTTCTCTATATACGCATACGAACATTTAAAAGAATCACTTGATAAAGTTGATTCAGCTCGACTGCTTTTTTCTCAAGCCAAAGGGTTTGATTATTTAAGCTCATCAGATACTGAGTCTCCATTTGGTGCGTTGAATGGTACAGCGCTAGAAAATAAGTTTCGTAATCAGCTAAAACAAAAGGTAATAGCTCAAGATTTTGCACATTGGTTAAAAGAAAAAGCATCAATTCGACTGGTGCAACAG
Source organism: Psychrobacter sp. FME6 (assembly GCF_014861365.1). Classification (GTDB taxonomy): domain Bacteria; phylum Pseudomonadota; class Gammaproteobacteria; order Pseudomonadales; family Moraxellaceae; genus Psychrobacter. The sequence continues at coordinate 16,066 of NZ_RRYW01000042.1, forward strand.
ATTGGTGCAGTTCATCAGCATGTTATACATGTAGATTCAATATCTGAATCGGTTGCTATCAACGGGGCTCAATTTAACGGTCAAGGTTTGGGTCTAACTGAATCTAAGGGTTTTGATATGATAACCCTTGCTAGTGCTGATCAAGCCAAAGAGTTGCTTGCTTTCTTTAATCGAGTTTGGAGTAGCAAAGCGCAAGTCAAAGAAGCTAAAGAGCTTTATCAAGCAGAATTAGCAAAGCTAACCTCGGATCAAACACCGCAATTTATCTATTTCATTACTTTATACAGTATCTTTAAAGGCTTTATTGGTGAGTTGCAAGAAGATAAAATTTTAAAAGTCAAAACAGGTTTTAAAGATACTATCGTTTGGAATAAGCTCTATAAGTTTCAAAAGGATGGCGTATTAGGTGCAATCAACAAGCTGGAACATTTTAACGGATGTATTATTGCTGATAGTGTAGGCTTGGGTAAAACATTCGAGGCGCTTGCTGTAATTAAGTACTATGAGCTTCGTAATGATAAGGTCTTAGTTCTCTGTCCAAAAAAATTGCGTGATAATTGGTTGATCTATACACAGAACGATAAGCGTAACTTACTTGCAAGCGACCGTTTTAATTATGATGTGCTAAACCATACGGACATGAGTCGTACCACTGGGTTCTCAGGAGATATAAATCTTGAAACTATTAATTGGGGTAACTATGACCTCGTTGTAATCGATGAGTCGCATAATTTTAGGAATAATAATCCTAAAAAAGATGGGCGTAATCGCTATCAAAGGTTACTTGAGGATATCATTCAAGCTGGTGTAAAAACGAAAGTACTGATGCTTTCTGCTACACCAGTAAATAACCGCTTGAATGATATGAAAAACCAAGTGGCTTTTATTACAGAAGCAAATGACCATGCTTTGCTAGATCATGGCATTAGCAGTATTGAAGGAACTTTAAAGCAAGCTCAAACAAGGTTTTCAAAGTGGGCAGAACAAGATCCTGATGAGCGTACTTCAAAAGATTTGCTTGATTCAATGAACTTTGATTATTTTAAGTTGCTTGATATTTATACTATTGCTCGTTCTCGCAAACATATTGAAAAGTATTATGGAACCTCAGACATGGGGAAATTCCCTACACGTCTGCTACCAATCAACCTTAAGGCTTCAATAGACCTAAAGGATCAGTTCCCACCTTTAGAAGAAGTAAATAAAAATATCCGTAGGCTATCTTTAGCGTTCTACTCACCAATAAAGTACGTCAGAGTAGATAAAAAAGCTGAATACGCTCGAAGGTATGACCAAGAGGTTAAGGGCGGAAAAAGTGTATTTAAGCAGATTGATCGTGAAGAAAGCTTAATTCATCTTATCCGTATTAATTTATTAAAGCGCATGGAGAGCTCAATTCACTCGTTCACATTAACGCTAGAAAAGTTACTGACGCAAGTGAATGTGTTGCTAGAAAAAATAGAGAATTTTGACTCCAACCTGATGAATGAGCAGACAGAAGAGTTTATGGCTCCATCAATTGAAGAAATTGACGACCTCGAATTTGAGTCTCCAGAGTTAGCCCCATACCTAATTGGAAATAAAACAAAGGTTCGAATTCAGGATGTAGATTTAATTAGATTTACTCAAGATTTAGAAGCGGATAGTGTTTTTCTTCAAGAAATCTTACGTGTATCCAAAAGTATAGATGCAGCACGAGATGCGAAGCTAGCGATGCTAAAAAGTAATTATTCTGATAAATGTAAAAACCCGATAAACGAGAATAATAAAAAAGTAATCATTTTTACAGCATTTGCTGATACAGCGGAACACCTATATAAAAATATTTCTCCATGGGCCAAGCAAGAGCTAGGTCTCCATTCAGCAATCATTACAGGGCAACGTACAGAGACGACTTTACGTGGAACTGATGGTAAGAAGTTCAAAACAGACTTGAACAGCCTTCTTACTCACTTCTCACCTAAATCGAAAGAACGTGACAAAGTATTCCCTGAGTTTGAAGAAGAGATTGATATTTTAATCGCTACTGATTGTATTTCAGAAGGTCAGAACCTTCAAGACTGTGATTATCTTATCAACTATGATATCCATTGGAATCCAGTTCGTATCATTCAGCGCTTTGGACGTATTGATCGTTTGGGTTCAACCAATGATGTCATTCAGCTGGTTAACTTTTGGCCAAACATGGAATTAGATGAGTATATTAATCTTGAAGCTAGAGTTAGTGGTCGAATGGTCTTGCTTGATATTTCAGCAACAGGTGAAGAAAATATAATTGAGCAAGACCCCAAAATCAATAAAGGGATGAATGACCTTGAGTATCGCAGAAAGCAGCTTGAGCAGCTTCAGAATGCCGTCGTAGACCTTGAGGAAATATCTGGTGGTGTATCGATCACGGATCTCACTCTCAATGACTTTAGAATGGATTTGACAGGATTTATTAGTAATAATGAGCAAGATAATACTAGCTTGCTAGAGCAAACTCCAATTGGTTTATTCGCTCCTGTGATTATATCTAAAGAAGCATTTAAATCAGAATCAAGCCAGTTTGCAGGATTACAGGATGAGGTTGAATCAGGTGTTATTTTCTGTCTAAAAGATATCAAAGGTAAAGTGCAAGTTGAAGACAGCTACTCGCTAGCACCTTACTATCTTGTTTATGTCTCTGATGAAGAAGAGGTCTTACTTTCCTTTACCCAGTCCAAGAACATTCTTGATCTATGTAAAAAGCTAGGGTCAGAGCTAACCGAGGTTAGCCAGTCTAGCCCAGCTTATCAAGAGTTTGCTAGCAGAACTAAAAACGGTAAACAGATGAAACATTATCAAAATCTTTTAGCGAAAGCAGTGGAAAATATTGCTGGTAAAAGTGAAGAGATTGGTGCCATAAGCCTATTTAATAGAGGTGGAACTGTCTTATCAGCATCTAGCACTCAAAACGTGAATGACTTTGAAGTGATAAGCTATATGGTTGTCCTATGATGGAATATATAGATTTTCGAGCTGCTCCTGCAGAAAAAAATCATTCTAAAGTTCGTGTTGATTTAATAGACAAGGTATGTGACCACTTAAAGCTTCCTGAGTCTACATTCCTCGGTACGCGCATCACTAAAAAAATGCTTATAGATAACAATGAGCTTAGTAGTCATGATAAAAAATTAGTCACGGATGTTATTCAATCTATAGAATGGCGCAATACCCTGAAGCCAGACACAGTTAATATTTCTATGTATGTGACTGATACAGTTGAATACCTAGAAGTAGCGGTAATACGTGTTGTGCTAAAAGCTGGTAAGAAGCACAAAGACAGACTCACAAATATAACCAAGCTATTGCATACCTTAATTCCTTATCCAGTAGTTTTGTTGGTTGAGCTGCAGGATGATTTAGCAATTAGCTTGGCTGACAAGCGGATTAACCAAGCTGATAAAACCAAGCTGGTCATTGAGCATATTTATAACAGCGATTGGTTGCATCCAGAAAAACTGAGTGCTAACGAAAACGATTTTCTTAATGACTTCTCTTTGGTGAACGTCTCAAGTCTTAATTATTTTGAGCTCTATCAAGATATTATCTCAATGCTAATAGGGTTAAAGGCCAGTAGGATTTCTGGGATATACAAATCAAAGAACTCTTCAATATCTCAAAGTGATCGTAAGCCTGAAGCGCAACTAAATATTGAACAAAATACAAAGTTAGCTAGCTCGGATTTTTCTGAGAAGAGTAACGAAGATAAAACAGCTTTACTTCAGAAATTAGAAGGGTTGGAGGCAGAACTAGCTAGTATCAGAAGTAAGTTAAAAAAAGAAACGCAAATGAATATCAAGTTACATCTTAATGTAGAGGCAAAAAAGATAAAGCAAGAAATTTCTACTATAAGAAGTGAGTTGAATTAATATGCGTTCACTTTAATGTAAGCTTAGTTGTCGCTATGGGCTATGCTGAAGAGAAGGTATAAGTAAGATTGGTAAACTAGCAACTTGACAAAAATATTATCACAATCAAGAAATGGTTAATAATTTGAGAGAAAAGTAGGCGGCTCGAAATATAAAGTAAAATGATTGCTATTCTCTTCAAGCTGAAGTGAGACTAATAGCTCACATCAATAGGAAATAACTTAGGAAATATCGAATGCGATTTGTTAAGAGTTTATTGCCAGTAGTATGTCCTAATCAAACAGTTAAATATCCGCCTGTAGGAGAGTCTCCTAACGATTGGTTAAGGAGTAACTCTCTTGGATTAGATGTTATTACTATTCATGGTTTTGTAGTGGATAAGTTTAATTCAATTCCTGCTCTATTCCTAAAGGCTGAATTTATATATAGCGATGGGATGAAAATAGATGACATAGTTAATAGATATACTCAAAATAAAAGATGGCATTTGTTGAAAACAGTTTCAGAAGATTTGAGGTCTCCTGTAAATCTACTATTGATACCCTACGGTTATCCTAATACAAGCATCCAAGGCTTTAATGGAAATGATAAATGCTTATATTTATTTGAAGATATAACTAATAGTGTATTTAGAGATTATGAAAAGATAAGCCTATTGGGCTTTAGTTTATTACTGAAGGATATGAGAGGGTTTTCTTTTAAAAAATCTAAACCATTAAAATCTGCTTCAACATATCTTGAATGCAGCTTAGTTAATGAAACAGAAGGTGAGAAAAATCCTTGGCCAGGTGATGTTGACGGTATACTTTTTCTGCATGATAAACCTAAAGCTATTTTAGAGTATAAAACTCACAACCTAAACAGTCCTATTAGTAATGAATATATAGGGAAATATAGTCAAGAAGATTGGAGAAGATTCAAAGTTTTGGATGTATTAAAAGGCAAGCTAAACGTTCCAATATTTTTTATAGTATGGGGTCCAAACCATCAAGATATTAAAATTCAAGTTATATGTGAAGTTGGGAAAGTAGATAAAGAATTCTATACAAATAAAATCTCGCTTCAGAATCAACTATTTCAGCTACTGAATATATATTAAGGACTTATTATGGAAAATTCTATCAAAATAATTGGTAAAGAGGATTCTTTGTCAAAAAGTTTAAATGTCGAGAATCAGAATATTGATAAGTTAATCAATATCTTTCCTGAGGTCATACGTGATGGTCAGGTAGATATAAATATTCTAAAGTCTATTATAGGTTTAAAAGATGAGATGTCTGAAAGAAGGTTTGATTTTACATGGTATGGAAAAGAAAATGCTAAGAGTCTTGCTCAAGCTTTAACGACGGGAACGTTAAGACCACTAGAATGTCAAAGCATTAATTGGAATAGTGCTGAAAATATACATATTGATGGTGATAACTTAGAAGTACTTAAGATATTACAAAAATCTTATCACAATAAAATAAAAATGATTTACATAGATCCACCATACAACACTGGTAAAGATTTCGTTTATAAAGATAACTTTAGAGATAATATTAAAAATTATTTAGAATTTACTGGTCAACTAGATTCTAAAGGAAAGAGGCAAAACACTAATTCCGACCTATCTGGTAGGTATCACTCAAACTGGTTAAGTATGATGTATCCAAGATTAAGAGTAGCCAAAAATCTTTTAAGAAATGATGGAGTGATATTTATTTCTATAGGTGATGCTGAAGTTGGTAATTTGAGACTAGTCTGTGATGAAATATTTGGTGAAGAAAACTTGCAAGGTCATGTACATTGGCGAAGAAGACATAATCAACCTAATGATAAAACTAAAATGCTAGGACTAGTTGGAGAACATATTTTAGTATACTCAAAAGATAAGAGTTATTTAAAGGATTATGGTGTGGGAAAGATGCCCTTAACAGGCTCTTTTAGCAATCCAGACAACGATCCTTTAGGTGACTGGGCATCTAAACCATGGAAAGTAGGAAGTGATCAGGGTGGTTCAAGATATTCTATTACTCTTCCAAATGGAGTAGTATTAAGCGAAGAGTGGATGGGTGATAAAAAAACTTATATGAACCATTTAGAAGAAGGAAGAATGTACTTTCCCAAAAATGGAGCAGGAGCACCAAGAAAAAAATATTATAAATTTGAAAGAGAAGAAGAGGGGCAATGTGCAACTAATTGGTTTAGTCATGAGCTGTTTGGACATAATCAACAGGGGAATGAAGAACTAACCGAAATGATGGACGGTATCAAAAATACTTTTAGCAACCCTAAGCCAACTAAGCTAATTGAAAATTTAATGAGTATAGCAGGCTGTAAAGATGGTGATATCGTTCTAGACTTTTTTGCTGGGTCAGGGACTACATTCCAAGCTGCTGTGCAGTTTAATCCAAAAATTAGATGTATTACAGTTCAATTACCTGAACCGCTAATTAGAGAGAATAAAAATCATAAAGAGGCTATTGATTTTTGCTCTAAAAATGATAAGCCCTTTTATCTTTCTGAGTTGACAAAAGAAAGAATTCGCAGGGCTAATAATCTTTACAATGGATTAGGTATAAAGTTCTTCCGATTAGATGAAACAAATATTTGTTTATGGGACGCTGATGCAGAAAATTTAGAGGAGATTCTGAGACAGTCAATTGAATCTATTAAGCCTAATCGTAGTAATGAAGATGTACTTTATGAGATTCTGCTCAAATATGGTATTGAGCTTACAGTCCCAGTAGAAACAGAGGTCATTAATGGTAAGCAAGTCTTTGTTGTTGGTGCTGGCGCATTGATTGTGTGTTTAGACGATGGCATCACAAGTGAAGTAGTTGAAGGTATTGCCAAGCTAAAAGTTGAGCTGGATTCAGAGACAACGCAGATAGTATTTAAAGATGCTGGATTTGCTGATAGTAATGTAAAAACCAACGCTATTCAGATATTAAAGCAAGCTGGTATTAATGATGTTAAAAGTATTTAAAGGATAAGTCATGTCTGAAATGAAAATAAAGTTTGATCCTGACCTTTCTCATCAAAAAGATGCAATTAGCGCGGTTGTGGGTGTGTTTGAAGGCCAAGAAACCTTTCAATCAAACTTCTCTGTTGCAAGTAGTGCTCTCAGTAATGAACAGTTAGGTTTATTTGCGAAGAATAATGATATTGGTGTCGCTAATGCACTTAGTCTTCTACCAGAAGAGCTTTATGAGAATACTCGCAATGTTCAGCTATTGAATGGGTTGGCTCAAACAGAAACAACCAAACAAGCGCTTCCTAGCCTCGATTTTACTATTGATATGGAGACAGGCACAGGTAAGACTTACGTTTATTTGCGTAGTGTATTTGAGCTATATGAGCGTTATGGCTTGAGTAAGTTTATTATTGTTGTTCCTTCGGTGGCTATTAAGGAAGGTGTATATAAGTCTCTTCAAATTACAGAGGAGCATTTTAGAAAAGAATATAAAAATATTCAGTATGATTATTTTGTCTATGATTCATCAAAGCGAGATCAGGTAAGGAATTTCGCTACTAATGATTATATTCAAATTATGGTCATTAATATTGACGCTTTCAGTAAATCATTTGTCGACCCTGAAAAAGAATCAACTGCTAACCTGATCCACCGTACAGATGATCGACTTAATGGCATGAAACCAATTGAGTTTATCCAAGCGACAAACCCGATAGTAATTATTGACGAGCCTCAATCAGTAGCTTCTACAGTCAACCGTAAAAAAGCGATTGCCAGCTTAAATCCGTTATGTACATTTCGCTACTCAGCTACGTTAACTGAAAACTTGAATATGCTTTATAAGCTTGACTCAATTGATGCATATGAACGCAAGCTTGTAAAACAAATTGAAGTTTTTGATCTTAATATTCAAAACAATCATAATCAAGCCTATATTAAGCTTCTTAGTGTTGATAACAAGAAGTCGGCAATCACTGCAAAAATTGAAATTGATGCTCAGACCAAAACAGGTAAATTGCAGCCTCGTAAATCTATTACAGTAAAAGCCGGCACCGACTTATTCGAGGTTTCTGGTGGACGGGATCTTTATGAAGGTTATGTGATCAACGATATTTATTGCGAGGAAGGCAGCGAGTATATTGATTTTACTAGTCGCGATGACATCATAGAAATCAATCAGGCTATTGGTGAAGTTGATCAAGACACCTACAAACGACTACAAGTATCAGAAACAGTAAAAGAACATCTAGAAAAAGAACTGAGATTCTATCAAAAAATTACCACTGGAGTTGATCAAATGGATCACTCTAAAATTCTTAGCCAAAAAGGAATTAAAGTTCTTAGTCTATTCTTTATTGATAAAGTAGCGAATTACCGTGGGTACACTAAAGACGGTGAACCTGTACAAGGTAAGTTTGCCAGTTGGTTTGAAGAAGAGTTTATAAAACAGCTTAGAAAGCCAAAGTATCGTATTTTATATCCTTCAGTATGGGATAAGGATAATACTGGAAAGCCTATTATCAATGAACAAGCTCTCAAAGAGTTGGCAAGCGCTGTTCATAATGGTTATTTTGCGCAAGACAAAAAGAAAGATGCTCTAGGAAATCCGTTGTTTACAGAGTCTAAGCTTTCAGCAAAAGGTGAAGGTGGTAAAACGGTTGCTGATGAATCAGCTTATAATCTCATTATGAAAGATAAAGAAAAGTTACTCTCAATGGATGAGAAGCTACGCTTTATCTTTAGTCACTCTGCTCTAAAAGAAGGATGGGATAATCCAAATGTATTTCAGATATGTACTTTAAATGAGACTAAGTCTGTGATGAAAAAACGTCAGGAGATTGGTCGTGGTTTGCGTCTAGCTATAGATCAGTCGGGTGAACGGGTGCCTTACGGTTTTGAAGTAAACACGTTAACAATTATGGCAAATGAGTCTTACGAGCAATTTGTAGCAACGCTCCAAAAAGAAATTGAAGAAGAAGAGGGTATTAAATTTGGCGTAATAGAAAAGCATCAGTTCGCCAATATTTTGATATCCAATGAATATAATAGTAAAGAATTTCTTGGCGCAAAAAAATCAGAAGAGATCTATCTGCATCTTGAAAATCAGGGCTACATCAATAATAAAGGTAAAATACAAGATTCTCTGAAAATCGATTTAGCTGATAATACAGTCATTCTACCAGAAAGTGCAACAGAGTATGCCGAAGCTATTCTTGCTACCTTAACTAAAGTTGCAAGAGGTTTAAGTATCAAGAAGCATGAGGAGAAAAAGACTGCTAAGCTTAAGGAGAAAGAAGGTAAGCAGGTCGTATTAGGTGATGATTTTAAAGCCCTTTGGGATCGCATCAAGTACAAAACCACCTATAGAGTGAATTTTAGCGTTAGTGAGCTTGTAGAGAAGTGTATTAAAGAGATCAGAGCTTCCGTTGTTGTTTCTAGTGTTAAATATGAGTCGAAAAAACGAAGAGTTGAAATTGCTGAATCCGGACTTCTCGTCTCTGATTTAGATTTAGAGGGTAATAAAGTTCAAGACAAACAAGGTGTGCTAGAGGTAAGTTTTAAGCTTCCTGATATTGTAACCTACTTAGAGTCTCAAACGAATCTAACACGTTCAACGATAATTCATATACTACTTGGTCTAGGTGATAAGCTCGAAGCATTTAAGAAGAATCCTCAGCTATTTATTCAACAGTGTGCGGAAGTCATTCGTAAACAAATGCGTTTAGCGATTGTTGATGGTATCACGTATCAGCGCATTGGTGATGATAATTATTATGCTCAAGAACTGTTTCAAGAAGAAGAGCTAACAGGTTATCTAAAAAATATGGTTGAAGCACACAAGTCAGTTTATGATTACATCGTTTGTGATTCTAATACTGAGTTTGAGTTTGCTGAGAAGCTTGAGCAATCAGCAGAAGTTAAACTTTATACTAAACTACCTGCTTGGTTTAAGATTGATACGCCATTAGGTAGTTATAACCCTGACTGGGCTGTACTGATTGATAAAGATGATGAGATGGGTGAGCAGCTATACTTTGTGGTTGAAACCAAATCAAGCATTTTTTCTGATGATTTGAGAGCAGCTGAGAAGGCCAAGATTGATTGTGGTATTGAACATTTCAAGGCTTTGAGCAAAGATAGCAATGGTATAGATTTAGAAAACCCAGCTAAATTCGTAAAGGCTGATAACTACAATACTTTCTCCACACACTTCAGCTAATTAAATGAAAATCGAAGATCATGATTAACATGGTCTTCGGTTTTTTAATCGTCAGACCACCTAACTAAAATATCTCAAGTTCAACTGTACGGATTTGATGGCAGAGGTTGAACAACCATAGAGTATTTATTGGCTATCTAAAAGTTGTATTTACAGGGATAATTCTAGCTAAAACGCATTATTTGAAACTTTTTTATATTTAATTGTATTTACTTGACATAAGTATATTTTTTTAATTGACTTTTAAATTATTATACCTAATATTGTATACTTAACCTTTTTGACGTGTACCTTAGACTTTAATTTAAAGATGATTAAGCTAGATAGAGCCTATGTAAATAGGCTCTTTTTTTATACATCTTAGATTAACACATGAAGTGCAATACCAAATGTGAGGTGAAAAAAAGACCTAGATGCGCTAGCATCAAAGTTTTTATCCACCGACCAAAGTGAGATTGCAACCATGAACTATACACATCTAAGCCTAGGTGAACGATACCAGATTTATGCCCTTAAAGGGGCAAAACATAGTATTAAATTTATAGCGAGGGCGTTAAACAGAAGTCCCAGCACCATATCAAGAGAGCTAAGGCGTAATAAAGGCCTGCGCGGTTACCGAGCAAAGAATGCTAATAACAAGGCTTGTGACAGACGATCAAACAACGCCGTCACTATTATTGCTGATGTATGGGATTGGGTCACAGACAAGCTAAAAGACAGCTGGAGTCCTGAACAAATAGCCGGCGTTCATGGTGGTATTAGTCACATGAGCATCTATCGCTATATCTGGAGGGACAAGAGACAAGGCGGCA
>NZ_RRYW01000258.1 GCF_014861365.1 Psychrobacter sp. FME6
GCATATACTTTTTCCATTAGGTTAAAAATATCGTCCATACTTAGTTCTTTAACTTCTTAGATTAACACACCAAGTGCAACGCTAAATTATATTATAGAACACCTGATTGGGCGTTTTAAACCCTAAGCGTTTTCTTGGTCTGTTGTTTAGTTTATTCTCAATGTCCTGTATCTCATTATCAGAGACTTGTCTAAAGTCACAACCCTTAGGCAAGAACTCTCTGATTAAGCCGTTAGTATTCTCGTTGGTTCCTCGCTGCCATGACGCATAAGCATCGGCAAAGAAGAAGGAAGTAAAGAGCTTTCGTTTCACCTTCTTATGCTGAGCAAACTCTTTACCATTGTCAGAGGTAATGGTCTT
>NZ_RRYW01000043.1 GCF_014861365.1 Psychrobacter sp. FME6
TACAAGGGCGCTCATGAATCGAGACTCTGTCATTGATACGGCCTCGGGTCTCAGCCGTTAGTCGCTTACGGTAAGGTTTGGCTTTGCGTCTGAGACACTGCCATAACGTGCCGCCTTGTCTCTTGTCACGCCAGATATAGCGATAGATGCTCATGTGACTAATACCACCATGAACGCCGGCTATTTGTTCAGGACTCCAGCTGTCTTTTAGCTTGTCTGTGACCCAATCCCATACATCAGCGATGATAGTGAAAGCATTGTTAGAGCGTCTGTCACAAGCCTTGTTATGAGCATGATTAGCTCGGTAACCTCGCAGGCTTTTATTACGCCTAAGCTCTCTTGATATGGTGCTGGGACTTCTGTTTAACGCCCTCGCTATAAATTTAATACTATGTTTTGCCCCTTTAAGGGCATAAATCTGGTATCGTTCCCCTAGGCTTAGATGTGTATAGTTCATGGTTGCAATCTCACTTTGGTCGGTGGATAAAAACTTTGATGCTAGCGCATCTAGGTCTTTTTTTCACCTCACATTTGGTATTGCACTTCATGTGTTAATCTAAGTTTTAAATTGAATCTACTGTACTAAGTACTGAATGATTACTAAGTACTGAATGATTGCCATAAATAGCATGGCTATATGTACTGCTTATTACTACGGTGTTTCTTCTTAAGATGCTTTACTAGTCACGGCACGTTGTAGAATACGGCGCGATACTGCTAAGTCATTCTTACCGTGCTCACCCAGCTTGACCATTTTGTGTGCTTCTAGCTGTTTAATAATAGGATCAATGGCTGACTCATCTAATTCTGCATCAGCTAAGCTTACTGGCAACCCAAGCTCACGGAAGAAGTTTTCAGTCTTAACAATAGCGGCTTCAATAACATCGTCGTCATTTTGGCTGGCGTCGCTTTCAATATTCCAGACGTTACGTGCATATTGCAATAGCTTGTCTTTTTTGCTGTCTTTGAGCTCACGCATCACAGATGGCAAGACAATCGTCAGTGTACGTGCATGGTCAATAGCGTGTAGTGAAGTCAGCTCGTGACCGATCATATGCGTCGTCCAATCTTGTGGAACCCCTGTACCGATTAGACCATTCAGCGCCATCGTGGCCGTCCACATAATATTCTTACGTGTTTCTAAATTTTCTGGATCCGCTTTAACCGTTGCGCCTTCTTCAATCAAAATCTTAAGCAAGCTTTCGGCAAAGGCATCTTGTACTTTGGCATTGACGGGATAAGTCAAATACTGCTCAATGACGTGGACAAAAGCATCAGCAACCCCGTTCATCACTTGACGCTTAGGTAGTGTTAAGGTTTTAGTCGGATCTAAAATCGAGAATTTAGGGAAAGCTAATGGGTTACCAAAGGGTAGTTTTGCTTGGCGTTCGCTATGATTGACCACGCCGCCCGAATTCATCTCAGAGCCAGTGGCTGGAATGGTCAATACTGCGCCCAAGTCGATGGCAGAATCGATATTTTTGCAATAGCTGGTGAGTGCCTCCCATGCTTTATCACGTGAGACAGCGCCGTTGTCTTCGGTTAGTGAAGACACCAACGCGACAAACTTACTGCCATCGATAACTGAGCCGCCACCGACCGCGAGTAAGAAGTCGATATTGTGCTCATTGACCATATCAGCAGCTTTCAATAGGGTAGTGAACTCGGGGTTTGGCTCGATACCACCAAACTCACTTCACGGTTACCGCTCGCTGCTAACGCGTCTTTTACTTCGTCTAGTGTGCCTGTGCGCTGTGCTGAACCGCCACCATAAGTGATAAGTACGCGGGCATCAGTTGGGACTAAGTCTGAAAGTTGTTTGATTTGTTCTTCACCGAAGACGATACGTACTGGATTGTAATATTGAAAGTTATTCATAAGAATCCTAATGTTAATTGTAAATTTATTAGAGGTGTATTAAGTATATGAGTCGCAAAAATGTCAGTAGCAAATTAGCCATTTCGTTTTTTGCATCTGGAGGCATTGTACATTAAATAGACCAGTCGTCTAGTAGTATTTACAAAACTCTCTTATAACTCGATTATTTTAGGCTGTGTCGTGTACTGATGAATCGCTAAAATGTTGCTAATAGCATTAGCGTCCCATTTGTGAGGTGGTCATTTGCCATACTTCTGCAAGCGGAGTATTGGTTTGACTGATTTTGGCAATTAAGCTGGCGCCAAGCCAAGCAAAGTACCAGCGCTTGGCCATGCTTTCGGCCGCTATATTTTCAGGCTGCGGTACAGAGTTGTCTGCCCAACCCGCTTTTATTTGTTCGCTAAGCCAAGCGATGGTTTGCTGATAGCCAGCATTGAGCGCTATACGCATGGGCTCTGACATATCAGCTACCTCAGCGCTAAGCTTGACCACCAAGCATTTTTCATGATCACAGCCATTTTGCTGGGTGTCATACCAGTTCTGAAAGTAATTGTAGAGCTTTTGCTGAGCATCGACGTTCTGATGGGCAATGCTATCTAAACGCGCCTTATAATTGGTAAAGTAGTGACTGATAATGGCTTCCCCAAAAGCTTCCTTTGAGGCGAAGTAATGATAAAACGAGCCTTTAGGTACACCTGCTGTGTCTAGTATCTGTTTGATACCGACAGCCGTGAAACCCTTTTTGGCGATCAGCTGATAGCCTATTTCTAATAAGTGGGTTTTTGTATCGGGTGCAATGGTGGTTGATTGAGCAGACATACGGGTAATGTCCTCCTAGGATGTTAGATAGTATAAGGTTGTTTAGATGGTATAAATGTGATTCATTAAGACTTCTATTAACCTTAGATCTTGTCTTTATTTATAAGCTGATTATAAGCGGGCATTTTTTAAGATTACTTTTAAGGTTACGTTTTTCAACAATACTTAATGACAAATGCTTCTCGCTTTTAGTGCCTCTATGGTAGCATTAGACCAGTCGTCTAGCAAGTTGCGTTTTGATTTGCTAGCTATAAAGCTTCATTTAAAGTCAAAAAAACAAATAAATAAATAAGGATAATTATGTCAACTGATACCAATAGCACTAAAGCCAATGCTTATAAGAATTTTCACCTGCAATATATCGCAGGGGAGTGGCAAAGCGGTAAAGATGATAGCGTCAATACCAATGTCAATCCATACAATGGCGATACGCTAGTAGAGATTCAGCAAGCCACGGATAAGCAGCTGGATGAGGCTTATAAAGCCGCCAATGCAGCACAAAAAGAATGGGCGCAAAAAACCCCAATCGAGCGTGCTTCTGTTCTATATAGCGTGGTCAATATCTTAGATCAGCGTCAAGATGAAGTTGTCGATTGGCTTATCAAAGAGTCTGGCAGCACGCGCATTAAAGCGCTGGCAGAGTTTGGTAATGCGCGGGCGATTACGCTTGAGGCTGCAACTTTCCCTAACCGTGTGCATGGCGAGATTCGCCCATCTAACACCCCTGGCAAAGAAAATTTCATTTATCGTGAGCCAATCGGAGTCGTCGCCGTTATCAGCCCATGGAATTTCCCGCTACATTTGACCCAGCGTTCTATCGCGCCAGCATTAGCCCTTGGCAATGCAGTCGTATTAAAGCCCGCAAGTGATACGCCAATTACTGGTGGTTTACTGCTCGCAAAAGTATTTGAAGAGGCAGGTCTGCCAAAAGGACTGCTCAACGTCGTCGTTGGTGCTGGTAGCGAAATAGGCGATGCTATCGTGACCCATGATATCCCAAGCTTGGTATCGTTCACTGGCTCAACCTCAGTCGGCAAGCATATTGGCGAGCTGGCCAATGGCGGTGATTACATCAAGCAAGTAGCGCTTGAATTAGGGGGCAACAGTCCATTTGTGGTACTAAAAGACGCTGATATTGAGCAAGCGGTCAAAGCAGCGGTCTTTGGTAAGTTTCTCCATCAAGGGCAAATCTGTATCGCTATCAATCGCATTATCGTTGAAGATGAGATTTATGATGATTTTGTTGAGCGTTTCTTGGCTCATGTTAAAACCTTAAACGTTGGCGATCCTAACAAAAAAGACACGGCAGTCGGTCCAATCATCAATGAAAAACAAGTTGAATCACTCAAAGACAAAATCGCTAAAGCACAGCAAGAAGGTGCCAAAATGCTATTGAGCGGTGAGATTAAAGGTCAGCTAGTGCCTCCGCATATCTTTACCAATGTCACCCGAGAGATGGATTTGTCACGCCATGAAGTGTTTGGGCCATTGGTTGGCATCATTCGTGCCAAAGACGAAGATGATGCACTATCGATAGCCAATGACTCCATGTATGGTCTGTCTAGCGCTGTGTTCACAAAAGATATGGCAAAAGGGTTGCGCTTCGCTCGTGGCATTAGAGCGGGCATGACACATATCAACGATGTCTCTGTGAACGATGAAAGTAACGTACCATTTGGCGGTGAGAAAAATTCAGGTATTGGCCGTTTCAATGGTGAGTGGGTACTAGAAGAATTCACCAGAACGCATTGGATTTCGATGCAACATGAGCCACGCGACTATCCATTCTAGTAGCTATAGGTAGTTCTAAATAAAGTCGATACGTTGTTAGCCAAGTGCCACTGTTATAAATTTCTCTTGCTTGCGTGACAGAGGCTGCGAAAAATTTACTCCAGTAGTACTCGTATCGCTTTTAAAGTGAATCAACTATATCTGTTCTAATGTTAGGCGTTTTAGGATTGGTCATTCCAAGCTTGCCTGTCTTAAGCCTGTATTCTTGGCTTGTGGCTTAGCGCTTGAATATAAAAAAATACTGCCATAATGGCAGTATTTTTTTATCCATAAGAGAGGGTGTTATGCTACTTCTTGCGTTTTTATTTACAAATGAAAGCCTAAGGTATCCTGAATTTCTTCGATAGTCATATGCTTGACCAGCGCTTGTTCTTCTACCGATAAGCGGTTGGTGTGCTCTTTTATCATGATATGGATACTGCGAGCGACTTCAGATGTCGGGGCATAATACATCTGTGGCGCTTCTTTGGTCAGTTTCATCAAAAATTTATTGATGATTTTATGCCTTTCAGTCAAAGTGTGTTTTTCAGTCATGACATTCTCCTAAGTATAAACCATTTAAGCAGTCAGGTTGACGAGTGTCAATGCTTATGACTAGAATAACCTAGAGCGTGCCCCCAATTCAAACGGTGGACATCTAGATGGATTAAAAAATGGCTAGGGCGTGTTGAACATTCAGCCATGGCACTGGCAGGGCTATGTTAAAGTACATCAACTATATAGTGTTAAACAGATTGAATAATCTGTAACATTCATTTAAAATGAATGTTACGAAGTTAACGATAAAACTAAGACAAAATCAATCCTAAGAAGATCGCTATGCAATCAATCAGTTTACCTAGCAAGCCACCTAGCTCTCCACACCCTATTCTTAATTTGAGCTTTCGCATATTTTTTAGTGCTGCCGCGCTATTTGCGGTGTTAACAATGGTGCTATGGGCTTTTGTATTTACGGGTCATACAGATATTGACGCACAAGTATTAAATCCGCTGTATTGGCACGGCCACGAGATGGTTTATGGTTATGCATTGGCGGTCATCGCAGGGTTTTTGCTGACCGCGGTGAAGACTTGGACAGGGGTAATGATGCCGCATGGCTACAAGCTACTGGGCATATTTGGCTGTTGGTTGCTGGGACGTCTTGGTTGGATAGGCTTTGGGCTTGGCTTGACGGTTGCTGGTAGCAGTATATCGTTGCTATATGCAGCGGCAGTGTTTGATTTATTATTTATAGGCACCATGGCATGGGTGATATCACGAGCGGTATTACAGGTTAAGCAATACAAGCAAATGGGTATCTTAGCAAAACTGGTATTACTAACCCTCGGTAATGGGCTTTGCTATTGGGGTGTTATCAATGCCGATATGAATATGACCAAAATAGGCATCTATCTGGGTTTTTATTTAATCATTGGTTTGGTTTTGACTATTGGCCGCCGCGTGGTGCCATTCTTTATTGAGCGTGGTCTGAGTATGGGGACGACGGAAGTCATTAAGCTGCGTAATAGTAACGTACAAGATGTCGCAAGCTTATTGTTCTTTTTAGCCTTTTTTATCAGTGATTTATTTTACCCTAATAAGTACTTGCTGACGATTACGGCGCTTGGCGTCGCAGTGGTTAATATCGTTCGCTTAGTAGGGTGGTACCATCGCAGGATTTGGCAAAAACCATTGCTTTGGTCGCTATATATCGCGTTCTTGGGTATGTGTTTGAGTTTCTTACTGTACGCGCTACAACCGTGGTTAGGCTATACTCATAGTATGGCTATGCATGGGCTGGCGATTTCTGGTGTGGGGATGATGACGGTAGCGATGATGACCCGGGTCTCGCTTGGGCATACGGGACGCAGCATTCATCAGCCACCCAAAACGGTAAACTTTATGTATGGTTTGATGGTGCTGGTGTTTGTTAGCCGAGTGCTGTTGCCACTAGCCGATATGAGTCATTATCTATTATGGATTATGATTGCTCAAGGCGCATGGATTGCTTGCTTCGTGCTGTTTTGTATCAGTTATTTGCCGCTGCTGGCGCGTCCTAGACCCGATGGTTTGTTTGGCTAGAGCGTTGTAATGCTACCGTTGCCAAAAAGCGACTCTTTTTATCAAGATCGATTTACTGGCTACTTGAATTTATGTGGCATAGATACGATTCTATGAGTACGATAAGGTTTAAATGCCGGAGTTTAGGCCGATAAATATTTGAAAAATTTATATGAAATAGGAGCGCACATAAATGCGACTAACCAATTATAGTGATTATGCACTGCGCTCGTTAATCTATTTAGCCGTGAGACCAGAGCCACCATTACTCGCAAACATCAGTGATATTGCCGATAGTTATGGTATTTCTAAAAGTCATTTGACCAAGATTATTCACCAATTGGGTCAGCTGGGTTATATAGAGAGCGTGCGCGGTAAGAATGGCGGAATACGCTTGGCATGTGCGCCTAAAGACATCAATTTGGGCGTACTGATTAAACAGATAGAACCTGATTTTGATTTGGTCGAGTGCTTTGCGACACCAGAGAATGATGGTAGTAATGACGGTCGTCATGTGCATTCGGCAGGCCTGCCGATCACCCTTATCGATGAAACAAAGCATAAATCATCAGGCTGTGTGATTAGCCCAGCATGCCAACTAAAAGGGGTGTTCTTTGAGGCGCTAACCGCATTTCTTAAAGTCCTTGAGGGTTATACATTGGCAGATATTATTAATAATCAGGATGAGCTGACAACATTACTGTTTCGAGCGTAATTTATTTCGAGTAGCATTATTTAAATAACCCCCATAAGTTTGTCCAACTTATGGGGGTTATTTTACTTGGCAACTTCATTTGGCAACCTTCTTTCTTTTCTACATTGGTAGCATACGTCAGAAGCTAAGCATTTTCTAACTTTGGACGAGCTTTATCAATCGCTTTTAATAGTGCCACTTCAAACTCACCTGTGTTAAACGTCACTAAGTACGAATGTGCAGCGCAGAAGTTGCGCACATCGCGCCATTCATGGGCCAAATGGGTTGCCCAATCACAATATTGCTTACCTGCGTTTGGCTCATTTTTTAGTGCTTTTTTGGTCGTTGGGTGTAGTATTAGCTCGGGCAGTACCGCCTCTAATAGCTTCATCGGTGGGCTCATAAAAGTATCGTCGACGTGTAGGCTTTGGCTGGCAGGATGGTATGCCAATAGTGAGCCTGCATGAATCATCTCATTGGGTGAGATGTAATGGATGCCCTCTGACATTGAGAACTCAAGCTCAGGGTAGCGCTGAGCGACAGCATTACTTTCGACCAAATCGTCTGCCCACTGTACTTCAGGAATTTTTTTATGATGACGGCTGCTGCCATAAAATGTCGCTTGCGGGAAGTCTTTTGCCATTTGCGCACAATGAACGGTATGAAAAGGATGTACGTTTAGTACCGCTTCGACATCTTGCCCATTATTGGTCAATGCCATGATTTTATTGCGTACCTCATCAGTGAGCGCGTAGCTGTCCAAAAATACAAAGCGCCCCGAGTCTAGCTTCACTAGTGAGCACTGGGTGCCAATATTTAAGACACCACCAATGCGAAATGAGCCGCGTATATTCCAAAAACCTGACCCCAAATCATGTATTTTATCGCTCATTGATACTTATCCTTAGAATTTATTTTATCAAATTATTTTAGTGATGAATGCTGATGATTGACATTGACGCTTTTGATTATGTTTTTTTAAGCACGCAAAGTCTATAATAAAAAAGATAGAAGTAATGTAGATGTGTAAAAATTAGAAAATGTTTATTTATATATAATCAGCCGATTATCAACAGTTTTTATAGTCGTAAGCCGAGATGCGCGGGCTATTATTATAATTTTCATTATCACATAAAAACTTATCAAAGCGGGTGTCATTATTAATATAACGATGCATAAAGGCTATGCCAGGTTTACTGAGTAATATCTCATTAAAGCGATAACTCGGGCAAAAGTGACTGCCGTTTTTTATCTCTATCTTCATTTTAGGCCCAGACGCATGGCTATAAAAGACATCGCTATGTTTCTTATTGGAAGCAATACGGTCATTTTGGCAGCTAATAAACAGCGCTGGTGTGTCCATGTCGGCATAGTCTTTATTATGATAGGGCGTTTGCGGAATAATGGCACGAACGGCACTGCGCTCTGTTGCCAAACGAAGCGCACCGCCACCGCCCATTGACCAGCCAATAGCACCCAAACGCTGGCTATCTATCTGATTGCCAACCGTGCTGTCATCAATAATGTGATCGAGGGCTGCACTCAATTGAGTTGCACGATTGTCTGGATCGTCATAGATAGAGTTGGTGTTGATGGTAATAACCACAAACCCCCAAGAAGCCAGGCGCGGTCCCCACCACTTGATAGAGGCTTCGTAAGACACATAACCGGGTATCACCGCGATACCGCCTAACAGACCACAGCCGCCAGCATTGGTTGGATAATGAATGGTTCCACCACCAAAGCCGTTTGCTAACTGGCGAGGCACATGCTTGCGAGCCACAGAAAAAGGACCGTTATCGCGGGTGTCTGAAAGCTCAGTCGCAGTAATGACGCTATCAGTAATACAGTTCGACGTTGTTGCTACTGAAGATTTGGTTAATACTTTAAAGGCGGAATCTTTGGTTGAGAGTTCTTTGATTGGCAATGCTTTTTTTGGTAAAACTTTGATTTGTGTTACTTCGTTTGACGTGACCGCCGACACATTGATAGAAGAAAGCAGTGCGCTTATAGCGGTAATCAAGCGTGGGGAAACAGTATTTTTTAGCATGATAGATAATCTGTTATTGGTAAGTTGTGTTTTTCTGCAGGCGGAATAATAGTAGACAGTAATCCATTAGCTGTCAAAAATAACAGTCACCTCTCCAGTGTTGAGAGTAATCAGTAGCATTCGTCTCGGTTTTAAAGTGAAGCCACTATAAATAACACAACGCCAATAACACACCGAAACCTGAGTCTAGTAGATGATGTGATAAAATAATAAGTCACGCATCGTTTTATCTTGAGCATAAGCTCAGATACTATCGTCTTACTCCCATCATCCATGTCTATCTAGCCTAGCTAAAAAAGGCATCCAATACAGTCAGTACTATTTTGAATAATACAAATAATGAAACCAAAAATAACCCCCAAATAAACCATCATAGCCGAGCGTCTGATACAGAGACGGTAACGGATCCAGATTATCAGCTGCCATTTTATGCGCCTTCATGGATATTAAAACTGACAATTTGCATGATTGGTATGTTTGCTTTTTTGCAGGTTTATTCTATTCAGGCAATTTTGCCCGTATTAATGATGGATCTGTCTGCAACCGAGGTACAAGCAGGAATGGTTGTTGGTGCCACGGTGATGGCAATTGCTATCATGTCACCGTTTTTGGGGATGCTGTCTGATGCCGTTGGCCGCAAATCTTTTATCGTTGGGGCATTGTTGTTTTTAGCAATACCCACTGCTTTGATCGCCCAAAGTCCCAGTATTGGCTGGATGGGGATGTGGCGGTTTATGCAGGGCTTGTCTGTACCCGGTATTACGGTGGTGACCATTGCTTATATTGGTGAAGAGTTCGAGGGCAGTGCAGTCACCGAGCTGATGTCGTTTTATGTGTCAGGTTCGGTACTCGGTGGGTTTCTAGGACGGTTTATACTTGGGCATTTACATGAGCTTATTGGCTGGCGTGCAGGCTATTATGTTATGGCAGCCATGACCTTAATAGGGGCGCTGTGGGTAAGTAAGATGCTGCCATCGTCACGGCACTTTATGGCTAATCCAAATTTTCGTTCGGCAATGCAAACACTCGGTGAGCACCTGACCAATCGTTATGTAGTGACTGCCTGCCTATTGGGCGCTTGTGTACTTTTTTCGCTAGTGGGCTGTTTTACCTTTATCAATCTGCATCTTGCTGGTACGCCTTATGAGTTAAGTACGGGCGCGCTTGCCAATATTTTTGCCGTATATTTAATTGGGGTTATCATCACGCCGTTATCGACCACCTTGCTACGCCGATTTGGGTCAGCACGTACCGTTCGAGTAGCGGTTGTGATATCGATGATTGGTGTGCTACTCACACTTGTGACGCCATTATGGGGCATTATCGTTGGGCTTGCCATTATGTCATCGGGCGTATTTGTCACCCAAGCTGCGACCATCAGTTATATTGCGGTGAATGTTAAAAAAGGTCGCTCCTTGGCTTCTGGTTTATATTATATGGGTTACTACGCTGGCGGCACTATGGGTGCATGGTTGTGCGGAATTGTCTACGCGCGTGGGCAATGGTCGCTCACGGTGTGGTTGTTGTTATTTGTACAAGTGCTGGCCTTACTAATCGCCAGCGTTGGCATGGTAAAAACAAGGGCCCGCACGAATTAATTTGATCTTTTAAAGGTGTTTTTATCACTAGGGCATGTCCTCAATCTGAACGAAATCAACTAAATGGGCTAAAAATGGCTAAATCTTGCCAAACTGTGTCAAATAGCTGGCTAATATCTTGATATTATCTGTGCTATTTTCCTTGTTTGACTGCAATTTATCTCGTTTTTATCACCATTTTCAAAATGAGGACACGCCCTAGTTTGATATATCACAATCACAACAATATTTAAATGATAGTTATCGAATTGATAGTCGTATGATACTTACGCAAGCAGGCTTTACATGGTCTGGGTTTTTTCCTACTATCGAAAGGTGCTTTATTCAAAATAATGATAACCATGCTAAGTAATAAGGCTGAATAATAAGGCTAAACGATAATAAAGCGATGCGCTATAAAAGCCATTGGAATTAACCAAAATAACCCACAAGGACGTCAAATTTATGTCAAATATTTATCATAGCGCACCCTCTGCATACGATTATCCTTTAATCGTAAAGCAACTACTGAACCGTGCCAAAACAGTGTCGCTCGATCAAGAGATTGTTTATGCCGACAAAAAACGCCTCACTTATAAAGATTTATTTAATCGTATTAATCGTTTGGCGAATGTTTTAGAAAATCTGAATCTTGCTGCTGGTGATGTGGTGGCAGTCATGGATTGGGACAGTAATCGATATCTTGAGTCGTACTTTGCGGTACCGATGTCGGAGTATATTTTGCAGACGGTTAATATTCGCCTGTCACCAGAAAAAATCCTCTATACCATCAACCATGCTAAACCCAAAGTACTGATGCTCAACTCTGAGTTTGCGCCATTGGTCAAAAACTATCAGTTTGAAAACTCAAGCATTGAGCATATTATTTGGCTTGATGATAATGGCGCGTCGTACGAAGGCGTATTCGGTGGCAACCAAAACCGCGTAGTAGGAGAGTATGAAGCTTTATTAGAAGCTGCTGATGACAGTTTTGATTTCCCAGACTTTGATGAAAATACCATTGCTACCACCTTTTATACCTCAGGCACCACAGGCGATCCAAAAGGTGTGTTTTTTAGCCATCGTCAATTGGTGTTACACAGCTTGGCGGAAGTGGCGACCCTTGGTATGTTACCCAATAAGCAGGGTGTCAGTTATGGTGATGTTTATATGCCGATGACGCCAATGTTCCACGTTCATGCATGGGGTTTTCCGTTTACCGCGACCATGACTGGTTTAAAGCAAGTCTATCCGGGTCGTTATGCTCCTGATGTATTGATGGATTTGATTATCAATGAAAAGGTAAGTATTACCCATTGTGTACCGACGATTTTGCAGATGGTACTCAAAGAGGCGCAGGATCGTGGCGCCAGTTTTAATGGTTTAAAAATGATTATTGGCGGCTCAAAGTTGACCGAAGGTTTGGCAAAGGCTGCCATGGCGCAAGATATCGAAGTTTACACCGGCTACGGTATGTCTGAGACAGCGCCGCTCATTAGTTTGACTGAGTTCAGCCTCAATGAGCCTGAGATGTCTGAGGAAGAAGATATTGCTCGTCGTTGTATGACAGGTAAGCCGGTACTAATGGTTGACGCCCAAATATGGAATACTAGCAATGAGCCGGTTGGTACGGGTAAAGACAATACCGGTGAGCTGGTATTACGAGCGCCTTGGTTGACCCAAAGCTACCTTAAAAATGACGATGCCGGTAAAGAGCTGTGGGAAAGTGGCTATATGCATACCCAAGATATCGCTTATGTACGCCCTGACGGCTATATTAAAATTACCGATCGTCTCAAAGACGTGATTAAGTCGGGTGGCGAATGGATATCTTCATTAGAGATTGAGACGATTCTATCGCTGCATCCATCGGTGGCTGACGTATCGGTGATTGGTATTCGCGATGAACAGTGGGGCGAGCGTCCATTAGCATTGGTAGTGCTCAAACCAGAATGTCAGGATACCAAAGCCGAGGATATCAAAGCACTGGCTGAGCAGGCTGTGACACGCGGTATTATTCCTAAGTATGGTGTACCAAGTCAGTTTAAGTTTGTCGATGAGCTACCAAAGACTTCTGTCGGTAAACACGACAAAAAAGTGATGCGTGAGATGTATGATAAGTAGACCTGAGATTGAGGACACGCCCTAGATAGGTCTAATTATTTTGTATTATGGGCTAAGAAGATTACACGCTTAATAGTTGACCTTTACCATTAGCTCTGTTACATTTTAAACCGATACGTTGTGTATCGGTTTATTATTTCTGGCAAGGATTGCCAGTTATATATTATGATATTATCTAATAAGGCCGTATTGCATCACCCATCGTTTACGCTAAGGACAGCCATTATGAGCGAGCAAACTATTAATCAAAGCAGCAGCCAAGCTGTTAATCAAAACCCTAATCAGGCATCTGATCCAACCTCTCAAACATCATCTGATACTAGCCAAAATTTTGCCGATATATATCATGATTCAATCAATAATCGTGAGGATTTTTGGGCGCAGCAAGCAAAACGTATCTACTGGCATAAAGCGCCTGAGCAAATCCTTGATGACAGCAATCTGCCTTTCGCTAGATGGTTTGTCGGTGGCGAGACCAATCTTTGCTATAACTGTGTTGATCGTCATCTTGAAGAACGCGCAGAGCAAGATGCTTTTATTTGGTTATCATCAGAGATTAATCAAGAATTGATAGAAACCTTTCCAACCGTCGTTGATGCCTTTAACGACTTGGGCAATAACGTTGAGCTTTATACGGACTATACCAAGCGCCGCCTAACCTATAATGATCTTTATAAAGAAGTTAATTACTTTGCCGATGTATTGCAACGTCAGGGTATTCAAAAAGGCGATCGCGTCATTATTTATATGCCAATGATTTTAGAGGCGGCATATGCGATGCTCGCGTGTGCGCGCATTGGTGCGGTGCATTCAGTGGTATTTGGCGGATTTGCCGCGCATAATTTAGCCATTCGTATGGATGATGCCGAAGCAAAAATGGTCATCACCGTCGATGCGGGTCTGCGTGGTGGCAAAGTCATTAATTATAAAAGCCTAGTCAACCAAGGTGTTGAGCAAGCTACGGTCAAGCCTGAACATGTGATGGTGGTCAACCGCGGTATTTTACCGTTTGAGCGAAAAGATATTGATGTCGATTATGCCACTGAACGCCGAATCAGCTGCGACGCCAATGCTATTGTTGAGCCAGTTTGGCTAGAGTCCAATACACCTTCGTATCTGCTCTATACTTCAGGTACGACTGGTACGCCAAAAGGGGTACAGCGTGACACCGGCGGTCATGCGGTGGCAGTGACTACGTCGATGGATTATATCTACGATGGTAAAGCGGGCGAGACTTTTTGGGCGATATCCGATATCGGCTGGGCCGTTGGGCACTCTTATACCATTTATGCGCCATTGCTCGCTGGCATGACCAGTGTTATGTATGAAGGTTTGCCGCATCGACCAAATCCAGGAATTTGGTGGCGAATTGTAGAAGCCAATAAGGTCAATATTCTATTCACCGCACCGACTGGTGTGCGTATGCTCAAAAAGCAAGATGAAACGTGGATGACGCGCTACGATGTTTCTAGTTTAAAATCATTCTTTTTGGCAGGCGAGCCACTTGATGAATCGACTGCCGGTTGGCTAACCAAGCATTTGGGTGTGCCAATTTTAGATCATTATTGGCAGACCGAATCAGGCTGGCCTATTTTAAGCAATACGCCTAAATTCAATGATAAGCCGCACAAACAAGGCTCACCCGGTTACCCAATGTATGGCTATGATGCCCAAGTAATTAATGAAGAAACTGGCGAGGCGTGTGCAGCTGGCGAAAAAGGTTTGCTGGCGATTCGTGCACCATTGCCACCCGGTTGCT
This sequence comes from Psychrobacter sp. FME6, assembly GCF_014861365.1. Classification (GTDB taxonomy): domain Bacteria; phylum Pseudomonadota; class Gammaproteobacteria; order Pseudomonadales; family Moraxellaceae; genus Psychrobacter. Next base: position 14,733 of record NZ_RRYW01000043.1, read on the forward strand.
TGACTACAGTTTGGCGTAATGATAAGCGCTTTATCGACAGCTATTTTAGCCTAACGGACAGCAATCAATATTCAACGTCAGACTATGCCGTCGTTGATGAGGATGGTTACTTCCATATTCTTGGTCGTACTGATGATGTCATTAACGTCGCTGGTCATCGACTCGGCACCCAGGAAATTGAAGAGGCGATTAGTACCCATCCCCAGATGGCAGAATGTGCTGTTGTGGGTATTCAAGATGAATTAAAAGGCGAGCTGCCCATCGCGTTTTGTGTCCTAAAAGACCACGAACAGGTCGCGACCACCGAAAACCGCTTCCGTATCGAGCAGCAAGTGATTGGCGCTGTAGTCAAGTCTCTTGGCGGTATTGCAAGACCAGCAGCGATTTACTTTCCGCAAGCACTGCCAAAAACTCGCTCTGGCAAAATCCTACGCCGTGCTATTCGCGCTTTGGCAGAAGGCAAGGAGACAGGCGATATGTCAACGCTTGACAATCCCGTAGCGATTGATGCTATTAAAAAGTCTATGAAAGACTATTGATAAGCTAAACTTTTATCATTATCTTATTTCAGTAAAGAAAAGCTCATGAACAACCATGGGCTTTTTTTATTTCTTAATTAAGTATAATTTTAATTGATTCACATAAACCTTGATAAAAGTTAGATAAACGCTTGACCCTAAAATTGGTTTATTGTTATAGTCAATAACGATACGAAATAAATCATTTTAAAATTAAAAGTTATTGATGAAAACTTATGGTTTTTACTCACTCTTAAGAATATAAAGACACCGTTAAATGGTAGTCTTGCAAACAAGATAAGGATATCTTATGCATCACGTTCAGCAGCTCATCAATGGTCAATTCGTTGATTCTAATACTAACGAATGGATTGATATTACCGATCCAGCCACTCAAGAAGTTATCGCTAAAGTCCCGCAAACGACGGATGATGAAATTAATCAAGCCGTCGCTGCGGCCCAAACCGCTTTTCAAACCTGGCGCAAAACGCCCATTACCACCCGTGCCCGCATCTTTTTGAAATATCAGGCCCTGATTCGTGAGCACATGGACGAGCTGGCAGAAACCTTGACCGCAGAGCAAGGCAAAACCATTGCCGATGCGCGTGGTGATGTATTCCGTGGTTTAGAAGTGGTCGAGCATGCAGCAGGTATTGCTAACTTGCAGATTGGTGATTTTGTAGAAAACGTTGCTTCAGGCGTCGATACTTATAGTATTTGGCAGCCATTAGGTGTTTGTGCTGGTATCACCCCGTTTAACTTCCCAGCGATGATTCCACTTTGGATGTTCCCAATGGCAATTGCCACGGGTAATACTTTTATCCTAAAACCATCTGAACAAGATCCCATGGTCACGATGCGTCTGGTAGAGCTCGCCATCGAAGCGGGTGTCCCTGAAGGGGTGCTTAACGTGGTGCATGGCGGCAAAGCAACCGTCGATGCAATTTGTGACCATCCAGATATTAAAGCTGTCTCATTCGTTGGCTCTACCAACGTCGGTAAACACGTCTATGAGCGTGCCAGTCAAGCAGGTAAGCGTGCCCAGTGTATGATGGGCGCTAAAAACCATGGCGTTATCTTACCTGATGCCAATAAAGAGCAAACACTCAATCAGCTAGCAGGTGCCGCATTTGGTGCTGCCGGTCAACGTTGTATGGCGCTGTCTGTCGTTGTTCTTGTCGGTGCCGCTGGTGAATGGATTGATGACATCAAAGCCAAAGCAGAAGGCTTAATCGTCTCAGCGGGTAAACATGATAAAGACTTAGGTCCGCTAATTTCGCCTGCCGCAAAAGCGCGTGTTGAGCATTTGATTGGTACAGGGGTAGAAGAAGGGGCAAGCTTGTTGCTTGATGGTCGTGGTATTACGGTCGAAGGTTATGAGAAAGGTAACTTCGTTGGTCCAACGATTTTTGATAATGTCACTGCGGATATGCAAATTTATAAAGAAGAAATATTTGGACCTGTATTATGTATTATGCGCGCCAATAGCTTAGATGAAGCGATTGAGCTACTTAATGCCAATCCACATGGTAATGGCACGGCAATCTTTACTCAATCAGGGGCTGCCGCGCATAAATTCCAACAAGATGTACAGGTCGGTCAAATCGGTATTAACTTGCCGATTCCTGTGCCACTACCGATGTTCTCATTCTCAGGCTCACGCGCTAGTAAGCTTGGTGATTTAGGTCCTTATGGTAAGCAAGCCGTTCAGTTTTATACGCAAACCAAGACAGTCACTGCGCGTTGGTTTGATGATGAGGCAAGCCGCGGCGTTAATACCACTATTTCAATCTAACGTTAATCATTTATATTGGCAGCATAGCGTTAATATTGCTTAGTATTTTTTAGGAAAAGCCTGATTTTATGATTGTCGCTATGCCGCTGCTATACTGTAGATACAACACTGTATAAACCACATTAGACTGACGGCTTATAACGTTCTCTCCACCATATTTGCTATGCACGCACAAGGATGACCCTATGGATTTTTCATTGACCGATGACCAAATCGCCTTTCGTCAAACTGCCCGTCAGTTTGCGCAAAAAGAGCTAAAGCCAAACGCGGCTGAGTGGGATCGCACCTCACATTTTCCAATTGATGTGATTAAGAAATCAGGTGAGCTTGGTTTTTTGGGACTGTATACCAATCCAGAATATGATGGTTTGGGCTTGCCACGCTTAGATTCTGCTATGGTTTTTGAAGAGTTGGCATGGGGTGATACGGCTGTTGCTGCCTATATGAGTATTCATAATATGGCTGGCTGGATGATTGGTGAATATGGTAGCGACGCGTTATGCAAAAAATATTTGCCCAACATGATCAGTGGCGAATGGCTTGGCAGCTATTGTTTAACCGAACCCAATGCTGGCTCTGATGCGGCTTCTCTACGTACTAAAGCCGATAAGCAAGGCGAGTATTACCTGCTTAATGGTGAAAAAACCTTTATCTCAGGGGCAGGCTCAACCGATGTGTTGGTGGTTATGGCACGTACGGGCGCTGCAGGACCCAAAGGCGTTTCAGCATTTGTGGTTGATGCCGACAGCGCTGGTATCGAATATGGCAAAAACGAGCATAAAATGGGCTGGAAAGCGCAGCCAACGCGTACCATTAGCTTTAAAGATGTCAAAGTGCCAGCAGAGAATCTCATTGGCGAAGAAGGCCAAGGCTTTCGTATCGCCATGAAGGGCTTAGATGGCGGTCGAATTAATATTGGGATTTGTGCAGTTGGTACCGCGCAAGCAGCACTTGAGACAGCGACCAATTATGTGCAAGAGCGCAGCCAGTTTGGTAGCCCAATTGCCAGCTTACAATCAGTACAGTTTAAGCTGGCTGATATGCTGACTCAAACTATTACCGCACGGCAAATGCTCTATCTAGCGGCTAATAAAGTCGATAATAAGGATGCGCAAGCTTCTACTTATTGTGCGATGGCCAAGCGATTATCGACTGATCTTTGTTTCGATGTCGCTAACGAAGCTCTACAGTTACACGGTGGTTATGGTTATCTAAACGAATATCCACTTGAGCGCCATGTCCGTGATTTACGCGTGCATCAAATTTTAGAAGGCACCAATGAAATCATGCGCGTGATTGTTTCACGTCAGCTGCTACAAGACGATGCGCTAAGTCAGTTACGCTAAGCAGTTTATATAAATAGATAATTTGCTTATTCGAATTTATCAATAAAGCGATTTTATAAAAATTATAATAAGGATGTTTTATGACGGATTACACTAACTTAAACTTATCGATTGACGGTCATACCGCCACAATCACACTCAATAACCCACCTGCCAACACTTGGACGATGGACAGTCTAAAGGCGCTTAAGCAATTGGTTGCTGATCTAAATGCTAATGATGATATTTATGCCTTAATCGTTCATGGCGATGGTGAAAAGTTCTTTTCAGCGGGTGCCGACTTGAACAATTTTGCCGACGGTGATAAAGGTCGCGCGATCAGTATGGCGATTGCTTTTGGCGAAGCGTTCGAAGCATTATCAGCCTATCGCGGCGTCAGTATCGCGGTTATCAACGGCTATGCGATGGGCGGTGGACTTGAATGTGCGCTGGCTTGTGATATTCGTATCGCAGAAGCGCATGCACAAATGGCATTGCCAGAGACTGGTGTGGGCTTATTGCCATGCGCAGGCGGCACGCAAAATCTAACGGCTCTCGTCGGTGAAGGCTGGGCAAAGCGCATGATATTGTGCGGTGAGCGCGTCGATGCAGAGACCGCATTACGTATTGATTTAGTCGAAGAAGTCACGGCAAAAGGTGGCGGTTTATTAGCAGCACAAGCATTGGCACAAAAGGTCGCTAAGCAATCGCCGGTTGCCGTTAGCTATTCTAAAGCGCTTATCCAAGCGGCTAGAAACACACCGCCTGCGCAAAACCTTATCCATGAGCGCGAAGCTTTCGTTAAGCTGTTCGATACAGAAGATCAGCGCGAAGGTGTACAAGCCTTCTTAGAGAAGCGCAAACCAAATTGGCAAAATAAGTAAAGTTTACTGCTTTATTTTTAAGCATAATATTTTTTCATTTAATTTTTGTAGGTCACTTTTATGACAGCAGCTATAGAAGATACAGCACAAGACGCGCCAGTATTGTTTGAGTCGGAGCCGACAGATTGTGGGCACCTGATTGGGATAATGACACTAAATACACCCAAATCGCTCAATGCGTTAAGCGTTGAGATGTGTCAGTTATTATCGCAACAGTTAACGCAGTGGCAAAGTGATGATCAAATGGTAGCGGTTGTTTTAAAAGGCGCTGGCGATAAGGCGTTTTGTGCAGGTGGTGATATCCGTAAGCTATATGACAGCATGTCTAGCAGTGCACCGCTACCGAATCCGTATGCCACAGAGTTTTTCGGTAATGAATATAACCTTTACCGACAAATGCATTTTTACTCTAAACCATTAATACTGTGGGGCGATGGCATCATTATGGGTGGCGGCATGGGGCTAATGGCGGGTTGTAGTCATCGTCTGGTCACTGAGCGTACCCGCTTTGCGATGCCTGAGATTACCATTGGCTTATTCCCTGATGCCTCCGGTAGCTGGTTCTTGCAGCGTATGCCTGCCAAAACAGGTTTATTCTTAGGGCTAACGGGTGCGATGTGTAATGGTAATGACGCACTATTGGCCAATCTTGCAGAGTATGCCGTTGCCAGTTCTGATTACGATGCCATTATACAGCGCTTAAAACAGAGTAATTGGCAATCGGGAGCTGATAGCACAGATAAAGGTCATAACAATAGCGCTCATAATATCGTCAGTCGCGCACTGGCAGCACAAACGGTAGCCGAATTGCCTGCTAGCAAATTAGCAGCCTACTGGCATCCGATTCAGCAGCTGATGAATAGTGGCGGTTTGAGTGACATTGATGCTTTGCTACAAAGTGATGAGGCGCTTGCACAGTTAGATAAAGATTTTGCTGCAGACAGCTGGACACAGCGAGCCGTGGCTACCTATCGACATGGCTGTCCGGTGACTGCTGCCTTGACCCATGCGCTTTATTATAAGGTTGCTGATTTATCGTTAGAGCAAGTGCTGTATCTAGAGACTAATGTCGCGGTACATTGTGCCGCTAATCCCGACTTTAAAGAAGGTGTGCGTGCGCTGTTAATTGACAAAGACCGCAATCCACAATGGTCGCGTTCGTTGGCAGAGTGCCTCAGCGCCGAAGGACAAGAATATATTGAGCAGCACTTTGTAAGTCCTTATGCTAAAGATGAGCATCCTTTTGGGGACTGGCTGGGCGATGAGTCACTATGCAGTCAGCTCGTACGCTAAGAATAGAGTTTTGCGATTTACCATAACGATTAAATTTAAAAAGTCTAGGGTGTGTCCTCATTTTAAAGAGAGCACGCCCTAAATAAATGCAGAATTAATAACACAATCAACCATCAAGGAATGATGAGATGAATACAAAGGATACGAATACCACTAATACTGATAAGCCAGATATCGCCTTCATTGGGCTTGGCAACATGGGCGCACCGATGGCGGAGAACTTATTAAAGGCAGGTTATGCGCTATCTGTCTATGATTTATCTGAAGAGGCAACCCAGCGTTTACAGCAATCAGGCGCTCGCGTTGCAGCCAGTCCAAAAGATGCGGCAAGCAATGCTCAAGTCGTCATTAGCATGTTGCCTGCTGGCACGCACGTTCATTCTGTTTATTTAGGCGATGAGGGCTCTGAAGGCTTATTGGCGCAGCTCCCTAAAGGCACACTAGTGATTGATAGTAGTACCATCGCTGCGGCTGATGCAAGGACAGTGGCAGAAGCCGCAAGCAAGCTTGGCATAGACTTTCTCGATGCGCCAGTCTCTGGTGGTACGGGCGGCGCTATTGCAGGCAGCCTGACCTTTATCGTGGGGGGGAGCGAGGAGGGATTTGCCAAAGCCAAGCCGATATTAGGTGTGATGGGCAAGAACATCTTTCATGCGGGCGAGCATGGCGCAGGACAGGTGGCAAAAATATGTAATAACATGCTATTGGGTATCTTGATGGCGGGCACGGCAGAAGCGATTAATTTAGGTGTCAAAAATGGCTTAGACCCTAAAGTGTTGTCAGATATTATGCTGCAAAGTTCGGGTCGTAATTGGACATTAGAAGTCTATAACCCTTACCCGCAAGTGATGGAAAACGTACCTTCGAGTAACGGTTACCAAGGTGGATTTATGAGTAAATTGATGCAAAAAGATCTTAACCTTGCCATGCAAACCGCTAAAAATATCAATGTTGATACCCCTATGGGTGCTAGAGCCACTGAGCTTTATGACGCTCACGCGGTAGAGAATGGCGATAAAGACTTTTCTAGCATTATGGGGCGGCACGATAGCTCGCTACTATAGTTAAAATACTTTAAAAACGCTACCTGCAGTACGTGATGTAGCGATATTACTTCTCACTGACTATATCTTAGAGTGACGGAAGAAGCATAAAAAAAGGTCTTCGCTATTATTGTAGCGAAGACCTTTTTTAGGTTGCCCAGATAGCGTGCGACGGGGATAAACTTTCCTTTTAATAGTGAATCGGCTATATAACACGTTTGAATTTAGCTTTGTAGATCGTAAACCAGTGATTGGATGTCTTGCGCCGCTTTTTGTAAACGTGGCACGTGGGTCAAAAGGTCATCCAAAGACACGCGAATGGTTGGCGCATGAATATACAATGAAGCCAGATAGCGTGATTTTTTGTCCAATATCGGAACCGATACGGCGACCATTTCAGAGATAAACTCTTCATTGTCGATTCCGACGCCAGTGGCTGCGATACGATCCAGCTCTGCATTTAGCGCATCAATATCGGTAATGGTGTTTTTGGTGAATTTGTCTAATGGCAAGCCCTGCAGTATCTTAGCGCGGCTGGCAGCAGATAACTGGCTTAAGTAAAGCTTACCTGTCGCGGTACACCACATCGGTGATTTCGCACCTACTGGCAGGTAAATCTGAATGGGCAGCGTCGTTTTTGCTCGATTGGTATAAATCATACTCATCTGATAAGGCACCCCAATGCCGCAAGTTTCTTTGATCTCATCGACCAGATTTTGCAAAATCATTTGCCGCTCATTAAAGAACAGTCGCTGCTGCCAAAGCTCGACACTCAGATTGCGCACGCGCTTTCCAGGAATGATACCACCACCAATATCGACGGTCACAAACCCGTCGTCGACTAGGTTTTGAATCAATCGATGAATGGTTGGCTTCGGAATATCGAGCGCTTGAGACAGCTCAAGTGGAGAGAGGGGCTTGGCAGCATAGGACACCGCTTCGATAATCTCTAACACACGGGTAATCGACGATACTTTAGGCATATAAATAGCTCAATAGTAGTAAAAAGAATAAAACAGAGAACACCACAACGTTACAACGCTTTAATAAATAAGACCAATAGTGATAAATACGAAGTCTTACAACAAATTTACCATTAGCTCTAATTTAGCATAATCTCAAGCTTAGACAAGGGTTGGTCTTATATATAACCATATTTATGTGAACTGCCAGAATGTTTAAGGCTTTAGCTATAAAAGCAATACTAGATACGTCAACTCACAAAACACAACAAACTGTAGTAATAATCTATATAATAGCCATTGAGTTAAACGACGGGTTAGGTCATCATATTGACATATTTTGTAATACCTTTACATGAACGTTAAGCTACTTAATATTCATGTCGGCGCTGTCCGGTTACTTTGAGAACTTTGTGTAACAGGAATCTCAAGTTTTGCCAGTTGGTGTAGCAATTATTACAATACCTATGCAATCTTTACATAATGGCAAATAAAAAGCGCGTCTGTGGGGGTGACTTTTTGAGCCAAAATTGTTTTAATCTGCTCAACAAAATGATTGTTTAAAAAAAACTGAATTATCATTTTTTACGGGCGAGTTATTTCACACTTTAGGAGAGTACTTATGAAACTTATTAAATTAACAGCCATTTCTGCTGCTGTTTTAGCGTCAACTGCTGCACTTGCAGCTGAGCCAGTTGTTGTTGTTGATGACAATGATGCCGTTGTATACGAAGCAGAGCCAGTTGCTGTCGCCTATGAAGCAGAGCCAGTTGCCGTTGTTGACGACAATGCTGCCGTTGCATATGAAGCAGAACCAGCCAATGTACAAACAGCTAATGCATATAATGCTGATGCAGGCGTAGTACGTAACACTGCTGGTGCTGTAGTTGGTGGTACTAAGACTTTCTTCCAAACAGCTATCAATCCAGCAGCTGTTAGCGCTGAAATCGGTTCATTAGGTTACGGTGCGAACGTTGCTTGGGCACTTAACGACAAAACTGAACTACAAGCTGGTTGGGCAGGTGGCGATGTTGCTGACCTATTTGGCGGTGATTTCGATGCTGGCGACGTAAACTACGACGTTGATGCCGATTTCAGTAACCCATACCTAGGCGTGCAATTACGCCCTGCAGCTAACTGGTTCACTATGGGTGCTGGTATCATCGTACCTGACAACGATATCGACGTGCGTGCTAATGCTGATGGTAAGAATTTCACGCTTGACGGTCAGCAATACAATGCTAAAGCAGTTGGTACTTTAGACGGTACTTTAGAACATCGTAATAAACTAGCGCCATATGGTACGATTGGTTTCCGTCCAAACATCGGTAACAACTGGGGTGTGTTTGGTGAGATCGGTGCCGCATATATGGGTAAAACAACTGCCACAGTTAATGCAGCTGATCCAGATAGCGTAGTTAACTACACAGATGCAAATAATGTAAATCAAGTTACTACTGCAGGCGAAGTTGCTAAGATTGCTGAGCAGGAATTAGAAGATAAAGACTGGTTAGAATGGTTCCCAATCGTTAAATTGGGCGCAACTTACCGTTTCTAATCTAATCACAGCCTAAGTGCTGTTGTTAGAAGAAAAGTAAGCGCAAAAAACGATCCTCTCGAGGGTCGTTTTTTTTGGTCTAAAATAAAGTGATGTTTTTTTTAGAGTAATAATGCTTATATAGTTAGTGAAAAGTAATATCGATACATCACGTACTGCAGGTACTGTTTTTTCTAGCTTGCTGTGCCTATGCAGACAGAGGCTGCAAAAAAACTATACCCGCAGTATCGTAGCGTTTGTAAAGTATTTTAACTATAGATTGGCTAAAAAATGACGACAGTTTGTTGTGGGGATAAGACAGCGAGGTGATAGTCGGTTTGGCAATCTGCAATGATAGTCAAGAACGACTCTGTTTTAGTGCTATTGATCAAGTCAGGTATAAAGTAAGAGTAATCTTTTCCCAAGCCTTGTGCCAGTTTATATTGATGAATTTTTATAAAGCTCTCTTTTATTTGCCATAGCAATCTAGAAACACTGGCATGCTCATGACTGGTTAATTGCGCCAAAGCAGCAACCTCGTTATCGTCATAAAAGCGCTCGGCAACGTGCCATGGAATATCTTGCACTTCGATATCGATGCCAATAGCTCGATATTTGCTTAGAGCGACCGCCACTTTATCTCCTGAGTGGCTAAAGCATACATAGTAACCGCTATTGCTAAGCTGATAGGGAAATTGCGCGTCGTTAAGTATGTCATCGATTCCAAGCTCATCTAGCAAAAACTGTAAGAGTTGTCTGACACCGCTGCGTTGCTGCTCGCGTTTATGCTTGTGCTTATGCTTAAGGTATGGCTGCTCAGTGACAATCTGAGCGGTTATGCACCAAGATTGGCAGTCAAGCTGAGTGTAACGAATATGATGTAGCATTGGGGCTATTATGGGCATGGGCGTCGACATAGACATTGGTATGAGTTTTTAAATAGATGTTTGGCGATTATAGAATGGTCAATAATAAAAGCCCAGCAATATAATATTGCTGGGCTATTTTTAATAGAAGTGAACCGCTATCGGTGAGATTAGTAAGACAACTCAGCACGGCGGTTTTGTGCATAGGCGTCTTCAGTCGTACCAGCAGCAACAGGACGTTCTTCGCCATAGCTGATAACACGAATGTTATTTACCGCAACACCTTGCGTAGCAAGATAGTTACGTGCTGCTTGGGCACGGCGCTCACCTAGTGCGATGTTGTATTCACGGCTACCGCGCTCATCTGTGTGACCAGCGATGACCACACTCGCTGATGGGTTTGAGCTTAGCAATGCGGCGTGTTGGTTAAGAACACTGGCGGCTTGTGAGGTGATTTCACTGCTGTCAAAAGCAAAGTATACCACCGCTTGTAGATTTTCAGCGCCAGTAATCACCGTATTTGAGTTGTCGACGACAACTGCACCAGTGTAGCCTGCTTGCCCAGATGGGATACCTAGTGGGGCAACCACGACCTCAGAAGTCGTACGTTTGGTGGCACAACCTGTGGTTAGAGCAACAGCACTAGATAGTACGGCTAAGGCTGCGATCTTAGAAAAACTGATTGACATAATAAGCTCCTAAAATTTTAATTAATTAACTTTGTTGTTTTAAACTGCTTACGGTAAAACTTAGGCAATTGCTATCTATAATATACTAAATGTTACTTTATGTAAGTAGTATTACTGTAAGTAATTCGAGAAATTACATATAGATATATTGCCTATTATGCCAGCGTTTATCTTTTTCATAAGGTCTAATAGTATCGCATTAACCTATTTTAATTTATGATTACCCTTGAAATCTAGCGGTTTAAGTCAATGTAGCTTAGGGGCTGTATAGAATTCATCTATTAGGACTGCTGATCGCTAAAATAATTCCA
>NZ_RRYW01000044.1 GCF_014861365.1 Psychrobacter sp. FME6
TAGTGCCATTCACTTAGTTTCTTGTGTCGTTTGGCTTAATTGATGACACGCCCTAGATAAAAATAAGTACAAAATTTTTTTATTGAATAATTGGGTGCAATTCGTGACTGTTTGCACCCGCTTTTATTTAACATGGTAGGTGATTTTAATCTTACCTATATTTACTCTTGTTAGGAATCATTATGAGCAAACCTAAACGTAAAATGAGTCTTTTTCAGCTTATGGTGCTAACCATGGTTAATATGATGGGTGCAGGTATTATCCTGTTGCCTACTAAGTTGGCACAAGTGGGCACAATTTCAATCTTTTCTTGGATCGTTACTGCAGCTGGTTCTATGGCTCTTGCCTACGCTTTTGCCCAATGTGGTCGTTATACTAAAAACCATGTTGGGGGTATGGGAGCGTATGCCGAATATTCTTTTGGCAAATCGGGCAGCTTTATGACCAACTATACTTATGCATTATCACTTGTCATTGCTAATGTCGCTATCGCTGTTACAGCAGTTGGCTATTTTAGCACCTTGATGGGGTGGACATTAACGCCTGTGCAGGTTGCTATTTGGACGATTGGTTTTGTATGGCTGACCACCATTCCCAATTTTTTTGGCCCAACTATCACGGGACGTCTTGGTGCTATCACTATATGGGGCGTTATTTTACCCGTAGTAGGTATTTCGTTTATCGGCTGGTTTTGGTTTAAATCTAGCATATATGCCGAGGCATGGAATCCGCATGATTTGTCCATAAGTCAAGCGTTACCTGCTTCGATTTCAATCACTTTATGGGCGTTTTTGGGATTAGAATCTGCCAGTGCCAATGCGGATGCAGTTGAAAACCCTGAAAAAAATATACCTATTGCAGTGTTGGGGGGTACGTTATTAACGGCGGTGATCTATATTGTTTCTACCAATGTCATAGCAGGTATCGTACCAAATGCTCAATTGGCTGCATCGAATGCTCCATTTGGCTTGGCATTTAGTCAAATGCTTGGGGGTAGAGCAGGTGTAATCGTCAATGCCCTAGCAGTTATTGCTTGTTTGGGGTCATTGTTGGGTTGGCAGTTTACCTCAGCCAGTGTTTATAAATCAGGGGCAGATGAAGGGTATTTTCTGCCGTTATTTGGTCGTTTAAATAAATATAATGCTCCTGTAGTAGGTATGTTGGTGTTAGCTACTGTGCAAACGTTAATATCACTAATGACTATTAGTCCTGATTTAAGCAAACAGTTTGATACCTTAGTGAATCTAGCTGTTGTTACTAACTTAGTGCCCTATATTATGTCAATGTCCGCTATTTTGGTACTGTTAAAGTCTGCCAATGTGCCACGCAAAAAGGTGATATTTACTGGAATCATTGCTTTCATTGGCACTATCTATAGCTTTTATGCGTTATACAGTGCAGGTTCAGATGCCATGTTATGGGGTGGTCTCGCAACATTTGCAGGATGGGTATTGTATGGAAAAGTGGTATCAACCAAGTTCGACTTAAAATTACCAATTATTGATGAAATGGATAATGACAATTCAGTCGCTACCACGCCAACCACTATACGATAAGTTAATAAAAGGAACGATACAATGAAACCATATGTGATTGAAAATATTGTTAAGAAGGTGCTCTTTATCCACGCACAATTTCAGGAGAGGAGCGTTGCAGGTCGTATAGCATGTGCCTTAGTTGATGAACTACAGACACGTAATATCGAGGTCATTTTAGCAGATAACGCTGAGGATGGTAAAAGTATTGTGCTTGCTGATAGTGCTATCACACTTGTACTAATAGATTGGGACTTACCGGGCAAAGATGCCAAAGAAAACCCTGCAGCTGATTTGGTGACTTTGGTTCGCCATCATCGCAATGATTTACCAATTTTTCTGTGCTCCAATCGCGGTACTGCAGGAAGTATTGACCCGGATTTAATTTCTGAATTTGACGATTATATTTGGTTATTAGAAGATTCACCAGAATTTATTAGTGGCCGTATCGAGGCGGCGATAAATCGTTATAGCGACAAGTTACTGCCACCCATGTTCAATGCTTTGGTAAAATTTGGGCAAAACCATGAATACTCTTGGCATACACCAGGGCATAATGGTGGAGTTGCCTTTATGAAGCATCCTGTTGGCAGATTTTTTAGCGATTATTTTGGCAAAAATATGCTACGGTCAGATTTGTCTATTTCTGTAGGGGAACTTGGGTCACTACTCGACCATAGCGGTCCTATTGGGATGAGCGAAAAATACGCTGCACAGGTGTTTGGTGCTGATCGCACATATCACGTGACCAACGGTTCTTCTACGTCTAATCGTGTGATTATGATGGCAAGTGTGACGCGTGGTCAGATTGCATTAATTGATAGAAATTGCCATAAGTCAGCAGAACATGCGATTACCCTTAGCGGGGCTGTTCCTAGCTATTTGGTGCCTAGTCGCAATGGATTAGGTATAATCGGACCTATTTTGCCAGAAAAATTGACGCCAGAAGCCGTTCGCCAAAGTATTTTAGACAACCCCCTAGCACAAAAAGTTGTGGATAAACAGCCGAAACACGTAATTATTACTAACTCTACTTACGATGGTATTTGTTATAACGTGAGCGAGCTAGAGAAATTACTCGGTAGTAGCTGTGACCATTTGCATTTTGATGAGGCTTGGTACGGATATGCCAAATTTCATCCTATGTACCGTGGTCGATTCGCCATGCACGATGAGCCACGTGACCAAAATGCCCCGACAGTATTTGCCACGCAATCGACGCACAAGCTCCTCGCTGCTCTATCACAGGCCTCTTACATTCATGTACGTGATGGGCGTAAGCCAGTAAGCCATGCCAGATTCAATGAATCTTTTATGATGCATGCGTCGACCAGTCCCAATTATGCAATTATTGCTTCTAATGATGTTGCAGCTGCTATGATGGATGGCAATAGCGGTAAAACGCTTATGTCAGAAAGTATCGCTGAGGCAGTAGCATTTCGACAAATGCTTGCCAAATTTTATGCTGATGCAAAGCTAAAAGATGATTGGTTTTTCAATGGTTGGCAACCAGATAATCTGCACACCATCAATGCCAGTGAATTGACCTCATCGAGTCGGCATTGGGTGCTACAAGCCAACGCACCTTGGCATGGGTTTGGTAATATTCCTGCCAATTGGGCGATGCTAGACCCTATTAAGGTCTCCGTGTTAATGCCAGGTATGTCTGCTGATGGCACTTATGTCGATGCCGATATGCCCGCCATTCCTGCAACCATTGTTACCCGCTATTTATCTCACAATGGTATTCAAGTGGAAAAAACCATCGATTTTACCATTTTGTTTTTGTTTTCTCTGGGTATCACCAAAGGCAAATGGGGTACCTTGATAAGCGAATTGGGCAATTTTAAACGAGACTATGATAAAAATGTACGGCTAGAACAAGCATTGCCAGAATTGGTCAAAGCCTATCCTAAACGCTATCAAAATATGGGCTTAAAAGACCTATGTAACGATATGTTTACAACCATGCGTGACCTAAAAACTACTGCCAATATGGCGGCGGGCTTTTCCTTTTTACCTACACCCGACTTATCACCTACGGAAGCTTACGAAAATTTGGTAAACAATGAGATAGAATCCTTAGCATTGGATAATATAGCAAATCGTACTGTGGCGACAGGCGTTGTACCTTATCCACCAGGCATTCCAATACTTATGCCAGGCGAGAATACGGGTGGTTCAGATGGTCCTATCTTATCTTATTTAAAGGCGCTAGAAGCATTTGATAATAAGTTCCCAGGCTTTGAACACGATACCCATGGCGTGGAAGTCGAGAACGGCAAGTATCACATTCTTTGTGTAAAATAAACCCCAGTGTTGATAACGTCAACTAAGTAATGTGCTAGATTAAAAAAAGATGCTCACGCTATATACCATATCGTATGAGCATCTTTTTTTATTGTTAACGAGGTATAGCCAATACTGATAGGCTTTTATAGTCATAGCACCTAATTGATTAGGTGCTTAGCGTCTGAGTAACTATTGTTACTAGAGACGGCTGGGTGCGTTATAATATTACACATTCTAGTGGTGTATGTTTACCTAACCTTATTCTATAAACCATACTCAAACGCTAGTATTAAAAACATCATCTCAGTAAAATACCAGACTAGGAAAAGCTTGCCAACGCTATGTATAGTATTGGCAAGCTTTTTAATGCTTCCAATATTTAAAAATTAAGTGATTATAATAAGATTAATGACCTCTTGATCAAGAAGTCATTAACACCTAACAAATTATGATTCGGCTCGCAAAAAATCTAACAAGATCATACTTAACATTGGGCTGTAAAAAGCTATAGTCATGCTTCTGAAATTCATTGTGGTAAATTTGGTCATAGGCCATGCAATGATTCTGCTTTTTATAATCACGGGTATCGGTTTATTCAAACTGGTGATGTAGATCGTGCGGGAAAGATTATAACTTCTTATTCATAGACTACTATTATTAACCGATAGCATTCAGTATTAAAGAGTTTTATCAGTATGATACTTTATTACTTCTAGAAGAACAGCTGTAATAAAATTTTAGATTTGAGTATGATGGTTTATTTATTTTTGCAGAAAATGAGGTCTAATAAAATCAATACTTTACGATAGTCTCAGTATGATACTTTATTACTCGCTGACAAGTAATGTTATTGAGTAATTACCTATCATACTAAGTAATTACTTATCATACTATTTTACGATACTAAATCCTTTGCTGTCTGATATTAACGAGATGGCGAAGGATTTTTTTTGTGAATAACAACCATAGAAAAGCTCAATAACTTGGATATACATTAGGGGCTGTATTCCAAAGCCAGTCTTATTATCGAAGGCAAAGCTATGATAGGTTGTCACAAATGTCTTTTGTGACATCAAAAACCCCCACTTTAATATCATCTAAATCGTAATAACTATACTGATAATCGAACCCCCTATTTATACCCTGAATGACTTCTGCTTCTTCACAGGCTAACTTGGTATGTTCGTTGCGCATTACCGTTTCAATCTCTTTTCTTTCGGCATCACTATAACCAGATATCTTCAGCTTATAACCGAAAGTAACCGTTGTTCCATCAAAATTAATTTGTTCTAAAGTGGTGACTTCATCAAGTACGCTTGGCAACTCTCTTGTTAACATATCGATATGACGATACATCTCTTGCACATTATGCTCGTGATCACTAGCCGTAGTAGCGCTTTTATCGTGAGCTAAATCGGAGGTATTATCGGAACAGGCGACAAGAGTTAGGAAGGCTGAAAGTACAGCCAATGCCTTAAGTTTATTAAACATAGTTATCCAAAATAATATGATTAGGGCGTGTCCTTATTTTAAATAAGACACGCCCTATTATACAAATATGAATACTTAAAGTAGCCCTTTATAAAGAAAATAACACCCCACAACGGTCAATAACAGCGCAAAACATTTTTTTAATAGCTGTGGTGATAGTATATGAGCGACTTTCGCACCTAGCTTAGCGGTGAAAAAACTCATGATGCTAATCCCTAAAAAGGCATAAATGTGCACAAAGCCAATCGTATTGGGAACACTAATTTGCTGCTGCATCCCAAAAAACATAAAGCCCAAAGCACCGGCAATAGCAATGGGCAGCCCACACGCGGCTGATGTGCCAACTGCCTTTTGCATGACTACCCCATAACGCGTGAGATAAGGCACCGTTAAACTGCCGCCGCCGATACCAAAAATGGCAGAAGCGATACCGATAACTCCACCTGCCGCTAATTGCTTAGGCTTTGAAGGCAACTCTGTATTAGCATAGTTGGCATTACTGACGTCATTAGCCTGATTAGCGGCCTGTTTTTTGCCACCAAAAAACATTTTATAGGCGACCCACAGCAAAAACACACCCACAATGAGCTGAAGATACAGTCCAGATATCTGTCCTGCAATGCCTGCGCCTAAAAAACAGCCAATCGCTAAGCCTGGTGCCAGGTTTTTAAAGACAGGCCACATGACGGCACCCTTTTTATTGTGTGCCATCAACGAGCTAATAGAGGTGACAATAATGGTCGCCAGTGAAGTACCTAGAGCCAGATGCATAATATTATCAGGACTGTAATCCATTTGGGTAAAGACGATAAATAACAGTGGTACGATGATGGTTCCACCGCCCACACCAAAAAGCCCTGCAGCAAATCCTGCTAGAGCGCCTATGATTAAAAAAATGATTAATTCCACGGGATAGTTGCTTCTCGGTTAAAGGATAATTTTTGTTAGATGATAAGCTCAGTTCAACTTTAAAACTTGGTAAGTGTCATAGTATACGGAAATTCTATTTAAAGAACTTCCCTTGCAAAGCTAAAATTGCGGTACAATTTTTTAACGCTTTTCATAACTTAAACGAGCTCCACTTGACCAACTTGATGGTAAGAGCGATTAAAATAAACCAAACTTTCATCAGTCCCGCCCTGTTGCTCAGCTTGTTTGATAGCGACCACTCGGCACATAAAGACACTATGGGTGCCCACTTGCTGAATGTCTTCAATCTCACAATCAAAACTGACCAATGCATCTTCTAAGACAGGCGCACCTGTTGCCAGCTCAGTCCAAGTGCCTTGCTCAAAGCGCTCATCAGAGCACAATTTAGAGGCAAAGGCATTGGATATTTGCTCGTGCTGTGCACCCAACACATTGACACTTAACATTTTATTATCAATAAAATGGGCATGTGAGCGCGACGTCTGATTCATGCAGACCAACAAAGTGGGCGGTGTGTCTGTGACGCTACATACCGCCGATGCCGTAAACCCATGAGCACCAGAGCTACCTTTTGTGGTAATAACATTAACGGCGGTCGTTAACAAAGACATAGCGTCTCTAAAGTCAGTTGCTTCAATCATTATCTGCCTCTTAAAATTAGTTATAGCCTGTCTATTGGCCGCGTTTAAGCAGTCAGCTCTTGACGAACAATGGCTGCGCCTGCACTTAGCGCTTCCAGCTTACCGCGTGCAACGGAGCGAGACAAGGGCGCCATACCACAGTTGGTCGACGGATAAAGCTTGTCGGCATCGACAAATTGCAGCGCTTTGCGTAGGGTATTGGCTACTTCCTCGGCGGTCTCAATGGTATCAGTTGCCACGTCAATGGCACCAATCATCACTTTTTTACCACGAATCAATTCAATCAAATCCATCGGTACATGCGAGTTTTGGCACTCTAACGAGATAATATCGATGCTTGACTGCTGCAATTTAGGAAAGGCTTTTTCATACTGGCGCCACTCTGAACCCAAGGTCTTTTTCCAATCATTGTTGGCTTTGATGCCATAACCATAACAGATATGTACCGCCGTCTCGCATTTTAGCCCTTCGATAGCGCGCTCTAGTGTAGCCACGCCCCAATCGTTGACGTCATCGAAGAACACGTTAAAGGCCGGCTCATCGAATTGGATAATGTCCACGCCAGCCGCCTCTAATTCACGCGCTTCTTGATTAAGAATCTTGGCAAATTCCCACGCCAACTCTTCACGGCTTTTGTAATGATTGTCATACAGCGTATCAATCATAGTCATTGGGCCGGGTAGCGCCCATTTGATCGGCTGATCGGTTTGCGCCCGTAAAAACTTGGCATCATCAACAAATACAGACTTTGTACGGCTCACCGCGCCCACGACTGTCGGCACACTCGCCTCATAGCGATCACGAATTTTGACCGTTTCACGCTGCTTAAAATCGACGCCATCGAGATGTTCAATGAAGGTGGTGACAAAATGCTGACGGGTCTGCTCGCCATCACTGACAATATCAATTCCTGCCTGTGCTTGTTCTTGCAGTGTTACGCGCAAAGCATCTTGTTTGGCTTCAATCAATTGCTTACCTTCTAATGCCCAAGGGGACCAAATTTTCTCAGGTTCTGCCAGCCAAGAAGGTTTCGGTAAGCTGCCAGCGGTTGAGGTTGGTAATAGTAATGTCATGTTTATTCACTTTTTATATTTTGATTGTATATTGGGGCTAAATTTCAGGGTTTTATATTTAGACCAGTTAGGCGGCGCGTTTTTTAACGGCAGGTTTTTTTACAGAATAGTTTGCAGCCCATTGTTCAAGAATGTCTTGATACGGCTTGATGAATTGTTCTTCTGTGAATTTGCCTTGCGTCACTGCCATTTTGCTGCGCTCTTCACGGTCATATACTATTTGAGTCAGTGAATAATCTTGGTATTTCAAACTCGGTTGGTAGACTTGACCTGCGGTAGAGTTGGCATTATAAATTTCAGGGCGATAAATCTTTTGGAACGTTTCCATAGTAGCAATCGCACTGATTAGCTCAAGGTCGGTGTAATCACTCAGCAAGTCACCCGCAAAATAAAACGCTAAAGGTGCAGCACTACCTGCAGGCATAAAATAGCGAACGGTTAAGCCCATTTTGTGGAAATAATCATCGGTTAACGAATAGTCATCTTGTTGATACTCAACCCCCAATACAGGATGCTGAGTGGCAGTACGATGATAGGTTTTACTGGTGGAAACACTGAGGCAAATTACCGGTTTTTTATTAAAATTGGCTTGATAGGCCTCTGAGTTCAATAAATATTGAAACAGTTTGCCATGTAAGTCGCCAAAGTCCTCTGGCGGTGGCGTTCCTGGATTTTTATCAAAATGTTCTAGCAGTACGACGCTAAAGTCATAATCGCGTACATAAGATGAGAAACTGTTGCCGATCATACCGTCAATACGAGTGTTCTCTTTATGGTCCACAATCGTTGTTTTCAACGTCTCGATAACAGGGAATGCATCACCATTGCCTTCGATATCCATGTCTGCAGAAATAATATCAACGTCAACAGAATAACGGTCCGCTGTCGGATTATCCCAATGCGCCAACGCGTTAAAACGATTATTTATCATTCTTAACGTTTTGCGTAAGTTGTCTTGACGATGCTCGCCACGAGCCAAATTCGCAAAGTTGGTGGTCAGACGCGTACTGTCTGCAGGATGATAGTTTTCATCAAAACGAATACTTTTAATAGAATAGCTGAATTCTTTACTCATGGTAATCCGCACCCTTAATCTAATCTCGTGAACTGAGATAAAACAAAATTTGTGTATGGAGTAAATCATAACCCAACCATGACATGAATAAAAACGATGTAATTTAAACCAAAGATGAGTAAAATTCATGGTTATAATTTTATTGTATAAAATAGAATGGAATAGCATAAAATTTTACTGTTGATCTAGGGCGTGTCCTCACTTTGAAAGTGGTGACAAAAAACGCCTTTCCTATATCTAATCGTAGTAAATAACTGCCCATAAAAAAGGCTAAAACTCACTATAATAAGTCTTAGCCCTTTTTATGTTTAGTCGCTATTTTTATTACTTTGCTACTCTCACTTGAATAGCCATTTTAACCTTTTATGATACCTAATTATGGTATTTAAGCTTACTTATCAGAAGCCGATTGCTCTTTACCGCTTGGAATGAGCCATTTCGCAAACCACCCTGACACATCATCCATCAAGGTATAGACCACAGGAATCACCACAAGGCTCAATAAAGTAGAGGTCACCAAGCCGCCCAATACTGCTGCCGCCATCGGTCGACGGAATGTCGGATCGGCATCCCCCCATCCAAATACCAGTGGCAACATGCCCGCGCCCATAGCAATGGTGGTCATAATAATAGGACGCGCGCGCTTACGGCAAGAATCAATAATGGCGTCAAAACGCGCCAAGCCACGACGCTGGGCAATCAATGCATAATCAACCAATAAAATAGAGTTTTTGGTGGCAATACCCATGAGCATAATAAACCCAATCATCGACGGCATAGACAGACTACTATTGGTAATCACTAGGCCGACAAAGGCACCGCCAATAGATAATGGCAAGGCCATGAGAATGGTGAATGGCTGCAAGATACGCCCAAACAATAAGATAAGCACACCCAAAATACAGACCACACCGATTGACATCGCTATCACAAAGCCACTAAAAAGCTCGGCCATATTTTCTGCTTGCCCTTGATCGATAATGGTAATAGAGGCTGGCAGTTTTTGCATACTAGGCACTGCTTTGACCGCCTGTACCAAGTCACCAAGTTCGCCATTGGCAGGCTGAACGGTGATACTAATCGCCCGCTCACGATCAAGTCGACTGATTTGCGCCGGCCCTGTACCAAAGTTTAGCGTAGCGACCTCGCCCACACGTACGCCCTGTCCTGCTGGTAACGCACTGGGTACATATAGACCCTCTAATTGACTGACGTTTTGTTTGGCAATATCTGGCAGGCGGATGACGATAGGAATCTGCCGTGTATCCAAATTGAGCTTGGATAAACGCTGCTCATAGTCACCAACGGTAGCCACACGTAATGTCGTCGCGATATCTTGGGTGGTCACGCCTTTATCCGCCATTGCCAATCTATCTGGCGTTACCGTTAGCTCTTGACGTGGCAGACTCCGGTCACTGGTCACTGAACCAGCGCTTGGTAACGCTCGAATCTCTGACATGATTTTCTGGGCAGTCTGTTCGAGTAACTGCGGGTTGGTACTGGTCATAGAAAAGTTATATCCCGTCTCACCGCCACTCGATAGACCGACCGTAAAGCGTGCGCCAGGTACTTCTGCCAACATATTACTAATTTTTCGCTCAATCTCTTGCTTAGATCCGCGCTCCGCCCTTGGCGCGAGTACCACATCCAGACCAGCGATATTTTCAGTTTTGCCACTACCTGAGCCAGAACTAGGACCCATAGATTCTTGAGCCTCGCCTACTGACGTAAAGATATGCGTCACTTCAGGCATGGCCAATATACGCTCGCTTGCCAGTGCGGCAACGCGCTCGGTGTCTTCAAGCGCCACATCAGGTGTCAGTTCAATCTCCACCCGTGTTTGGTCTATATCATTATCAGGAATAAAAGAAGTTGGCAGGAGCTTTACTAAAGCCAACGACGCTACAAACAATAACAAGGTAGCGCCCATCGTAATCCAACGATAATGCAACGTCCACGAGACCACCTTAAGATACCAGTCCATCAATGCACTTTGTTTTTCGACATGCTTTTTTTCTGGTCGTAGTATATAAGCTGCCATCATCGGCGTGATAAGACGCGCCACCATTAACGACGCAAAAATTGACAAAGCAGCCGTCCAGCCAAACTGGCGGAAGAACTGCCCAACGATACCGCCCATAAAGGCCGTGGGTAAAAATACAGCAATCAAGGTAAAGGTCGTGGCAACTACTGCCAAGCCAATCTCGTCAGCCGCTTCCATCGCCGCCTCATAAGGCGTCTTACCCATACGCAGATGGCGAATGATGTTCTCAACCTCGACGATAGCATCATCAACTAAAACCCCAATGACCAATGACAGTGCTAATAAGGAAATAATATTGAGGCTAAAGCCAAATAAATACATGCCCAAAAATGTAGGAATAACCGATAGTGGCAGTGCCACCGCAGCCACAAAAGTCGCGCGTATATTGCGCAAGAAGAGAAAAACCACTATAACGGCTAAAATACCACCTTCAATGAGCATGCGTAATGAAGACTGATAATCTTCAGCGATTGGTGTGGCTCGATCATAGACTTTTTCGATATTGATATTGCCCACATCTGCTGTCAGCTTGGCAAGCTCAGCATCAACCAGCTTCATCACTTCGACTTCACTGGCACCACGCGAGCGGGTAATATTAAATGCCACCACTGTCTGCCCATCAAGCTTAGCAATCGAGCTTGGGTCAGCAGCGCCATCAGTGATTTGCGCCATTCGCCCAAGCGCTTGCGTGCCACCGGTAGGAACGGCGACTTGCAAATCATTCAGCTCACTGGCGCGCTCAACAGCACCAAGGACACGGATGGTCTGAGTCGTTTTACCCACTTCCGCCTCACCGCCCGAGCTGTCTTGCTGGATGCCTGTGATTTGCTCTGATAACTGGGCAATAGAAAATTTTAAGCCACTCAGAGCGATAGGGTCAGCCGCCACGGTAATCTCGCGCTGTAGACCGCCGATACGGCCGACCGTACTGACGCCTGGAATGTCAGACAAACGCTTGGTGACGGTATCGTCAACGAACCAAGATAAGTCCTCCACATTCATATTTTCAGCCGCGACAGAGTAGGTAACGACGGGAAATCCTGCGGTTGAAACTTTGGTAATGATCGGGTCATTGGCCGCAGCGGGCAAATCACCACGCACCTCACCCACGGCCGAACGAACATCGTCGACTGCTTCTTGGATGTCTTTTTCTAAGACAAACTCGGTGACCATAGTCGCCGCCCCAGTCTGCAGCGTTGAGCGAATATGCTTGACGCCCTCAATACTGGTGAGCTTATTTTCTATCTTTTTTGCAATATCATTTTCAAGCTGTGAGGGAGCAGCGCCCGGTAAAGTGACCGTGACCACCACGGCTGGTAGGTCGATATCAGGAAACTGCTGTACCTTCATTTTCATAAAGCCATAAATGCCACCCAAGGTCAGGAGCACAAACAGCAATATGGCGACTAAAGGATTTTTAATCGAATAAGATGAGACATTTAAATTCATGAGCGCGCCTGCGTGGCAGCGGCATTGGCTTCTTTACCAGTTGCTTCTTTATTAACTATTTGGTTACTAGCCATGTCTTTATTTGCAATACTATTGGCCTGATTGTTCTTTTTATTCAGACCATCAACGATACGCACCAAGTCCCCATCGTTTAAAAAACTACCGCCTTGCTTTACAAGTCGACTCTCAGCTGGCAGGGGCTCTGTCACCGCCACACTATCGCCAAAGCGCTCACCCAAGGTCACGCGTTGTTGTTTGATACGCCCTATGTCTTGTCCGTTTTTGGTACTGATATTGGTGACTAACATCACATAATCATAGCCATCATTGCTAACGATAGCGCTATTGGGTATAGTTTGGGCATTGGTACTACCCAATAAAAACTCACCCGTTTGATACATGCCTGCCCGAACTTTTGAGTTAGCAGCAAGGCTGGCGTAGATCGTAATTTGGCGGTTGTCATCTGCAGTTGGAGCAATGCGGCTGACCTGCCCCATCACAGAGTCGCCTCCCGGTAAACCCACACGCACTTCCGTACCGACATTCACCTCACCAATGAGTTTAGGATCGATATCCGCGCGCCACTCTAAAATACCACCTTTGATAATGGTAAATAACGGCTCTCCACCAGCAACCATACCTACTTCGGCCATTTTTTCACTGATGACACCGCTGACGGGTGCGACCACTTTGGCATTATTAACACTCAAGCGCTGCGTGCTCAGCCGCGCTTTAGACGCTTGTAATGAAGCTTGCGCTTGCAATTTAGAGGTACGATAACGGTCGGCTTCTTGCTTACTAATGGCATCAATATCGATAAGTGGCAATACACGGGCGGCATCGGCAGTAGCATTGGCAAGCGTGGCTTCCGCTTCTGCAACATCCGCTTCTGCCTGCAAAACCTGCTGCTCCATCGCATCGGTATCAAATACTGCCAATACTTGGCCGGCTTTAACGCGCTGACCTTCTTCCACTAATATGCGCTCAATCGCCACGTTATTGACTTTAGCGCTGACGTTGGCGATGTCTTTGGCACTAATCGTACCGTCTGCACTGAGCGTATTGCCAATATTTTCTTGGTTTGGCATCACAGTTTCGACCGATAGTACGGCTTGTTGATCATTGGCATTATTGGCATCCGTACCATCACTTTGTGCAGCGGTAGAAGCTGGGAACTCATTATTCGCGGCTTTATTACCGCCCCAATATTTTCCAACCAAAACACCGATAACCAGCACAATTGCCAATACTGGTAGCAGCCACAGCGGAAACTTTGACGCGGGTTTATTCGCTGGCGTATTGGATTGGCGATATGGTGGTAGCTCAGATTCAGCAGATGGCTTCGGGTTGGTTTCTTCAACATCGCTCATGATAGCTCTCTATAAATACGGATAGTAATGACCATATAAGTATGGGTAATAATAAAATAGATATAAGTAAGATACTGATGCTAAAAAAATGACAGTGACAAGTAACGATAAATAGCCAGTCGCAATGGGTGTAAATGCGAGCTTGCTTGATTATAAATTTTGCTCACTGAAGAAAGCAGCAATTGCCTCTAAAACATTGTTTATAATTACAATAGTCTATAAATTTAGTGAGGATAGCACATATTAAGCCATCATTTTATTGTTATATATCGTGTTTTCTGTTGGTAAGTTTAGTGGTTGTAATTGATATCACATTGCAAAAAATTCTAAAAATAAGTGTTATTAGGTGTTGTATAGTCATTAAATAGCAAAAACAGAAGGTGAGTAAATTGGGTTAGCTGCAAATATCATTTATGGTATCTGAATTAGAAAATATAAACGCACACCTTTAAAAGTGTGCGTTTATATTTAAGCCCATTTCTTCAATCATTTATGAACGCTACATTAGAAACGATAGCCTACGCCAAGGAAAGTAATATAGGGGTCGATATCTAGGTTAGTCTTCGCTTGAATCAATTCTTCACCCATATCATTTTCGACTGTAATAGTCGTATCACTGTCCAGTTTTGCATAGGACACAGAACCCACCCCAAACCATCTGTCATTAAAGTCATAAGTGGCGCCCAGCGTAACGATAGGCGCAAAGGCGCTGTCTGCCTCAACATCCACGCTCATCTCCTGATTGGATTTCACATTTTCTAGCGCAGCGCCCGCTTTGTCATCTTTGATATTCTGAATTTGATGTCCAGCCATTTCTAAATCTTCACGAATGCCATTATTTAGCTCAATGTCGTTAAAATAGGCATACATAACCCCAGCACCGACATAAGGGCGAAACTTATTGACCCCAGATTTACCAAATTGATATTGCACCCCAGCTGCCGGTAGCCATGCGCGAGCACTCGATGACACACCATCGCCTTGGGTCAAATCGGTAATAGGGATATCCTTTGAAATATCAAAATCACCTAACAGGGGTCCTGCTGCACCACTCGGGCTGACCTTACCCGTTAGCGGTGCAAACACTTGGCCTTGACCTAAAATATCCACTTTAGGGGGTATGCCAGCTTTGACCTCAATTGACCAATTATCACTGAGATAATAGTTAAATAAGAAGCCAAAAGTATCGACATCATCAGCCTCCAGACCTGTGCCAGCACTGGTCCAACTTTCTAAGCCGTTAATTTCAGTCGTACCAGAAACATCACCCAATACCGGAACTTTGGACAAATCCGTTTCAGCCCCTAAAGCGCCTAAGGTGCCATCTATTAGTCCGAAACGATCTTGATCTTTAACTAAAACCTCTCTTACCGTTTCAACTTTTACACTACCATTGTCAGCAACCACTCCATTTTTAGCAGCGGTCGTGGTTTGCATCGGATTGGCTTTGCCTTGCGGTGAAGCGTGCAACCAACCAGCAGAAACTGAAAAGCGTTTGAAGCTGCCATCGGTTTTAAAGTAATCGAATTCAGCAACAGCAGATTGACTAAATAACAATGGTACCGAAATGGCACAGGTGAAGGTGAATATCTTTTTCATGAAACATCCTTGTATGAAACCTCGAACAGATAAACGGATAAGACACGGGCTAGCACTATTAAGCCAGTCGAGTTTCCAACGTCCTGTCAGAATTCGTTAATTCACTCAATAGCTTAATTTTTGAAAGCGTATGGTTTTTGCAAAAACGCGGTAAAAAGTAAAGTATGAGTAAACAATGAGCCGCCAGACTGCGGTCAGTGCCATAAACTGCCACATTAATATCTTCATATCAATATAGAATACTGAACTGATAAGTAGATATTCATCGACAAGAATACAAAGAAAGAATCTTAACAACATTACTTTGACTTAAGATAGGATAAGTTTTTTCAGCGCTTATTAAAGGTTTTTTACATCAACAAACCTTTAAATATCAGTAATTAATAACGTAGAAGTTAAGAATGTGGATTTAGAAAGCTAAATACTTGGTCGAACCAAAACAGTATATTATTTACAAACTAATGTCGTTAAATTTTAAGTAGGTAGATATAAGCAGTTCTAAATAAAATCGATACGATGGCAGGTTAGCAGCCACGAGCTACGGTTATAAAGGTAAGCATGAGAAAGATAAGAGTGAAGAAGATAAAAAATGGCTAGCGTTAAGCATTAGTATAACGACTGGCTTCTGGCATCCAGCGGTGAATAAGCTGGCTGACATCGGCTTTGCGTGCGGGGTCAGCAATGAGATGCTTTGCCAAACGCTGCGCAATGGCAAATAGCTGCTCATCACGGATGAGGTCGGCTAAGTAATAGCCGATATTACCCGTTTGGCGTTTACCCAACAACTCACCAGGGCCGCGCAGCTCCAAGTCTTTTTGGGCAATGACAAAGCCGTCTGTGCTATCGCGCAATACATTTAAGCGCTCAGTACCTGTCTCTGATAATGGCTTTTGATATAGCAGCACACAGTAGCTTTTGGTCGAGCCACGTCCGACGCGCCCGCGTAATTGGTGTAATTGCGACAGACCCAATCGCTCCGCATTTTCGATGACCATCAGCGAGGCATTTGGCACATCGACACCGACTTCAATCACCGTTGTGGCAATCAGCAAATCAAGCTGACCTGCTTTAAATGCTTGCATAATGGCTTGCTTTTCAGCAGATTTCATTTTGCCATGCACCAGTCCGATACGAATATCTAAGCGCGCATTTAAATCTTCATAAGTGGCTTCGGCAGCTTGAGCATCTAGCACGCTAGATTCCTCTACCAGCGAGCAGACCCAATACGCTTGCCTACCCGCTGCACAATTAATGGCAATACGTTCAATCACCTCATCGCGGCGGTTACGGTCTATGGTTACCGTGGTAATTGGTGTACGCCCCGGTGGTAATTCATCGATGATTGAAGTATCCATATCGCCGTAAACACTCATCGCCAGCGTGCGTGGAATCGGGGTTGCCGTCATAATCAGCTGATGCGGGGTGCTATTAGCCACGCCTTTATTGGTCAACGCCATACGTTGCTCGACGCCAAACCGATGCTGCTCATCGATGATTACCAAGCCTAGTTTGGCAAACTGCACTTGCTCTTGAAACAACGCATGAGTACCAACGACAATTTGGACACTATTCTCGCTGACTGCTTCTAACGCTTCGCGGCGCTGTTTTGCCGTTTGCTTACCCGCCAGCCAGCCAACCCCAACTCCTAACGGCTCAAACCACTGTTTAAAATTCACTAAATGCTGCTCTGCTAGGATTTCTGTCGGCGCCATGACCGCCACTTGCCAGCCACTATCGAGGGCATAGCCAGCCGCACCTGCCGCGACTAAGGTTTTGCCAGCGCCTACATCGCCTTGTACCAATCGCAACATCGGTATTGAAGTCGCCATATCAGCAGTGATATCTTTCATCACTCGCTGCTGCGCCCCTGTTAAATCAAACGGTAATGCCGCAAACAATTCATCCGTTAATGGACTTTGCGTGGCACATTTAGGGGCTTTGTGCTGATGCAGTTGCTGACGACGATATAATAAGCTCAGCTGGTGCGCAGTCAACTCTTCGATAATAAGGCGCTGACAGGCAGCATGGGTACGCGCACCTAGTTGAGTAAGTAATTGATATTGCCGACCAGCGTCGGTATAAGTAGGCGGCGTATGCAGTAATACCAAGGCTTCAAAGATGGTCAAATTATAGACATTATTATTGGCTGTGCTCGCAGCGGTGGTATTGATATTATTGTTGGCATCATAGATAGTGGGACTGGTTCTATTGACGCTATTATTATTGCTATCACCAAAACTGCTATCACTCAAACTATTGTCAGGCACACTACGTGCCAAGGTAGAAAAGATATCTTCTGAATAACCGGTAGTTGTTATCGATAATTTAGCTGCCTGAAACGGCACCAATGGCAAATCCGCCACCACCGAAAAATCCTCAGGTGTAAACAAAGTCATCGGTAAGCCCTGACTGCGAACCGTTTGCAAGGCAAGCTTGATGAGCGTACGCAGTTTATTTTGATGTAAGCCTTTGACGCTAGGATAAATAGGCTGCAAACCAGTATTTACGATGGCTTCATTACTATTAATAATTTGATATTCAGGATGATGTATCTGCTTACCATAGCGGCTAACTTTGACTTCGCCAAACAATTGCAGCTGGGTCCCCAGACTCATGGTTTGTGTCAGACCACGATACACCTTAAAAAACCGTAGCGATATCGTACCAGTATCATCATCCACAATCACAGTCATGCCACTGCGTTTGGTATCAACGTGCACCACGCGACCAGTAATCAGTGCAGCTTGACCATGCTCCACATTGGCTATTGAGACCAGTCGGCTGCGGTCTTCATAATCGCGTGGCAGATGCAGCAGCAAATCAAATATCCGTTTGATATTTAATTGTGCCAATTGCTCTGCTACTTTTATGCCGACACCTGCCAGCGCTGTCACTGGCATATCTAACGCTGAGGCTGGCAACTCAGACCTAGAATGGGCTGATGAATTGGCTAAAGAGTGGTTCACCGATATTGGCATCAAGGATCCTAACGATGTTTGTTAATGTAAGTTTTTGGACCTAGCTGTTTTATAAAATGCTAAGTAATATTGCTAAGCCAGTATGATTATAACTGACAATCTAATTGCTTATGCTTAATGACTTATACTTAACGAATTAGTAATACTGCTTCGCAACGCTTCCAAGACGAATAAGTCATTTATATCATAGCAATAACTGCTGTCTTCTTTGCTAAATTATAGCAATTATACAAGGTCTTTTTTATGCCTACTTCTGCTACCCATTCTGCTACCCATTATCAACGTTTTCTTCATTTAGGGCTTACGCGTATCAGTATACTCACTACGTTAGCGCTATCTATCAGCGCTTGTAGTATTTTAACCCCAACGACTCCAACAGCAGATACACCTGAAATAGCGTCGCCTAGTGTCGCCTTGGTGCTGGGCGGTGGCGGTGCCAAAGGCTTTGCTCATGTGGGTGTGATTAAGGCGTTAGAAGAAAACGGTATCACCCCAACGCTGGTGGTGGGTACTAGTGTAGGCAGTTTGGTGGGCAGTTTATATGCCAGTGGTTATAATGCCAATCAGCTCGAACGCTTGGCACTGACCACAACAGATAGCGAGTTGACGGACTTTACCTTATCCAACCAAGGCTTCATAGAAGGCATTAAGCTCAAAAACTTTATTAATGCTCACGTTGATGGGCGCGCAATAGACTCATTCCCCATGCGTTTTGCCGCCGTTGCTGCCGAAAAGCACACGCTTAAAAAGACCGTCTTTACCTCTGGCGATGCAGGACTTGCGGTACAAGCATCCTGTAGTGTGCCCAATATCTTTATCGCCCCGCGTATTCCAGAAAAAGTCGGCAAAAAATATATCGATGGTGGTGTGGTGAGCTTAGTACCTGTCGATGCTGCACGCGATTTAGGGGCCGATATTATCATCGCTGTCGATGTCACCGCTACGAGTAATACAACCACGAACAATAAACCACTGACGATCAATTCATTAACCAGCTTTTGGGGATTTCTAGAGAATAACCTCATATCTAACGGCAACGTCATGTCTAAAGCCACTGCACAACCAAGCACCAATCGCGTCTCATCGATGCGTCATGAACGTGACCGCGCTGATATCGTCATCACCCCAAATGTCAGTCACATCAGCTCAGTAGATACCAGTCAGCGCCGCGCACTTATTACTGCTGGCTCACAAGCCACTAACGCACAAATCAATGCAATCAAGCAATTAATCAAAGAAAAATCCAGCAGCAAATACGCAACTCTATAATATAGTTAAAATACTTTAAAAACGCTACGATACTGCTGGTATAGTTTTTTTGTAGCCTCTGTCTGCGTAGGCACAGCGAGCTAGAAAAAACGGTACCTACAGTACGTGATGTATCGATTTTACTTTTCACTGACTAGGGGCTGTATAGAATTCAGCCCCTATATTCCTTTCTTTCTAAAAAACATAATCGCTGGCAATAAAAAAGCACCACAGCCATAAACTGTCGTGCTTTTTCTAATACTTAGCTTTCTAGTTTTTAGAAACAGTATTTATCTAAATTTGTGTAGCTAGTAAGCAACTGATTTATTTGACGCGAGCACGATATTTTACCGCGACCGTATCATTGAGGCCAACACCCTCAAGGTCCCAGCGTACTGCTTTATAATACTTTAACGGGATTTCTTGTAGTTGATTATCAACTTTTCCACGTAGCGGCATACGGGCAAAGGTATCGCCATCGGCACTGCCGTATGGAAAATCAGGAGATACCGTCCTCAGCAACTCTACCTCTTCAGGGATGCTCATGGTAACCGTCATTTTACGCACGCGATCAGTATTGGTATTGGTGAAATAGCCTTGATATTCCAAAACATTACCTGACTGCAAGCGCGTATTGGCATCAACAGGTACCAAAACCTCTTCACCATTTGCGTCAACACTAATCAACGAGGCAGTAATTTTACTATTCACTGCTTGGGCACTTGAATTAGACGCTTTATTGGCACTGGTCTGAACAGCTGCTGAGCTATCAACGGCTTGCTCTGGTGTCGGTAGCATCGCTGAGGCTTGTGTCACGACCATCGCACCGATGAGTGTCCCAGCCACAACGTGAAACAAGCGATGTCCGCTCCACGCACTAAATGGACTAGCAAATTGGTTGCTTTTTTTCATGATTTTCATTATCCCTAGTTGATATGTCGGTAAAAAATAGCTGGTAAAACTGAATAGCACTTATCGTATGTTTAAGCATTTACCATGCCTAATCAGCAGACCACATAAGCTTCCGTATTTTATTAATTATCTTCGTTCGCCGCCTGTAAAGCAATAGCGTTTAGCATAGCAAAAAGCATTTGTACGTACACTAACCGCGTGTTGAGGTTGTGTATATAATCAATCAGTACTAAACCTAAAGAATATTTCTGAAAAATACTATTGAAATAAAAGATAGCTCATAACGACGTTTTTTGCTATGGTAAATCTTTAACGATGCGCATTTTTTGCGGCGCCCTTTTTCTTATTCTGACTATTGCTGCTCCTATTATGACTACTAGCGCCATGCCCCAAATCAACTCTGAATACGTCCACTGGTTTCGTAACTCTGCTCCTTACATCAATACCCATCGCGGTAAAACATTCGTGATTATGTTTGGTGGTGAGGCAGTCAACCATACCAATTTTAGTACGCTTATTCACGATTTTGCCTTATTACATAGCTTGGGAATCAAGCTGGTGTTGGTCCATGGGGCTCGACCGCAAATCGAAAAGAACCTCAAAGACGCTGATATTAAATCCCCTCTGCATCAAGACATTCGCGTCACTCCACGGGTAGCGATGCCTACTATATTACAGGCAGTTGGTGCGATTCGCTTGCAAATCGAAGCACAGCTCTCGATGGGCTTGGCCAACTCACCCATGTACGGCTCACGCATCGATGCAGTTTCAGGTAACTTTGTCACCGCACGTCCTTATGGTATTCGTGATGGCGTTGATTATCAGATGACCGGTGAAGTACGCTCTATCGACGTTGAAGCCATTAAAAACAACCTACTCCACGACCATATTGTGATTTTAGGCTCGATGGGCTATTCGGCGACTGGCGAAGTTTTCAATTTATTGGCTGAAGACGTTGCCCTTAGTGCGGCAGTGGCGCTTGGTGCTGACAAGCTAATATTCTTAGGTGAAGAAGCTGGTATCAACCATGATGACCGCTTGCTACGTGAGATGATTCCCAATGAAGTCGACCGCTTCTTACGGGATCGTGAGTTGAACTGTGAGATTAACTACTTTTTAAGCTGCGCCAGTAGCGCCTGTCGCCAAGGGGTCCATCGTACTCATATCATCTCCTATGCCAAAAATGGCGCGTTATTAGAAGAGTTATTCACTCGTGACGGTTCTGGCACGCTGATTAGTCATGACCCTTATGAAGAAATTCGCCGCGCTGACATCGACGACGTGGTTGGGCTAATCGAGCTACTATCGCCACTAGAAGAACAAGGCATTTTGGTCAGCCGTTCACGCGAGCGCTTAGAGCAAGATATTGATAATTATAGCGTGATTGAGCGCGACGGTATGATTTTAGGCTGTGCAGCGCTTAATCAATTGAATGCCGATTCCGCAGAAGTTGCTTGTGTGGCCGTACATCCTGAGTATCGAAGCGGTAGCCGCGGTGCTGATTTACTGGCATTTTTAGAGCAGCAAGCACGCAGTCATGGTCTGCACAAGCTGTTTGTACTGACTACTCGGACCGCGCATTGGTTCGTCGAGCAAGGCTTCGCTGAAGTTGAGGCCAGTGCTTTACCTGAATCACGTCAAGAAACCTACCATAACGGCCGTAACTCTAAGGTCTTTCAAAAAAACCTTTAGGGCCTGTTGATACTAAATAAAATAGATACCTTAAAAACATAAGAAATCTTAAGCGTTAAAAACCTCAGTCATGAATCCACAAAAAAACCCTCTTAAATATTAAGAGGGTTTTTTATGGTCTTTATTGCTTCACGGTACCACTAACGCATTACTTTACTTTTAATAGCTCAACAGTAAAGATAAGCGTGCTGTTCGGCTCGATACCTGCGTTACCCGCTTCGCCATAAGCGATATCTGATGGGATATAAAACTCGTATTTACCACCCTCTTTCATCAACTGTAGACCTTCCGTCCAGCCAGCGATTACTTGGTTAAGTGGGAACTCGATTGGCTCACCGCGCTCATAAGAGCTGTCAAATACCGTACCATCGATTAGCTTACCTTCGTAGTTTACTTCAACCACGTCAGTCGCTTTTGGTGACTTACCTTTTCCCGCCGTCAACACTTTATACTGTAGGCCAGAAGCGGTGGTTTTTACCCCTTCTTTCTTGCCATTTTCGGCTAAGAAAGCCTCACCTTTGGCTTTATTTTCTTCACCTTTTGATTCCATATCTTTGACAAACTTCTCTTCTTGTTCTTGTTGATAAGTCATCAATACTTCTTGCATTTGCTCTTCGGTCAATGCTGAATCATTACCTTCATAACCATCACGGAAGCCTTTTTCAAAAGTATCAAGGTCTAGATCACCAACGGCTTCTTTATTACCTTCTGCCATCATGAAACCTAAACTATAACCCACTTTTTCATTGGCTGGGCTTTGCTCAGTGATTGAAACGCTTTTGGCAGCGGATTCTTGACTACCATTATTTGTGCTACAGCCTGTGATTAATAACATAGCACTAGCAAGTGCACTAATACTTAAAGTAGTGATTTTTTTCATAAAATACTCTCAAATTGTAAAAATAGTGGCGAGATGTCACATGGGCCTATAATAACAAATCTTAGTTTTAGGAGCCATGCTTGGGATGAAATTATCGGGCGAATGTACAGTCTATGTTAATATTTATGGTCATAATAACAAGTTATCACACAAATACAGTAACAGGTTAAGCTTTCTGTCTTTAAATCTACTAATACATCAGCTAAGCTGAATTAGTTAAGGTGATAAGTGACTGAGTGTGAACTTTTATTATTTGTTTTTAGGTTATTGGCAGTGAAATACGGAAGCAACCATTACAAAGGAAGTTGATACTTACTGGCAGTAAAATACTCTTATTATATAAGACAAAGCACTCAAAAATTATAATATCACCGCATAACTTAATTTTAAAAATACTATTTATCAAAACCATCTATATATCGATGTCGCTTAATAACTGTATTTTTTATACTATTGAACGACTATTATATGATGATTAAAGGAGGATAAAATGAATCCAATGTTTGCATCTTTTAACGGTTATCTTGGTGGGCCTATCGGCTCCATCATCGGTGCTATTTTAATATTTATTATTGGTTGGCTAGTCGCACTAGGCATCGCAGCATTAGTGCGTGGTGTACTTTCTAAGGTCAATCTTAATCAACGTATGAACTCTTCAACCGGTAAAACCTACGATTTAGAAGGTATTATCTCCAAAATTGTATTTTGGTTTATTTTTATCATCGCGATTTCTGGGGCGTTGAACCAATTGAACTTGAACTCAATTTCTACACCATTCGCAAATATGGTCAACCAAGTATTGGTATTTATACCTAATCTTATCGGCGCTATCGCTGTGGGTATTATTGGTTGGGTTTTGGCTACCGTTGCACGCACAGGCATCAACGCTGCACTGGCTAAAACGACTATGGATGAGCGTTTAAGTGCTAAAGCGGGCGTAAAACCAATGAGCAGTACCATTGCTGATATGGTTTATTGGTTCATTTTATTGGTCGTTTTGACCATGGTATTGGGTCAATTAGAGCTTGATGGTTTGTTTGCTCCATTAACTAATATGGTAGATAAAATCTTTAGCTTTATCCCTAACATCCTAATCGCTGGTGTGGTCTTTGTTGTCGGTTATATCATTGCTAAAGTGGTACGCGGCATCGTGACCAACCTTGTTTCTACCTTTAATGTCCAAGAACTTGCGGCAAAAGCGGGTTTGAACGAGCAGAACAGCCTACCTAATATTGCTGGTTCATTGGCATTTTTAGTGGTTATTATCCCAACGATTATTGCGGCATTAAACGCCCTAAAAATTGATGTGATTGCTCGTCCTGCAACAAACATGCTAAACAAAATCATGGAAGCACTGCCAAATATCTTTATGGCTGCAGCGATTCTAGTCGTAACCTTCTATGTTGTACGTATGGTTGCTAACATCATCAAAGGTCTACTTGAAAACACCCAAGTGAATCAATTACCTGCGAAAGTTGGTTTAGAGCAAACGATGGGCGACAAGAAAATCTCTGACCTTGTTGGTTATGCGATTATCTTCTTTGCTATGCTGTTTGCCGCTATCGCAGCTGCTGACTTATTAGGTTTTGAGCCTATCTCAGCGATCATTACTATGTTTATCGCTTTCGGTGCCAATATCATCCTAGGCGCGATTATCCTGTTTATCGGTTTCTGGCTTGCCAACATCATCGCTGGTGTCGTTGAGCGTTCTGAGCAAGGTTCACAGTTCCTAGCAAACATCGTACGTGTATTGATCATGGGCTTAGTACTGGCCATGGGTCTAAAAGCGATGGGTATTGCTGACTCTATTGTTAACCTAGCATTTGGTCTAACACTAGGTGCCGTAGCCGTTGCCTTTGCCCTATCATTTGGTCTTGGTGGACAAGAAGCAGCAGCTCGTTTCCTACGCAAAATGCAGGATAAAATGGACAAAGAGCGTGACGAAGCAAAAGTAAAATCTGCTTTGACGCCAAAATCATCAACTCAAGATAAAGTTGCTGATTCAGTTCGTGATAACACACCTACTGCTACAAACACGCCGACGAACGACTTACGTACCGATGTAGTCGATACGACGACTGGTGTTAATACTGATGACATCAATAACGATGCTATCCACAACGACGGCGTCATTGATAATGACAACCATTTATTACCTGGTAACGATCTTGACGACGATATCAATAATAAATAAGCAGTCATAACGCTTTAGTCTAAATATGATTTGTTAGATAAAAAAGACAGCCTAGGCTGTCTTTTTTTATGCGAGCATATAACGTACTTTATTATTGAAGTGATTTATTACTGCGACTCAAAAATACTCATTATTCAATCTATGGTTTATTTTTATCAGCTCCAATAGCTGCAGCTTACCCAAAGGCAATTGGTATTGATATTGCCAAGCGCAGTAGTGCGTCCCCTATTGATAATTGAGGGTTTTTAGATCCGCTAACGTGTGCGAACAGCCAGCAAGAAAAATTAGCACCAGTAGCACAGGATTACTAACGTATCGATTTTATTTAGAATGAGCTGTATAGTCAGTGAGAAGTAATATCACTACATCACGTACTGCAGGTACCGTTTTTTCTTGCTTGCTGTGCCTACGCAGACAGAGGCTGCAAAAAAACTATACCCGCAGTATCGTAGCGTTTTTAAAGTATTTGGTGGTGTTCTAAAAAGTATGCTGGCATCAGACGTAGCCATAATTGATGTAAAAG
>NZ_RRYW01000045.1 GCF_014861365.1 Psychrobacter sp. FME6
TAGTGCCATTCACTTAGTTTCTTGTGTCGTTTGGCTTAATTGATGACACGCCCTAGGTGTGTTGATAAGTTTTCTGACGACGGTTAACAAAACCTAGCCACTTTAAGACCATTAAATGTATAAATGTGCTCATTGAGGATACGTCCTAATACAGACAGTACAATCAGGATACTGTTATGATGCGGTTAATAATGACCGTTGCGAGATGACTGTGTGGCAGATGTATTTTTTTATATTACCGATTGGTCTGGGTATTATGACATTAGTCGCCAGCCTGATTTGCCTGTTTGCTTACTTAATGTCCGATGATAATGCCACGCGCTTACCAGCTTTTAACTGGTTTAAGCGCTTAATTTTGGTGGCGTTTTTACTGCTGAGTGCTGGGCTGTTTATGACTTTTGGGGATTTTCAGAGTTAGTTTAAAATTAAGATAAGCCTTATTGACTAACGATTTTTTCTAACTCTAATAATTCCAAATCTTGGCGTTTGGGCTCGCCATTATTACCATCAATTGGAAACGGCATTTTATTGCCATTTAACTGATAACCACGACGCTGGTAATAAGACAATAGCTCAGGGCGGTGGCTTAAAATAGACATGGTCAGACGAATAGGTTTGTTATCAGATGCTTGTAGGTCTGATTGCAAATGGCGAGTGGCAAAAGTTTCTGCGGCCTGTAATAGTTGATGACCAACGCCATGCCCTTGCAGCTCAGGCAATACCGCAAACATGCCGATATAGGCTTTTTTATGACTGACACTTTGATTGCCGCCACTTTTGTTTAAGTCAGCATCAGTTTTTATGTCGACTGCGATACAGCCCAATAGCTCACCTGTTTCTGCGCCATCGCGTTGATCTGTCGTGGTTTTTGGATAAATAAAAACGTAATGTTTTGGGTCAGCGATGACGGCTGCAAGCTCAGCTTGAGTGGTTCGTATACCGCCCACTAAGCCTGCCTCATTGGTCCAGCCTTCGTCTTGCCGATAACAGCGGTTTAATAACTGCTCGAGTGCGCGAACGTCGT
This sequence comes from Psychrobacter sp. FME6, assembly GCF_014861365.1. Classification (GTDB taxonomy): domain Bacteria; phylum Pseudomonadota; class Gammaproteobacteria; order Pseudomonadales; family Moraxellaceae; genus Psychrobacter. Next base: position 1,025 of record NZ_RRYW01000045.1, read on the forward strand.
TAGCTTTAGCTTGACGTAAAAATACAGCATCTTTCTTCATATTGTTGGTTGTCCTTTTCCTATAGACATATTATTAAGGCTGACCTAAGTGAATAGACCAGCCTTAATAATAATACGTATCAGTTTTGACTACTAGCGCGATAATACATGGGCTTGCTCGATAATATCGAATCCTGAATTAAGCTGTGCACGCGTGGGCGCATGACCGCGGCGTAATAGCTCAGAGAAAGCAACCAACTCTTTGTCTCGACCTAGCGAGCTGGCGGCAGTCACCCGCGTGTCTTCGCCATCATCATCGAAGTAGTATTCGATATAATTTAGTGTATCAGGTGAGCCAAATAACAAATTGTTATCTGGTGAGGCCGCATGTCCGCTATAGCGTAGGCTTTTGCCATATTGCATCGTCCAAAAAAAAGGTATACGCTCCTCTAAGGAATCCACTTGCGCATCATTTAATATCGATGCTGCTGTCACAATGCCATGCTGCAATGCCACGCGCCAATGTTCGATACGCATGCGTCCCATTTGATTGGTGGCTTTGGCGATATCACCCAATGCATAAACGCCGTTACGTAGTTGCAAGTGATCATCAACCTGCACACCATCTGGGTCGTTTACTTCGCTGAATAGCTCTGTACGTGGAGACACACCAGTGCCTAAAATGACGATATCGGCATCTATTTGCTCACCATTTGCTAATTTAACGCCACCAACTTGCGAGAAGTTCTCTTTGCTATTATCAGTAGGTTTTTCAATTCCAGTAATTTCAGCAACGCTGGCATTAAAGACAAACTTAATACCTTTTTCTTCATGCAGCTTAATCAGCGCATTACTGACAGTTTCAGAGACAATATTGCCCATGACACGATTGTCTTGGCCGATAACGGTAATAGAGGCGGTCGTTCCTGCCTGCGCCAATGCTGAAGCGACTTCCATACCGATAAAACCTGTACCAACAACGACCACACGCTGGTCATGACTGGCAGCTTTAATCAATTTGGCATCATCCATACTACGTAGCGTATAAACGCCATCGAGAGTGGCACCTTTAAATGGTGGTATCTTTGGTTCAGCGCCTGTTGCCACGACTAAGAAATCGGCGGTATGTTTATCACTATTACCATTTTTATCTTTAACCACAATCGTACGTTCATTGGCCAATACCTCACTGACAGTTTGGTTTAAGCGCAAGTCAATATCATTTTTACTCGCCCAATCAGCACCGCCCAGTAGCAATTTATCCTCACCCATATTCCCTGCCAAAAAGGCTTTGGACAATAATGGACGGTTATAAGGGGCTTTATCATCGGCACTAATCACGGTAATCTTGCCACCATAGCCAGTATGACGTAACTGATTGGCAGTCATAAAGCCTGCTCCACCGCCGCCTACGATAATCGTATGAGTGTCGGTCATTTTGTCGTTTTTGAGCTGTTTGTCTATTTTAGCGGCTGTATTAACGGTTAAATTATCGCCATCATCTGTCAGCTCATATTGGGTCAAGCCTGTCATAGCAACCGGCTCTAATAACGTCCCATCACGACTGTCAAAAGTACCATGATGCCACGGGCAAATGACGCGGTTACCACAGCGTAGTCCATCGCCCAAATCTGCCCCTGCGTGCGGACATTTACCGTCAAATGCACTAAACTCATTCTCATCACGAGTGATTAAAATGATACTATCGTCATCCTGCTTATAGGATTTCATGCCACCACTTGGAATATCAGCTTTGCTAATGGTGACGGTGTTTATCATTGTATTGCTCATAAGTCATCCTTAACGGTTATAATTATTTCTGATTAAAACGTGTTGAGACAGTCATATCAAAGAAGTGACGCCTAATCAACCAAATCCCAATAAAATCATATTCATTGATAGTAGCAAGCCCACTACTCTCGCGGTGTGTTTTTGTATACCCACTGCGTTGCAAAACGTAATTTTTGGCTTTTTATCTCTAACGCTACCACCTACTTTTAAAATTAATCATCAAAACAAAAGACTAATTTATGACCTCTCAAGATAACACTGTAAACACTAACGAACTACCTAATAACGAAGCATTTGATGGCGCAAGTATCGATATTAGCGCCGCCACTGATACTGCCAAATTACCGCAGCCAATAATGCCACCTTTAAAACAAGCGACCTATAAAGCCCATACAGCAGACTTTATAGTCAATGAGATACTTCCATTCGATTTTACGGGTGAAGGTGAGCATTTATGGTTGCATATAGAAAAGTCTGGGATGAATACGGCCTATCTGGCCAAATTACTCTCAGAATGGGCAGAGATTACATTGCGTGATGTGGGTTTTTCAGGCTTAAAAGACCGCCATGCGCTGACGACCCAATGGTTTAGCCTGCGGCTACCCAAGAAGCAACTGCCAGAATCCACATTTGCACCAGTCGATATCGGAGAAAATGAGACCGTCACGATACTTGCGCAGCATTGGCATAACAAAAAGCTCAATCGCGGCACGCATCGCGCCAACCAATTTATCATTACACTGCGTGACATCCAGTTTGCAGACTTATCAATGCAAACGTCTGCACAGGATTTATCGGCTAAGCAAAGTACCAACAACAGTGTCGAGCAGCATTTAGTAAATATCAGTAAAAGTGGCATACCCAACTACTTCGGTCCGCAGCGTTTTGGACGTAACGGTAATAATATTAGAGAAGCTTTGGCACTGTTTGCGCGTCCAGCCCAAGAAAGTCGACCACAACCAAAAAAGAGCAAGCGTAAACGCGTACCGCGCGAGCAGAATTCGATGGAGCTGTCTGCTGCGCGTAGCTTGATATTTAATGAGATATTAGCAGCACGCGTACGTGATGGTAGCTGGAATACTGGACTGGCGGGCGAAGTCTTTAATCTCGATGGCTCAGGCTCGATATTTACTAGCGAAGAGCTAGATGAGACGTTACGCGTTCGCCTTGCCAGCGGTGATATTCATCCCACTGCCGTACTCTGGGGTACGGAGAACGATAAAGTCAGAGGTATGGCCGCAGCGCTTGAAAACGCTGTTGTGCAGCAAAGTCCACTATTAAGTCAGCTGGCAAATGGCTTAGAGAAGCGCAATGTTAAGGCGCAACGACGAGCGCTGCGCTTGCCTATCGAAGCATTATCTTGGGAATGGCATGATAAAGAAGATGAGCAGACGCTGGTGCTGAGCTTTACTTTGACGACGGGTAGTTTTGCTACCAGTGTCTTGGCAAGTTTGGTAGAAGAATTAAAGACACCATAATCAACTACTGAATAGCTAAATAGTTACTTATGAAAATAATAGCTGAGCGGTCATATATTAACTGCTGGCATAAGTGGCATTAACCGTATTTTCTTCTGCGGCTAGCATGTCGTTGGCACTGACAACTTGATTGCGACCACGATCTTTTGCTTCATATAAGGCTTTGTCTGCTGTACTGATTAGGCGCTGGCAAATGTCAGTGGGTAAATGCGCTGTTAACATATGATTGCTGGTGCGTTTTTTGCTGGGCGACTTGATGTTTTTTGGGTTAGATAGCTGAGTCGCTGCCTCTTTTTGCACCGATATTTCGTGCGCTTGTCTGAGGCAGGTTTGCTCATCATGGGTCAAAGTATACAATCCCAAACTGGCCGTTACATTAAAACTGATACCATTTTTGATATTGATGACATGTTTTGCAATACTTCGTTGTAGTTGTTGAGCAATTTTCATCGCGCTATCGTGTTTGGTATTTGGCAATACAATCAAAAACTCCTCACCACCGTAGCGACTCACAATCGCTTCATCAGTTAAAGACTGCAACAACGTCTGTGCGACCTCAACCAAAACCTGATCGCCCACGTCATGCCCATAGGTATCATTAATATCTTTAAACCAATCTAAATCTAACAAAACAACGCTGAAGTCCTGTTTATCTCCCATTCTCAGTAACGCTTGCTGCATCTGCCTCAAACCGTAACGACGGCTTTTTAGCTGCGTCAATTCATCTTGATTGGCGTGTTGTAAAATCTCCCTTTTACTGTCATCCAGTATCAATAACAGGGTGCGGAACATATAAACAATAAAAACGGCTTTGGGCAACGCTAAAAACACATGGGTAGAACGCCAAAAAAACGCTGATGAGCGCTGCAGCTCACTAATATTATTCCAATCTAAGGTGTTGTTTTCAAAAGTCAGAGCAGCCATGGCGTTTTCAATGGCCATGACCTCGTTATAATTTAAATAGCTATAAGTATCAAGGAGAGGATAAATAACCGTTAATTGGCGCAAGTTAGGTAAATGAATACCAAAATATGGTGATATGATCGCCGAAAGAATCAATAAAACTTGCAGTAAAAATATCCGCCAAACATAGCGACGTTTGATGAGCATCATGCCCAACATAGCGCCGCCAACCAGCGACACACCTGCAAACAAACTACTATAACCCACCATGACAATAACGATGGCAATATACACAGAATAAGGTAGCATTAAGAGAATTTGCCACTTATATAAGCGGTTATCATTATTCCCAGAACGAGACAAATGTTTGATTATGCCCAAAAAAAACAACCCTATTAAGGTTGTGCCCAACCATAACGGTGACAAAAGAGTGATATCTACATAATCACTAAGCGCGTCTTGCTGCCACCAGACAAACAAACACCATAGCCAATGTAAAGAGACTTCCATCAAAATAAATATAGCGAGCAGCGACGTTCTATCAACAGCTTGCCACTCAAAAATCATTCGTGAGAGCTTTCTGTAGCCTAGATGAGATATCGATACAGCCATAATGGGCTACCGCAAATAATGAAAGTTATTGAGCCAAAACCAACGCCACCAATCAAGAGTCATGAACTATAATAAACCCAAATGTACTCGTTTAGTGTGGCAATTTTCATTTTATTTATCAAAACATTTAATGGAATTACAAGTCAATAAATAACCTTTTACTTGGCCGTGTTTCTCACCTAAGATAACGCTGAGAAAGCTTGCCAAACACCGTGTTGCTCAGTGTTCAAATGAGGCACGTCCCCCAAACGTCGCCATGGCATATTACTGCCATGAAAGTCGCTTCCTATCGACGCGGCAAGCTGGTGTTCAGCGATGCTACGATCGACCATTCTACGAGTGCTGACGGGTTCACTATTAGCTGGCAGCTCGCAAGCATCGCCGCCAAGCTGGGCAAACTCTTCAATCAGTTTACGCACGCGGGTCGCTGAGAGCTGGTAACGAGTTGGATGTGCCAGCACTGCTTTACCACCACAAGCATGGATCAGCTCGATGCCATGCTGCATCGTCAGCGCCTCAATAGCCACATAAGCAGGCTTATTATCCGCCAGATATTTATCAAAGGCTTTTTGCACAGTCTTAACCTCGCCGCGCTCAAATAACACTTGTCCAATATGCGCGCGGCCCACTGCTTGAGGGTTACCACCCGCTTTGTCACATACGGCTTGCCACAGCTCATCATAGTCAATATCTAATAACTCACTGAGCTTTTCAGTGATGCGCTGTCCGCGAGTAGCGCGGCTGTCTTGTAGTTGCTGTAGCGTGGCATGCATTTTATCAAAATCAGTAAAATCAAGTCCAAGGACATGGATGATTTTATTGGTTGATTTGTTTTTGCCATAACCTCCACTCAAGGTATGCTCACAGCTAATCTCAACCCCATTGATCAATTGTATATCGCAGGCTTCGGCGGCCGCACGCGCCTCATCGATGCCCAATAAGGTATCATGATCGGTCAAAGCCAATACGTTGATGCCCGCACTATGGGCGCGCTGTATCACCTCTGCAGGCGCATAAGTCCCATCAGAACAAGTACTGTGGCAATGTAAGTCGATTTTCATAAAACGGGCCTTAAGGTTTTGAATATGTTGTTAATTTAAAAATAGGTTCAAGTTAAATGTGCTATTAACTTAAATGTGTCCTCGTTACTAAATATTTTATCAGTAAAACGAGTGAAAGCTAGCTAAGGCGTGTCATATAAGACGATTATCGTGTTGATTGCTTTTTTTTGCCGCAGTAGACGTGTAAACTACCCCATACGTTTTTGTTGGACATCCTATTTGCTATGAAAGCCTTATTAGACTTCATTCCGTTAATCGCGTTTTTTATTGCCGCTCGTTACAATGGCATTTTAGCGGCAGCAGGCGCATTGCTCGTTGCCACTATTATCATTTATGCTATCCACTTTGTGCGTCAAAAAGGCAAGTTTGATAAACAACAGTGGGTGGTTTTATTATTAACCATCATCTTTTGCGGTGGCACGCTACTGCTGCGTGACGACATCTACTTGCGTTGGAAATCACCGATTATCAACGGTATCTTTGCCATAACACTTTTGGTAAGTGCTGCCATTAATAAGCCGCTGATGCAGTTGGCCATGAAAGATGTTTTTTCGCTGACCATGAGTGGCTGGAAAAAGCTAACCGTCGCGTGGGCGCTGTTTTTTGCCTTTATGGGCGTACTGCATTATATCACGGCATTTACCATGTCAGATGAGGCTTGGATTAACTTTAAAACCTACGGTTGGATTCCGATTATGCTGGTGTTTGTGGTTGCCCAGTTTGCGGTATTAAAAAAGCACCTCAATCCAGCACTAGGCGACAAAGCAACCAAATAACAAGCCATCAAATAATATTTATTATCATATAATAAATAACCACTTAATACTAAATTCTAATTTTGACAATGATTAATCGTCAAGACTCATTAAAAAAATGAGTAAAGGTCTTGTTATTGATTTTAGTGCTTTATTCTTATTATTAACTGAGGAAGCAGCATGGCCTTATTTGCCATTATCGGTTATGACGTCGCGGGTAGCAGTACCCAACGTCAAGTAACGCGCGCGGAACATCTTGCGCGCTTGCAAATATTACAAAGTGCAAAGCGTCTGGTTATCGCAGGTCCAACACCTATTGAGCACGGTAAAAATGAGATGTCGGGTAGCTTAATCATTGCTGACTTTGACTCTATTGACGTGGCTGAGTCTTGGGCAAACGATGAACCTTATTTACGAGATGGCGTATATAGTCATGTCGATATCAAGCCGTTTGTTCAAGCATTGCCCGCTCCTATCGATAGCTCAAATGATAAAGTAGCGACGTTGTGAGTAAGTGCCTATTTTTATCAAATGACTCTTTATCAAATCACTCTTTGTTACGCGCTCGCTGCCTCAGATTTAGTCTCGCTGGCCTAATGCTAATGGCTGCTGTTTCGGTTCAGGCTGCGCCAACGGTGACTGCTATTGATGCAAATGATTCATCAGCCGCGGTCGTCGTAAATGGGCAACCCACCCAAAACTCAGCGCTGGATATTAACGATACCTTATCGGCACAATTACAGCCATCCAACAAGGCATTATCCACTGCCAATCAGGAGCTATTAAGCCGTAATGCCCAATTGCAGCGTCAAGTGAATGACCTACAAACTCAAGTAAATGTACTTGTTTATGAGAGTAAAGGTCAGCTGTTTTTATACGGGGCATTTACCGTCTTAATCAGTTTATTGGTCGGTATTTTTATCTCGTGGCTGGTGTTTGTCCGCCGTGAACGCTGGTAATATAAGTAACTCGTCATGTCTAGTCCGAAAACTAAAAATGCTAAACCATTAAATATCATTACGCCCGCTCAGATTGAGTGGCAAGACGATGATTCCGGTAACAAAGTACCGGTGTCAGGGGAGTTTGGCGATGTTTACTTCTCACATGCTGATGGGCTGGCAGAGTCGCGCCATGTGTTTTTGCATCATAATCAAGTGCCAGAGCGATGGACAAAGCTGGAAGCGAAGCAATGTTTTACTATTGCTGAATTGGGCTTTGGTACGGGGTTGAATCTCTTGGCAACTTGGCAGCTTTGGCGTGAGCTTCGTACTCAGCAGCCTCATTTAGCCACCGCGCGCTTGCATTTTATTACTACCGAAAAATATCCTATACCCCTGAGCGACTTAACGCAGATCCTTGCTTTATGGGCACAGCGCGCTCCTGAACTGGCAGAATTGATTGAGCAACTTCTAGCCAACTATCCAGCGCTTATTGCTGGCTGTCATCGACTACAATTCATCGAAGATAACCTGACGCTTGATATCTGGCTGGGCGATGCAAGCGACAGTTTAGCGAGCTTGGATTCTGAATCAACTATTAATCGTCCTTATGTCGATGCCTGGTTTTTAGATGGCTTTGCACCTTCTTGTAATGAAACTTTATGGGCAGATAGTATATTTACCCAGATGCAGCGCCTATCACGTACTGGCACGACTGCCGCGACTTATAGCTGTGCTGGTATCGTTAAACGCGGATTACAAGCCCATGGTTTTGCGATTAAAAAGGTTAAAGGTTTTGGGCGTAAGCGCGAGATGCTCACGGCAATCATCAATGAAGATTCACAGTTGAATGAAAATACTCCAACTCTATCCAACCATCATAATCACACTATCGTAATTGGGGCTGGTGTTGCAGGACTCCTCACTGCTTGGACACTCGCCAACCGCGATATCAAGGTGACGATTGTGGATAAGGCCGCGCCGCTTGCTGGCGCATCCGGTAATCCTCGCGCCCTCCTCGCGCCAAACATGACACCTATCCATCATGTCTATGAGCACCTGCATTCCATTGGTTACTTATATAGCGGCAGACTTTATCGTTACTTTAATCAGCAAGCCGCTATTCAAAAATCACCTCTAATACTAGAGCAGACTGGCACCTTAGATTTGCTGGTAAAAACCAATATCGGTACTGAACAAATTGCTGATTATCCAAATGCGATGGCAACGACAATCAGTGCAGAAGAAGCGCGTCGAGTCAGCGGCTTAAAATCAAAGGATTTAGACGACAACTTATATCTACCACAGTCTGGCTTGGTCAACCCACAAGCACTAAAAACTATCATTCTGACGCACCCAAATATTACTTATCAGCAGCTTAACGTGACAAGTATTCAAGAAACGGCAGAACAGATTACGGTTTATGGTGATAAGAAAAATAGTAATAGCAGCCAAAAGCCGATGACTATCATCGCTGACAATGTGGTAATTTGCGCTGCCTATGAAAGCCATCAATTAGATAAACGTATCGTTGAATGCCGCACTATCCGCGGGCAGCTATCTTGGTTTACGCCGACCGCTGAACAAACAACCAAACTGCCTAAATTACCGCTCAAATATAGTGGTTATTGCGCCCCCTTTATCGGACAAGACGGTGACGCTGAGATAAATAATATTGTCGAAGGACAACCTCAGTTTTTACTTGGTGCCAGCTTTGTAGATGCTGATGCAAATATTGATATCCGCAGTGAGGAAAACCAGCAAAACTACGATAAATTGCTTGAAGATATCCCTGAGTTGAACAACGTCTTGCCAGATGATACTGAAGCATGGCAAGCACGCGCTGGTATTCGCACCCAAACGATGGATTATCACCCTCTAGTCGGCTTGCTTGCCCAAAGCAAACGGCTCTGGACATTATCGGCCATGGGCGCAAAAGGCTATGCATTAGCACCGATATGCGCTGAGGCTTTAGCAGATATGATGTTAGGCTGTTTTACGCCTTTATCTGCCGTTATGTTAGCGAGGCTGTCACCCAATCGGGCGCGGCTGCATAAGCAAGCTAAGGCTAAGCCACTTAAATAAAGCTACATAAATAAAGTCACCGAACTATAGTCGACTTATCTTTTATACGAATGATTTTTTATGACAGCGTCTGAATATGTCTTTTGTTACTTTACTTATTTTGCTGAGACATCTATCGCCCCTTTGACCTACCAGTCCATTTTAAAAGCGTGCTAGTTGGGGTAAGTATGACCGTTGCACTAATTGACGAGGTATTGTATTGAGACTAGGCGACTAGGCAGATGGCAAGGTATTTATTTATGTGAGCATAGAGAGCTTGCTGAGCAACGAAGGCTCCTGATTACCGTCAATACTTAATTTATTACATCGTCACTCGTGTTAGATTGTTCTCAGTGGTTTACTATACTTAAATAAAGCCCTATTAATGGATAGCAGTCTTATGTTAAAAAACCGTCTTTCTCTCCTCCCTAGACCCAAATCTTACTTGCATATTTTTCCTGCCATCTTTTTTAGCGTCTTACTACTTAGCGGCTGTCAAAAAAATCCAGAACAAGAAACCAGTGATGAGTCGCAGACTGAAACAGTCGTACAAACAGAACCAGTAACGTCTAATATTAATGGCTCTGATAGTGATGATACTAATATAAATGTAGATAACGCTACAGACCCTACTGAATCTAGTATTAAGACAGAACAAGATATCAATTTAACTGAGCTTGAGAACGATCTTGGCACAACCGATACCTCAGCAAATAATACTGATGCAACACCCAACCCTGAGCAAGCCATTAAAGGCGCGCAAATCACTGATGTCAACTATCGCAGTGCCACAGGCGAGACCTTATTCGTGGTTTTTGAGACCTCGGCCAAAGGTGTGCTAAACGCTATTGTGACCCTGCCTAATAAACCAAAAATAACGTTGAGCGCGCCTGAAGGTCAAGGTAACAATCCTACTTACCGCTCAGCCGATGGCAGCATGGAGCTGATCAGTCATGGCGGTGGAAGTACGATAGATCTCATGAGAAACGATAAACTGACCAGCTATGATGCGATTAGTGCTGACGCAGAAGTCATCACCGAGTAAGTTTTAGGGCGTGTCCTCATAATGATAAAATATAGTCGATACTACATATGATATAGTCAGTAAGAATTAATATCGCTACATCACGTACTGCAGGTACCGTTTCTTCTAGCTTGCTGTGCCTACGCAGACAGAGGCTGCAAAAAAACTATACCCGCAGTATCGTAGCGTTTTTAAAGTATTTTAACTATAGATATATTAGGGGCTGTATATTTTTTATATTGAACTGGCTATATGCGATAAAAAGGCGGCACACGTTAATATCGTGGCCGCCTTTTTTACTATCACTTTGACCTGCTTTGTTGTCACTTAACCAAACCCTGTGGTTGTGCCAAATAAGCCGACCAACCAGCTGGTACCTACCCACAACCCCCAGCCAATAATTAGAATAACAATTAATCCCAATATATCAGGAATATGCAGGTACAACCAAGCAACAACTGGGTTGCGCCAAAAGCGACTGTTCTGTTGCCTATCGGCTAATGACTGATGCAAAAATGGTCGATCCATATGCATGGTTTCGGTGATGCCGTACTCATCTTGTAGATGCTCATGCACGATGCTTAGCGTCTTGCGACTGGGCCGAATAAAGATATCGAGCAGCGTCCCAATACCCGGTACGATACCGACCACCATATCGATGAGCGCCAGTCTGACGGCTGGCGTCATTTTATGTACCGGAACGCCTAGCTGACGACCTAATACAAATGCATAGCTGGTCAATGCCAATCCTGCCAAATCACCCGCCAGCGGAATGGTCGAAAGAGCAGCATCAGCACCCATGCCTTGTTTGGTAAAAGGAATCCGCACCAGAGAATCCATGGTATTGGCAAACTTTGCCAATTTACGCTCGGTCGCAATAACCTGCTCGCGCGTTAGTCCATGCGCGGCTAGCTTTGCCTGATAATCTGTCTCAGGTGCATTGATATTAGCTGGCTTCTTCGCTTTTAACCTCGAAGACTTACTTAGTTTATCCATTAACTTAGTTTATCCATTAAAAGTCGTCCATAGACAAGCAATTGCGATAAGAGCAAAGACGTAACGTCCTACCCATATATTGGCTAAAAATGCTTGGAAGCAAGCCACAGCATTATAGCTGGCACACGCGCTGTTTTGCTTGGCAAACATCATGGCGACTAGCGCCATGCCAAATACGGGTATGAGCCCCAAGCTGGTTGGGGCAAAATAATGCCACAATACCGCCCCCATGATTAATAAAAATAAGGTTTGTAAGACAGAAATAATAACCACATCATAGCGACCAAACAATATCGCTGTAGACTTGACCCCTATTTTCAAATCATCCTCACGATCCGCCATGGCATATTGGGTATCATAAGCCACTGTCCAACACATATAAGCCAAGAACAGTAGCCAACACCAAATATCCGGCGCGCCCTGTATCGCCACATACGCCATCGGTATCGCCCAGCCAAAAGCAGCCGCCAAAAACATTTGCGGCAAATGGGTATAGCGCTTCATAAATGGGTAAATAAACGCTAATATAACCGCCCCAAGCGACCAGTAAAACACTACTATGGGTAAGAAAAACAATAAACTGGCGCTCAATAATACCAATACTAAAAATGCGGCAATGGCTTCTTTGCCAGAGAGACGACCATCGGCTAGCGGTCGGCCTTTGGTGCGACTCACGTGACCATCGACTTTACGATCAGCAAAATCATTAATCGCACAGCCCGCCGCCCGCATCAATATCGCACCAAGTGCAAAAATAATAAATATCTTAAGGCTGGGCAAACCTGCCGTCGCACCTTGCCGCTGCGCTTGCCCCATCGCGGCTAATAAAACACCCCATAATGTTGGCCACAACAGTAGCTCGATACCGACGGGTTTATCGAAGCGCGTCAGCTGAATATAGGCTTGTAGTTTGTCGTTAAATGTCATGGCGTTTTAATTATCATTGATAGAAAGTTTTATTTGATGGTTGATTACATAGAAGTTTGCTATATGAAACACTGAATGCATAAGCGTTGCTAGACTTGCTGCCACATTTTATTGGCTTCTATTAGCGACATCTCAGGATACTGTTTTCTTAATGCTTTGATCGCGGGTATTTTATCTTTTTTTGACGCTTGCTGACGCAAAAATGCCAATTGCTCTTGTGGATTGCTCAATTCCTTTAAACGCGCTTCAAGCCGCAAAATTCTGGTACGCAGCATAATATTGATTAACAATAAAGCCGCACCCATGGCCCAAATAATGATTACCAACATTCCCTGCTCCTAAATTTCATGGCTCTAAACTTGCCAATTCAGTCCTTTAAGCTTACTAACCAAAAGTACTCATATAATCAAACAAAATAACCATCAAAACGCACCGCTTCATTACTCCAGCTCTCGCTTGGCTCTCGATGAGCAAGTAACGGCGCAAATTGTGGACGCTTTACAATAACGCGACCTTGTTTTTGCCCCCGTTGACTGACGACACTTTGCGCGCTTTGTAGTAGTTGCTGCTCTTCATCTAGCGTCGGCGGCCGTGCCAGCTGGTGCAGGGCTTGCATGTGCTTACCGACTTTGGCCCCTTTACCCGTTTTGCTATCTTGATAGCTATCGTCTGGAAACATAGGATCCAGATATACCACATCGATTAGCTGACTACTATCAACGGAGGGGTTTTTATTAAAACTCTCAAAGTAACTGAGCGCATCGGTATTGATAATATGCAAACGTGACATCAGCTTTTGCCAGTTTGGCAGTGTACTCATACGCTGCTGCTCTGCGAGTAATAACAGCGCCATCAACGGCTGCTGCTCAAGCATAACCACATGCGCACCTGTACTGGCCAATATCAGGCTGTCATGCCCAAAACCAGCAGTGGCATCAATGATATGACTATCCGCGGTAATTTTTGCGGCTTGCAGTAATAGCTCAGACTTGCGCCCGGCACTCACCACTCGCCTCTGTAGTTTATCCCATTCAGGTGCAACGCTGAGTCCATCACTCAGCCATGAGAGCTTGTTTTTATCATCCAATAATAAAATAGGATGAGTGACAAGCGTAGTTAATTGCTGGCGGCGTTTTTGAGTCAATTTATCTGTGAGCAGCTCGGTATGTAAAATAATCGATAGCTTATACTCAGTGATTAGCGACTTTAGGCTCTCAACCTGACTTTTCTGCGACTCGCAAACATAAAATAGTTGGCAGTCCATATTAGCATTCAGTATTGGTTTTAAACGGGTCATAACCGCCATTCCTTTTTAGTATCGACAGGCGCATTGATTACCATAAAAGCCATTCCACTATAAAACCACTCTATTATAATAGCTTAACCTGCCATTTGATAACCAAAGCCCCAAGCCGCTATTAATACCAATACACCGGTGATAATACGTACCCAAGCAAAGATTTTAAAGTCACGACGGCTGACCCAAGCCACCAACAAGCGAATACAGAGTAAAGCAATGATGAATGACACCACTGTGCCAATACCTAACACCAACCAATCTTCACTACTGGTCAATACCTCATGATGCTTTAGCAAATCCAACAATGCCGCCCCTATAATGACAGGGATGCCTAAAAAGAAGGAAAACTCAGCCGACGCTTTGCGCGAGACACCAAGCCACAGCGCGCCAATAATAGTCGCACCTGAGCGTGATGTACCAGGTATCAATGCCAGACATTGAAACAGTCCAATCATCAAAGCTGTTTTTAGACTAACGTCTTCTGCTTCTTGTGCGATAATAGCCTTCGGGCGATTTTCGACATAAAATATCAGCAAACCGCCAATGATGAGCATAATCGCAACGACGATCGGGTTAAATAAATAGGCCTTAATTTCATCTGCAAAGGTGAAACCAACGATCATCACTGGAATAGTGGCGACAATTAAACTGAGTCCCAGCTGCCTTGGATTATTCATCCCTTCCGCTTTACCCGTCAGTAGCCCCATGAGCGCCTGCCATAGCCTGCCCCAATAGTCATATATGACGGCCAAAATAGCACCAATCTGCACCACCACCACAAACAAATCGACTTTTTCTTTGGTCCAAAATCCCATCAAATCAGCGGATAAAATTAAATATCCTGTACTGGAAATAGGTAAAAACTCAGTGATACCTTCAACGATACCCATGATGACAGTTTGAATTAATAAAATGATATCCACAATAGCGTTCCTAGATACAGATTTGTTGATTGCTCAATATAGCTTTTAGAGTATTTTTACATCGTACTTATAAGCAGTTCTAAATAAAATCGATACAATTGTAATAAAGTAAATAGCCACGTGCGCGCCACTCGTCTCGGTTTTAAAGTGAATCAACTATATAATTACTATATATAATTGCTACGCTTTACCTTGTTCTTTTAGCGTCTTCCACGCTTGATTGCGCAGATACTTTGGTAGCGCATGCGCAGCATCCGTCCCACCAGTCGTCATAAACTGCGCAATACCCAGCTTTCCTATTACGGTAGCATCCGGCCAAACCTCTTCATGGCAGACTTGTCCATCTTGGCTGTTTAATAATATCGAACCATTACCAACGATAGGAATGTCTAGCGCAGTCTGGCTATCATAATCAAGTAACTGCTCAGTGCTATCGTTATCGTTGGTCAATACCGGTTGCATGATAGCAGTGGGGGTCGGTTCATCATTGGCAATGACAACCTCATACTGTCCAAAATAAACTTGCTGCATACGCGCATCAAGGGCGCTATAGACGTGCGTTAAGCCATGATTTTGATACGCACATTGGGCAATTGCTTGTAAGCTTGAAACGCCGACACAAGGAATATCATGTGCCACCGACAATGCCTGTACTACGGCCGTATTAATTCGTATCCCGCTAAATGCGCCAGGACCTCGGTTAAATATGAGCGCTTGTATATCAGCAAGTGTCAGCTGAGCTTCAGATAAGGCGGCATCAATCATTGGCAGAATTTGCTGAGTCTGTTGGCGCTTGCCCGTCTCAGTATGACTCGATAGCACGTGACCACTGGCATCTAAAATCGCGACCGAACATTGATCAAACACGGTATCCATAGCTAAAAACATCATAACCTCGGCTGATAGTCTTGGCGTTACATATTCAGTTCAAAACAAAAGCGCTACGATTGTATTAAAGTGAATTCGTTATATATTGGCTTGCTCACTTGGTATTGTAAAAACGACCAGTGTCATAAAACAGCGCCTATCATAGCATTTAGGACAGATAAATTTGATGGCTTTCTGCTTTTTTCATATATTATCCATGATAATTTAGCCCAATCGAATAGCTATAAAAAACCTCAAAGCCCATTAGCTTTGAGGTTTTATCATAAAAATATTGCGAATACCAACGGCTCTTATTTAAAAACGTTTTTTAAAGCCCTTCGGTGCTTGATTTTGCATCTCTTGCATCTGCTTTTGCATCTCTTCGGTACTTGGCATATTATTTGGGTCAAGTCCCATCTGCTTTGCCATTTGCTGTGGATTCACATTTTTGGGGCCACCTTGCTGACCACTACCGCCGAATAATGGACCACCGCCACCTCCTCCAGCGCCGCCGCCACCCATTAAGCCTTGCATAGACTTCATCATTTTACCGATACCTTCAGGCTTTGAAATCATTTTCATCATTTTTGCCATTTGCTTATGTTGCTTGAGCAAACGATTGACGTCTTGAATCTCACGGCCTGAGCCAGTAGCGATACGGCGCTTACGGCTCGGATTAATTTTATCAGGGTTTTTGCGCTCATATGGCGTCATAGAATTAATCAATGCTTCCATCTCACGTACTTTCTCTTCTGGCTTAGCGTCATCAACGGCTTTTTGCATATCAGAGCCGCCCATACCTGGCATCTTGTCTAAGAAGCCTGCCATGCCGCCCATACTCTTCATTTGCTGAAATTGGGTCAGTAGATCCTCAAGGTCGAAATCACCGCCCTTCTGCATCTTTTTCGCCATTTTTTCGGCTTTATCACGGTCAATTTTTTGCTCAACTTCTTCAACCAGACTCAGTACGTCACCCATGCCAAGAATACGCTGGGCGATACGCTCAGGATGGAACAGCTCTAGCGCGTCGAGTTGTTCACCGCGACCTAAAATCTTAATCGGTTTACCAGTGATGGCGCGCACAGATAACGCAGCACCACCGCGCGCATCACCATCAGTTTTGGTTAAGATAACACCCGTCAACGGCAAAGCATCGTTAAAAGCTTTGGCAGTATTAGCCGCATCTTGACCGGTCATAGCATCGACGACAAACAGCGTCTCAGAAGGATTGACCGCAGCAGTCAAGGCCTTAATCTCATCCATCATGGTGTCGTCAATATGCAAACGACCCGCAGTATCAATAATCAAGATGTCTTGATATTGAATTTTAGCCTCTTCGATAGCGCGTTTGGCGATGTCAATCGGGTTTTCATCGGTCGTTGATGGCACGAACTTGGCATTGACCTGCCCTGCTACTTGCTCAAGCTGCTGAATCGCCGCCGGACGATAAACGTCGGCAGAGACCAGCATGACTTTTTTCTTATGCCGCTCTTGTAAAAACTTAGCCAATTTACCCGCCGTGGTGGTTTTACCCGCCCCTTGCAAGCCCGCAAGCAAATAAACAACGGGTGGCTTCCCAGTCATCTCAAGTTGTTGATTGGCACTGCCCATCATTTCGGTCAGCTCGTCATGGACGATTTTGACGAACGCCTGACCTGGTGCTAACTCTTTGAGCACTTCGGCACCAAGCGCTTGCTCTTTAACACGTTTTACAAAATCGCGAGTGACAGGCAGTGCCACATCGGCTTCTAGCAGCGCCATACGCACTTCACGCAAGGTGTCTTTGATGTTGTCTTCGGTCAACTGTCCAGTCCCAACGATATTACGCAGGCTCGATGATAGGCGTTCTGTTAAGGTATCAAACATAAATAACTCTCAGTTAAAATAATTCTCAGTTAAACCATCTAAATGGTCTATAAATAATCTTAGGATATATTAGGTCGCTTTTTTATAAAAGCAGTTATAAAAACCATTGCAAAAAACGATACATTATCAATACTATAGCATTAGGACATGTCGCAAAACGCTTGATTCTTAAGCTTATATATAAAGGAATAAGCAAGATGGCACTCAATTGGTGGCCATTTTATGATAAATTGGATGATTATTCTAATAATACCACTTTAGCATTAAATTGAGCGGCTTTTTGCGCTCATTATGAGATGAGGTTCTTATCTTGCAACTTGTATTCTTACTTGCTGGTATGGCTTATCTCTTAGTCAGCATTCACATTGGTTGGGCGCTGATTCAGAATAAACCCATTTATAAAAGCATAAGCTTAGGCCTATTGTCTATAGGTATGTTGGCGCATGCGACGCTACTTTATCCGCACGTGGTCACCCTTTATGGACTAAATTTTAACCTGTTCAATATCATCAGCTTGATCAGTTTATTTTTCTTATTTTTTTACGTCATGTTTTCTCTATACCGGCCTATTGTTAGTCTAGGCATCTTAGCCGCACCAACCGCATTCATAGGTATGGTAGTCGGCTATATTGGCCGTGCGCCTTATCGTCCGATTACTGATATCAGTATCGGGCTGGAAGCTCATATATTGCTATCGCTTGCTGCCTATTGTGTGCTGCTGATGGCCGCAGTACAAGCGCTGTTTTTGCGTCTACAAATCCGTGAGCTTAAGCATCAATCGATTCATCGATTTTGGGTCAATAAGCTGCCCTCTTTGCAAAGCATGGAAAGTCTGTTATTTGATATGCTGTTGGTCGGTTTTGTTCTGCTCAGTATCGCCCTCGGCATTGGCATTGGCATTATCTATGTAGAAGACTTGATGGCACAACATCTTGCCCACAAAACTGTGTTTAGCCTGCTGTCGTGGTTATTATTTGGCGCATTGCTTTTAGGAAACTGGCGTGCAGGATGGCGTGGTAAGCGTGCCGCGAATATAACTATCTACGCTTTTATATTATTGGCGATTGGCTTTGTCGGTAGCAAGTTTGTGTTAGAGATGCTGTTATAAAACCACTTCTGCAGTAGTAGCATAGTAAAAAGCCGCAAGTATTATCATTTAATACTCGTGGCTTTTTTATTGAATATCTTTTCTTTTAATGGGCTATTCTCAATGTAAAACTACTTTAATTAGAAGCTAATTAAAAACCACTGTTTTATTTCCTGTCACAATCACGCGATTTTGCACATGCCAATTGACGGCACGCGCCAATACATTGCGCTCGATATCACGACCAATAGCTCGCAATTCCACTACCCCTTGGCGATGAGTCACACGGTGGACATCTTGCTCGATGATAGGCCCTTGGTCAAGCTCGGCCGTGACATAGTGCGCCGTCGCGCCGATGAGTTTGACGCCTTTATCGTAAGCTTGACGATAAGGGTCAGCGCCAACAAACGCTGGCAAAAATGAATGATGAATATTAATAACCTGCATCGGCCAACGTTTGACAAAATCAGACGACAATATCTGCATATAGCGCGCCAATACCAGCAAATCATTGCCAGCCATCAACTGATGAATCTGCGCTTCTGCCTCCACTTTATTGTCTTTGGTCACAGCAACATGATGGAAGGTAATACCAAAATTCTCTACCGCTTGACGTAAGTCTTCATGGTTACTGACGACCGAAGTTATCTCACAATCGAGCAATCCGCGCTGATGACGCCATAGCAAGTCTAATAAGGCATGGTCAAATTTAGATACTAAGATACCGACTTTGGTCTTAATCGCATTATTATGTAAGCGCCATTCCATATTATGGCGTTTGGCAACTGTATGGGCAAAGCTGGCTTCAAAGTTATCAATAATCTCACTCAACCCTGCTAAAGCAAACTCTAAACGCATAAAGTACTGACCGCCTTCGTGTGCGGTTGAGTACTGATCTAGGGTGATAATATTAGCGCCGTAGCGATGAATGAACTCAGATACCGCCTGTACAATACCGGCTTGATCGCGGCATTTAATAAGTAGCGTGGCGGTATCGATGGCTGTTTTATTAGATGAATTATTAAATAGTGTCGAAGATGAGTTTTTCGATGAGGTAATCGTTGCAGTGTCTGACATAGTACGCCCAATTAAAAATGAAACTTGCCTCTGACATTAAATGCTATCAGCAGCAAAGCAAACCGACTATTCTAATCGCTTTTACAAAAATTTGCTGATTGAGTTGATTGTTTTTAGTTATTGAGGTTATAAATACAAAAACCCCCAACGCGAGGCTGGGGGTTTTTGTATTTATAAATAACAAACTTTTATTCAGGGTATCTAATGGCTATTCGACTTTTAATACTTTACTAAACATTCTAAATCCATTATTAGTAACAGTCACTGTATCCCCTCTACTATATGCCTCGTTGAAGTTCATGATGTATGAATTGTAACCTTGCTGATGCTTGTTGAATGTTGTTTCCCCATTCCACAGAATAGAATAGTTAGGTGAATAAGGTGTCAAAGTGACTGTAGTCGATGCAGGAATTTTAGGCCTTTTCAAGTTGTCTTTTTCCTGAATATCAATATTTACGCTATTCACACAGATTGCACCACCAGCACCAAATGGACTTTCATTATCAATCCATGGGGTTTGAAGGTTTGAGCCATTAATGATCAAGTCACTTTCAGCTGATGGCAGGGTGTAGTTGATGCTTTGAGTGCTCTCACTACCATTTAAGAAGGTAGTGGCATCAAAACGTACTTTTACCCAGTTTGAATAGCGCATTGGGTAACGAATTTCAAAGTCAGCACGACCTTCATCATCCGTCACGAAAGTATAACCATCATCAGATAATGTACCACCAATAATAGCGACAGGATTAATAGCATCCAAGCTATCGTTGCCATTTTTATCTTCATTTAAGATTGGGTCTTTGTCTAAGGTGTAATTGTAATTACTATCCTCTGTTGGCTTCCAACCAGATCTTGAAGACTCAGATGTTTTTTCAGACTTTTGTAAAGGATCGGGAGTGCTGTCTAGTATAGGATCATCATTTTTATCTTTGACTACCTCGCCATCTTCATCAAGCTTAGGCACAGACGCCTTTTGATACGTGACAGTACTTTCTAACAAGCAGTATTTACCTTGTGCGTATTCAACTGCATAAGACTTAATAGACACTTCTTTATTTGGTACGGCGCGACCTGAGCCGTCCATGACAGAGATAGAACCACGTACTGTGTAATAAATATCATCAGAGGATAGTTTATTGGCAAATGCTAAAGTGGTATAGACCGCTTCCTCAGATACGGTAATGTTGGTGGTTTTAGTACCGATATTCGCACTATCATTTAACAAACGTCCATTGATGACTACGCCGCCAATCGGTGAGCTAGCATTGGCTGTATAAACCACACGTGCTTCACCTCTACGGTCTGTTATCGCGGTAGCAGCCGATAAGCGCCCTGCTGATGAGTCTGATGCACGGCTAAAGACGACTGTCTGACCTTCGACAGGCACATCATTTTTATCTTTGACCGTGGCAACTACTTCGGTGCTGCTACCTGGAGTGATAACTGATTTAACTGTTTGGAATAGCATCTTCGCAGGTGTCGTAGCACGGAAGCGTGTATCGGCTGTTACTTGATATTTTGGCTGACCATTTACATTCTCACCTAAAATGGTCGCTTGTAATACGGTAGTACCAGCAAGGCCAGACTTTAACCATACTTTTACAGTAACGACATTATCTTTAATATCGCTCGTTTTGATAGGCTTGCTGACAATGACCTTATCGGTAAACTTGTCTAAATAGTTGGGGATTAAGCTACCGATAGTCGTTTGTACCTCAACCGCCTTCCCTACAAGTTTTGCCGCCTGCTCTGCGCTATCAGCACGAATTTGTATTTGAATCTCTTGTGGCTCATTAACGTCATAAGTATCTTCAATGTTTATAAAACTGATACCCGCTTGCGAGACTTTAATCAAATCAATACTACTGATACTGCGCTGATCATTGATTTTATTTTCACCAAATGCACGAGCATAGACTTGCAGGTTACCATTGCTATCAAAGGTGAGCTTGTCTTCAGACAGTTCAAAGACCGCCTGTCCATCAGCATTAGTAGTTGCTGTCGCTGTTGGCGCAATAATGGTGCCATCAGCATTGACCAGCTCCATATCAGCATTAGCAATCGCTTGCCCTGCGCCATCGATAAGGGTGGTGCTAATAGTAGTGGCTTGACCATCTTTAAGCTTAGTTTCTGATGCGGTGATATCAATAATAGTACCAATCGCAGACAAACTTAGCGTTTTCCTTTCACGAACTTCTAGTGTTACGTCACCTTTAGCATCATAAACTGGCGTCGTAATCTTAGCTTCAATATCAATGGCATGATTTAAGCGCGCGTTGATGTTATTGGCCGCCAAAAGGATACCGACGTCAATTTGACCGTTGGCGTCAGTGGTAACCATACTTGGAGTGGTCAATGCCGCGCCGCTAGCAGCGAGATTGGCAATGCTCAGCTGTACTGGCACGCCTGCTAAGATACCGCCATTGCTATCGGTCACGCGGAAGGTTGCGTTGGTCTGGTCACCGCCGGTCGTCAATGTGGACTTGTCTGAGGTGACTAGTATTTGATAGTTATCGATAGTTGCGGTATCGACGGCGACGATATAGCTTTGCTCTAATTTAGTATTTTTAGCAGTGGTCGTGGTTGCCGTTAGCTTAATACCTTTTTCAAGCAAGGCCTGATCGACGTTTGCGCCTGATTCAAGCTTTAGATCAAAGGTAGCCACGCCATCACTGTTAGTCGTCGCCGTACCGTTGGTTATGCTAACGCCCGTTTTAATTGGTTCATCAACGTTTAAGCGAACCTCGCGACCCTTAACAGCGCTATCTTTATCAGCGACGCGTACAAACACTTTAAAGCTATCACCTTTGGTATTGACGACTTTATTGGCGCCGATAGTTAGGTTTTCTTTAGTACCATTAAGATCTGGAGTTTCCGTACTGACAGTAGCACTTTTAGTAACGATATTGCCACTAGCGTCCGCGGCTGATAACACAATATCAAAACTATTCCCAATGGCCTTTTTCTGATCCTCAGTTAAGTTATTGGGTACGGCAATAGTAAATACGGCTTTACCCGAATTATCAGTCGTTTGGCTACCAGATACCAAGGTAACCCCTTTACTGGCGACAGTAGCTGGCAGCGCAAGAAAAACTTTTTGACCAGTAACGATATTGTTATCTTTGTCTTGTGCAATCACCGTTATTTGTGTCTCACCACCATTTAAATTCAACGGTTCTGATTGGGTGTTGCTCAACAAGACGGCTGCGGTCATAGACTGGACTTCGACAGTTACCTTTTGTGTTTTACCCGTTACTGACTCAGTCAGTGTTGCTGTTAGAGATTTACCTTTTAATGCTTCTTTTTCATCATCAGTCAAGTTACTAGGCACGACAATATCAAAGCTAACGACACCATTATCATCAGTATCCGCTTTAATATTTGCTGAACCTAGTTGTCCATTAACGGTCAATAATTGTGCCAATTTATTATTATCAAACACTAAACTGACAGCTTGACCACCAATTAAAGTCTTATCAGTTTGATTGTTCAACTGAGCTTGAATGACTTTGTTATCACCCACATTGTTGAGTTTATAAGTCGCTTGATTACTGCTGTTTAAGATATCTAATACAACTTTGGGTTTACTGATAGCGACTTTTTTTATTACAGAGTCATATTTGATACCGCTTTCAACATAAGACAGTTGGTAATTGATACCCGCAGCTTTCAAGTCAGTACGCTGTGCGGTAGTGAGTCCTTCTGGAATAGTAATTTTAAAGGTAGTCTCACCATTAAAATCAGTACTGTTGCTGACTTTGTCGAGCGTGACGCCATAGTCTTGTGCTTTTTTACCCAGTTGGATACTAACTTCTTTGTTTTTAATCGGCTGATTAGGTTCTTGTTTGTCTGTTAGTCTGACATTCACAAAGCCACTACCGCCAAGCTCACTAATTGTTGGGCTTGTAATAGTGGAAAACTCTAAGCTCGTTGCTGGCTGAACTACATCAACTTTCTTTTCAATTTTTGCTTCCTTACCATCACCATCTATTAAGATAGCAGTGTAAGGAATATCCGAGTCAACTAGCGCTGTCCGCTCTTCTTTACTTAGATCTTGACTAAGGTTGACGGTAAATTTCGCATTACCGGCTTCGTTTGTTGTTTGTTCATTACCTTGAATGCTGACTCCCGGCAAACCCTTAATCACAAGTTTTATTTTTTCCCCAGCTGCGGCATTACCGTTAGAGCGTTTAGCAGATACTTGGATCTCAAACTGCTTGTCTGTGACAGTGACCACCTTAGGTGAGCTGATAGAGGTTAGTTTGATATCGCTTTTTTCTACAGCTGAACTAATTTCTATAGACGAGCTGCTAATAGTACTACTTGCACCCGATGCTTCAACCGCTTTAGCAGTTAACACAAAGTCTTTTTTCGCTTCCAGCTTATCTCTCTGTGATTTAGTCAAACCTGCTGGAACACTAACTTTATAACTGACTACACCTTTACTATTGGTAGTTTGTGTCGCAGCACTATCTAAAGTCAGTAAGCCAGAGTCGACTAGAGCTTTTGGCAAAGTTGCTGTGACATCTCGATTAGCAATTACCCTACCATTTTTATCATTTACTCGGAAGCTAATAATAGCGCTGTCACCTGAGCTTGATAATTGTTTTTTACTACTATCATTAAAACTGATGTCATACTTTGCAGCGGGTATCTCAACGCCACTCTTATCCTTTGCTACAGTCACTGAATGATTGGGCTCAGACAACGTTACCGTGTAACTGATACCATCTTTAGCAAGCGCCTTGCGCTCTGCTGCTGTTAATGTTGGAGCTACAACGATATCTACTACCGCTTGTCCTTTGGCATCAAGGGTGAGCGTCTCAGTGCTTAAACTTACGCCTTCGATGGTTTTATTGAGCTTAATAGATACCTTTGCCTCATTGATTTTTGTCGGTACTTTATTGTTGGCAGGGCTAGCATTAATAGTGAGTGTTTGTTTCTCACCATAGGCATTGATAGCATTTGAGTTGCCAGAGATGGCAAGCTTATAATCTGATACAGGTATTACCCCACTCTCAACATCGAAAGTGATTGAAAAAAGAAGAGCATCTCACTAATCTATTGTTTTCGACCAAGAATACAACGGAGTCATGAGATGCCCATAGACGAATTTATCATCAATATCTATTTAATGGTAGAGCAATATTACAAAATAGTCGTCACCAAACCCTTGCGAGGGGCAGGTTATGCGCCAAAGCTGAGTGATCCTGAGATTATTTGCATGGAACTGGTCGGTGAGTTTT
>NZ_RRYW01000046.1 GCF_014861365.1 Psychrobacter sp. FME6
CTTCTATGTCAATTATGGCTATGTCTGATGCCAGCATACTTTTTAGAACACCACCGATTATTAAATTATTGTGATTATTGCTCGAAGTCACATTTTTGGGGACAATATAAAATAATAGTTAAGGGTACTGCAAGATTTTTTTATCATTTCCTGTAAGCCGGACAATCCTTGTCGTAGCGATATGGCCATAAAATAACCAGTATTGATGAATATGATTGTATAGAGGAGCATATTTATAGTTAAAATACTTTAAAAACGCTACGGTACCTGCAGTACGTGATGTATCGATTTTACTTTTCACTAACTATAGTGTTCGCGCATGGCATTGACCGTGGTGATTTTTTAGTTATTTATTAGGTTCAAAAGACATAAAAAAAGCAAGGCCGCCAGAGGTAGACAGCCTTGCTTGTAAGAGTAGGGTATAACGCTTTAAGAATGGACGATTAGACTTTATCATCCTCTTTGTGATGTAGATTGCCTTCGCGCTCTAAATTTTTAATTTGAGTTTCCATGGTATTACTATTGGTGTTATCAGGTGCAGTAGTATCATGGGGGCGGTTATGATTGTTGTTCATACGCTCATTGAGATGTGATTCTGCATCACGATGGCGATGATTGAGTGCTTCCGCCTCTGGGTTAGAATCGCCAAAATCCGTTTGTGCAGCTGTTTCTTTTACCGTATCTTGCTCTTTAACCATTTCTACATCACCGTCACTTTCATAGCCGTGATCGGGGTTGGCATCACCCGTTTTTTCATTATCACGGTCAGAGACATTCAGTTTGTTGGCTGCTGCTTCATTTTCAACCGCTGTACCATTTCTAGCTTGTGCCTCACTTTTTAGTTGCGCGTAGTCAGTCAGTTGCTGTACCGCATTATCCAAGCTGTGCGGGTTATCACGTTCTTGAGCATTAGATAGATGTTTGTCAAACACATCAGTCAAGAGTGAGTCGAAACGCAGCGCATTATATTCAATAAGCACTTCTGCTTCTTCTTCCGTGATATCACCATTTTGACTGGCATAGACCACATGATCTTCAAAAGTAAGCCCTTCAAAGCTGTCTTTATGCTCCGCCTTTTTAAACTTCTGCCATAAAGGTTCAATATCGAGCAGTGTTTGATAGGCATGCTCCATACGCCCAGTGACATCATCTGGCTCAGTATTGTAGTAAATCATGGTTTTGAGATAATCGCGGAATGGATTGGCTTCAAAGTCATCCATAAAGGTATCACCCAATTGGCGTTTTAACTCATCGCTCACTGGCGCAAATATACGACCACTTGGGAAAGTCACAAAGCTGACCAAGCTGGCTGCCATGCGATTAGGAAAGTTAGCAAATAAAGAAATGAATGCTTCTTGAATAGTATAAAGGCTGTTTTTTAAGGCGACTTCGGCATGTAAGCGTTCGGCTTTTGATTTTGTTCCGTATTGATAAAACTGCAAAATAGCCGTACAGATAAACAAGTGCGCATGGATGTCTGCTAAGCGCCCAGACAGCATTTCTTTACGTTTCAAATCGCCAGCCAGTAACCCTAATGCCATGTCTGCGGTTAAGGCAAAGTCTGCGCTCAAGCGGTTAATGTGCTTATAATAAGGACGGGTAAAGCTATCAGAGAAGCTAGGGGCGTGGTTACTGCCACCGATATAGCCTGCGACAAAGGCTTTTGCCCCGCGATTGAAGGTATAGCCTAGATGTTTAAAGAATAGAGTATCGAATTGCTTGAGTGCGCCTTTTTTATCGTCACTTTGGAGCAATTGTAGCTCATCAAATAGGTAAGGATGACAGCGCATCGCGCCTTGACCAAATATCATCAGTGAGCGCGTCAAGATGTTTGCACCTTCAACGGTGATAGATACTGGAATGGCTTGATAGGGGGTCGCCAAAAAGTTGCGTGGGCCCATCTGTACAGCGCGACCACCAACCACATCCATACCATCGTTGACCACATTACGCATGGTCTCAGTCGCATAATATTTTGCCATCGCGGTCATAACCGATGGGGTGCCGCCTTGGTTTAATCCACAAGTGACTAGATGACGGAAGGCTTCTAGCATATAAGTGTTGCTGGCCATACGACTGGTCGCATCCTGTACGCCTTCAAACTTACCGACAGATATTTTAAACTGTTCGCGAACTTTAGAAAACGCCCCAACAGACAAGTAAGTCATTTCACTGGCTGAAGTAGATAGTGCGGGTAACGAGATACCACGGCCGACACCTAAGCACTCCATCAGCATGCGCCAACCTCGACCCGCATTTTCAACGCCACCGATGATGTAATCGAGTGGAATAAAGACATTTTTGCCATCGACAGTACCATTCATAAATGGCGAGCCGATTGGGTTATGACGCGGTCCTATAATCACCCCATCATGGCTGGCAGGGACGAGCGCACAAGTAATGCCGTAATCGGTCTTTTTGGGATCGCCAAGCAGCCCTTCTGGATCATGCATTTTAAATGCCAAGCCCACGACAGTGGCGATAGGCGCTAAAGTAATCCAACGTTTAGAAAAATTCATCCGCAGACCGAGCACTTGCTCGCCGTCGTGCAACCCGTAACAGACCACGCCTGTATCAGGTATCGCACCAGCATCGGAACCCGCTTCTGGGCCGGTTAGACCAAAGCAGGGAACCTCGTCGCCTTTGGCAAGACCTGGTAGCCAGCGCTGTTTTTGCTCGTCTGTACCATAATGCATCAATAGCTCACCAGGGCCGAGCGAGTTCGGCACCATACAAGTCACCGCCGCAGTTGGCGAGCGCGAGGCAATCTTACTCATGACGCGGCTTTGAGCATAAGAGCTAAACTCTAAACCACCAAATTCTTTTGGAATGATTAAACCCAAGAACCCATTGGCTTTAATAAACTGCCACGCTTCAGGTGACAGCTCTTTGTCTTTGTGCTGGATTTGCCACTCATCGAGCATAGTACACAGAGTTTCAACTTCATTATCGATGAAGCTTTGTTCCTCTTCTGACAGTTCTGGGTAAGGATATTTAGCAAAAGTATCCCAATCTGGTTTACCCATGAACAGCTCTTTTTCCCACCAACTGGTACCGGCATCGAGGGCTTCGCGTTCAGTATCGCTCATGCTAGGCATCGCACCGCCCAAAGCCTTATACACAGGTTTGGTAATTAATGACTGGCGAATAGGGGCGATGAGTAATATCAAGCAAAGTAGCGCTATCGGTATACCCAAAATAAGCGACCAAGGACTAATAACTGCGGTTACGATAACCGTAATCAGGGCGACAATGCTGCCAGTGACACGTGATAAAGACAACAAAAAGATGGCCAAGACCATGGCTAACTGAATGATGACTGCCAAAATAAACAAGCCAATGGCCATGACTATCTCCTTTGTAACGCTAAACCAAAAGCGTGAAAAATATATGAATAAGAAATTTTTGAATAAATTTAGTTGTTTTTGTCTAAAAACGGACTTCTTTTTCTGTTAAATAGTCGTCTCTAACTGTAGTTATAGCATGGATTTAAGATGTTAATACTTATAATGACCAGTCTATATAATGAGAGCTTATCGAGTAAAAGACAAAGTTGGCTACCAATATGAAACAGTTGTCGATGACTATCAATAGTTAAAATGCTACGCTATGTCGACAATATGTATCAAGTTTTATTCATATAGTTAAAAACCAGTGATTATTGCCAATTAGCCAAAAGGGGCTAAGCAGCTTTCGGCATAAGATAACGTTTCGTTGCGTCCGACAATAATGTGATCAACCAAGGATAAGTCTATTAAGTCACAGGCCTTTTTTAGCTCGTAGGTCAGTAAATTATCTGCCGTTGAAGGCGTAGCATTCGTGTGAGGGTGATTGTGCGCGACAATTAATTGGCTGGACGCGTGACTCAGCGCATGGCGCAGTACGTGCTTGATGCAGACCGAACACGATGAGATGCCACCAGTGAATAATATCTCAAAGTTGATTAGATTTAGAGCATTGTCCAAACAAAGCACGGCAAAGACCTCACGGTGCTCTGCGCGCAATTGGGTGCTGATATAGTCTTTGACCGCTTGTGAGCGTCCAAGTGCTTGACCAGTTTTGAGCTGACTGTCTAAATAACGCGTGCCCATCTCAAGCGAAGCGAGTATCTGGGCGTATTTAGCAGGGCCGATACCATGACAAGCAAGGACCGTTTCCTGAGGGGCCGCCAGTAGCTCTGCCAAGCTGCCAAACTTTTCAATCAAATGACGAGCCAGCTCGATTGCTGACTGCGACTGGGTACCTGTACGCAGAAAGATGGCTAATATCTCGGCATCAGACAAGCGAGCGGCACCAAATTTTAACAGCTTCTCTCGTGGTCTATCATCTTCATGCCAGTCTTTGATCGCCATTGCCATTCCTTGAAAATAAATTGTTGCCAGATATATGGGGTAAATGCGCAAATTCTTACCCAACTTATCTCATAATTGATACTATAAGTGCAATTTTATCTTTCAACTTTTTTATTGATGCCATGCTTATGTCCAATATCGTGCTTGCTATCACCGGCGGTATCGCCGCTTATAAATCTGCTATTTTTGCTCGTCTATTAATCAAGGCGGGCTTTAATGTGCGCGTCATTATGACCACAGGCGCTCAAGCTTTTATCACCCCATTAACCCTACAAGCCTTAACCGGTAATGAGGTACATATCTCATTACTCGATGAGCAGGCGGAGGCGGGGATGGGTCACATTGAGCTGGCAAAATGGGCGGATTTAATCGTCATTGCTCCAGCGTCAGCCAATACACTCGCGCGGCTGGCGATGGGTATGGCCGATGATTTATTGACCACCGTGTGCCTCGCAACGGCGGCGCCAGTCATTATTGCCCCAGCGATGAACCAGCAGATGTGGGCGCACCCAGCCGTCAACCTAAATGTGCAAACGCTGCGTGATATGAATTATCAAATCATTGCACCTGCTAGCGGTGAGCAGGCGTGCGGTGATGTGGGTGCAGGACGTTTGCCTGAGCCAGAAGCGTTATTGGACGAAGTGTTGTTGTTTAATGCCCTGCAAACCACGCCGCAGTTATTAACAGGTAAAAGAGTGGTGGTTACTGCAGGACCAACGGTGGAGGCAATCGACCCTGTGCGTTATTTGTCCAATCACTCTACTGGGAAAATGGGCTTTGCATTAGCGCGTGCCTGTGTTGCCGCTGGTGCAGAAGTGATTTTGATTGCTGGTGGTAAAGTAGCGTTGCCGACACCGCTCAATGTCACGCGTATCGATGTATTGTCTGCTAAAGATATGCTAATGGCAGCGCAGCAGTGTGTGGAAGGTACGCATAGTGCGCTACAGTATCTGCCTGAACATACTCATGAACATCACCACGGTGACTGTGGTTGCGGTGATGAACACGCTCATGAACATACGCATTTGGGTCATGATAGCGTAAGAGCTGCTGATATATTTATTGCAACCGCTGCTGTCGCTGATTATCGTACTGAGGAAGCTGCCCCGCAAAAAATCAAAAAAACCCAAGAGGCCATGACGCTAAGTTTGGTTAAAAACCCTGATATATTAGCGACGATTTCGCTCGCTCATCCAGCATTGTTTGTCGTTGGCTTTGCCGCAGAAACGCAGGATGTCGAGCGCTATGCTCGTGGTAAGCTGGTGTCTAAAGACTTGGATTTGATTGCTTGTAATGATGTTTCGCGTGCAGATATTGGTTTTGCCAGTGATGACAATGCCATGCAGGTGTTTTTCTCAGAGCATTATGAGCACGATAATATTATGCTAGAGAAAACAAGCAAAGATAAGATTGCCGAGCAATTAGTCGGTATTATTGGTGAGGCAATTTGGCAGCGTCACGATGCCTAATGGTGTGCTCATCAATAACGATGTGCTTGATGTGCTTAGAAGTATCATACTAAATATGAGGCCTCGATTGATCGTGCTGAAATGACAAACATGATAGATAGTGATAGCACACAGACGTTATTATTGATCGCTATCTTTGCACTTGCCTCGCTGCTGCATGGCATTAGCGGGCTAGGCGTGACCTTGGTAACGACAACCGCGCTTGCCAGTATGTATCCGTTACCACATGCCATTGTTTTGGTGATTTTTCCGTCGCTATTACTCAATGCGATGACTTGGCTGGCAGGTGGTGGCCGCACGGTTTGGCAAAACTTTATCTATTATGGCAGACGCTATTGGTTGCTGGCGTTGACCAGCTTACTCGGTAGTATTTTGGGTGCTAAGCTTTTGCTATGGGTCGATAGCGCTTATATATTGTTGGTTTTAGCCGCTGTTATTGGTTTTTATGTCAGCAGCGCGCTATTGGGTAAGCAAGTTCGCTTGCCCGATACCAAGCCTGTGCTTATTATTGTTGGTTTTAGTGCAGGCATTATTGGGGGCGCGACCAATGCTATGTCGACCATATTGATGATGTATTTATTGTCCGCAAGCAATGATAAAAACACCATCGCCAAAGTCGGTAATATGTGCTATTTCTTAGGTAAAATCGCTCAAATTATTGTTTTACGTGAGCCTATTATGGCCTTGAGTAATGGAGAATGGCAGCTGATTGCTTTGCTTAGTGTGTTGTCTATTAGCGTTCTTTTAATTGGTATTCGTTTGCGTCGTTATTTACCACAAGCCCGCTTTCGCCAGCTTATTTTATTAATTTTAACCGTACTTGGATTACGTGTAGGCTGGCAAGGGGTTATGGCGTTTTTATAGTAGGGAATACTTTTTAAGTTGCAGTAAAGTAGGATTAGCGGTTGAATACATTTAATAATATGGTCGCAACGATACTGATGATAATCATGGTGACCACTGGAAAATAAACCCGTGTATTTCCTGATTTATACTTAACATCACCTGGCATATTGCCTATCCACGAAAATGTGCTTGGAAATATTAACCAAATAATGCCTATCACAACCAACAAAACCCCTATGCCAATCAATATTTTTGCCATAATTAAATCTTGCTAACCTCGTTACATTATTTTTTCTCGTTTATTTAGACGTTATACCAACCATTCATTTCATCAACCATTCATTTCATCAAAAAAGACCTGCTGCGCCAAGCGAAACGTATTACAGTGCGCCTCAACCACATCTTCGATATCTTCTGAATAGCCGCCGCCCATGACAATGGCGACGGGGATATTAGCGACCTTAGCTTGACGTAATACGTATTCGTCACGCGCCTTGCAGCCTTCTAATGTCAGTCCGAGTTTTCCTAGTTTATCGGTTGCCAGCACGTCGACCGCAGATTGGTAAAAAATCATATCGGGTACAAAGTCAGCGATTAGGCGCGGTAGTGTGTCCATCAAAATCTGTAAATATTCCGCATCACCAGTATCATTGGCGAGTTCGATATCCAAGTCTGATACTTGCTTACGAAACGGATAGTTCTTGGCTCCATGCATACTAAAGACAAAAACACGCGGCTCATCGGCCATGATACTGGCGTTGCCATTGCCTTGATGCACGTCTAAATCGACTACTAATATTCTTTGTGCCTGTCCGCGATTCAATAATAAGTTGCTGGCGATACAAACATCATTAAAAACGCAGAAGCCCTCACCATGATCGGCAAATGCATGATGGGTGCCGCCCGCGACATTCATCGCCACCCCATATTGCTGCGCATATAAGGCACATTCATAAGTGGCATGGGCAATATAACGACCACGCTCTACCAGTTCCGACGTCATCTCAAAACCGATGGCTCGTGCTTCTTTACGCGGTAGGGTTTGGGTTTTTAGTTGATGCCAATAATCCGCAGTATGCGTGGTCAAAATCTCGTCTTCGCTTAAGCGTATAGGCGCAAAAAAATTATCGGTACGGATGGTTCCTTCTGCTAATAGACGCTCTGGAATCATGGTATATTTTTGCATTGGAAAGCGGTGTTTTTCGGGTACGGAATAACGAAAAATATCAGAGTAGGCAATTTTTAGCATAGTTTTAAATAATTTCTGTTTTGGATAGTGTTTGAAAGGTAGAGCGTTTTAAAGGTTTAAATAATAAGGTGTTTATAGGAAGTTATATCATCTGTTGAAGGTTATATTGGTCAGGTTTATTGCACAAACTGCGTTGGTAAGAAAAAGGCTCATGAGTCTATCTGTTGCTTTAGCTCCATTAGTAGGTCTTGCAACTCCTCAGCAGGGTTCTGGTTGTCGATTAAATTACTGAATAATTTATTAATGACTGTAATCATGGCAATAACACTTTGCAATAACTGCTCAATGGTATGCTCATCAATACCAGCCGTCTCGACGTTGATGGCATTTTTGTAGCGTATCTCGCCATCGCTGTTATCCATTTCTAAATGGCCAACCAACATGTCATGGTTGATCTGAGAGATCAGTCGCATGGCGGCGCTTTGATAACTTTCGGGTATTAAAAAGGGCAAAATACCGTAGACTGCCAGCAGTTTATTTTCTTCTTGAACGCGAAATAGGTAGCCACAATCGAGCTGCTCATGCCGCACCCTTAGGGATAAATAGTGCGATTGCTGCCTATCATACGCTTTGGGCTGATAGTAGTTATAGTGCCACTGTTTGTTATTAAAATATCGTTTTAGACAATCAATAATGGGTGTGTCATGGCGCTCTTTTTGTTCTGTGTGCGGATTGGCATTAGCTTGTGAGTGCTCGTTATTGTTTTTCGTATCTACTTCGGTATCAGTGCCAATCTCGGTATGAGAGTCGCTAGTATCTACACTTTGATTCTCTGCTGGCATCGTATCATTATCAACGGTTGTTAAATGGGGTGGCAAGTGTGCACCATCGGCAATAGTCTGCGGTGCTGAAGCAGTCAGTAACCGTTTGATTTTTTGCCATAAGCTGAGTTTAGTAGATTGACTCATAGATTTTGGACTGGCTAATAAAAGATAGAGATTAAAGATCAGCAAACAATACGTTAAAAATCATAGAAAATTAATCGTTGCTGAATACTAAGCCCTGTTTGATCTCAGGCTGGGTATAAAACGCTTGGAGCATAGCTGTTATATGTGCGGTTAACCAAGGGCTTTCAAGGGCATCATAAAAGACAGGCAATAGAGTAGTATTTAATTGCGCCATCGCCTGCTCATCGATATTTAAGCTTGCGGCCACGCCCGCAATGCTATCTGACTGATGGTTGCTATACCAGGTATCGACGCTCGCTGCCACGAGACTGTGCAAATAAGGTGATAGGCGTAGGCGGTTATAGCTTTGCTGAATGCTGGCTTCAATATGCTCAATACTGCTATCGTTCGGCTCATCGCGTAAATAGGTTTGGATTTCGCTAATTGGCTGATCTTTAATCCGTGCCCAGCCAGTAACCAATAATCGCGCGACTTCCTCGTTGGATAAGTGTTCTTGGGCATTGGCTTCGGCTCGACGGGTCAAATCTTTAATATTGCGATGCAGGTATGTTTGCAGTTTTTCATCGAGGTTTTTATTGGTGGCCTTTTCAAAAGAACTGCGTCCGAGCTTCATTAATTTGCCGACACCACCAGCTTTATCTAACGTAGTTTCCATAAAGTCATTGATGGCGTGATAGAGCGTTTGAGTCAGTAAGTCGGCAAAGGTGTCATTACCAACCAGCGTATGAATCAATATATTGCGCTGCTGCTCATGGCTGCCCACATAATTAGCAAGAGTCTCAACTTGCGTGTCATCCACCAATTCTGATAAAGGCACGTTGTCATTGACCGGATGGTAAATAACCGTATGCAAAATATCACGAATATCGGCGCGCATTACCTCACTCATTGGCTGATTAAGCAGCCAGTCATTAATGAGGTGCTGCAAATCATCGCTACTGACATAGTTACTCAGTGGCTGTTCACCAAACCAGTGCCAAGCTTCGATAGACAGCGGCTCTGCTTGCGAGCGCAACCACTGCTGCATAAACGCCACTTGCGCATCGATTAGACTGTCTATGGTTAGGTTTGAGCTCTTAGAACTGGGGCTACTAGCCGAAGTATCTGACTGAGGCGCTGCGCTCTGATCGTTTAAGTTTTGGCTATCTTTTGAAGTCTGCATAGGTTTTGAGGTCATAGTAATCGACAATTTGTTATACTGTGGGGTTGTGGTAAGCATAAAGTATTATGCCATGAACATCATCTGTGTTTGTGATGAATGTTGACTGCTGCTTAATAAATAATGAGAGGTTTTGATGACGGCTCTGAATACCGCCTTACTTGCGCTCGATGAGCTGACCGTTCAGCGCGGTGAGAACCCTTTATGTGAAAGGGTTTCGCTTAATCTAGCTGCTGGTAGCGTCTGTCACTTAGTGGGCGCTAATGGTACCGGTAAGACGACGTTACTCATGCAGTTGGCTGGCTTGTTACCGGTGCTGAGTGGTGAGGTTTATTATCAAGGGGCAGCAAGTTTACCTATTCAACCTTTGTATGTGTCGCACCAGTTGGGTATTCATCCTAATCTGACGGTCGCGCAAAATCTAACCTTTCTGCTGAACTTATATGGTATCACACCAAACGCCGTTGATATTGACGAGGCATTGACTTGGGTAGGGTTGCAAGGGTTTGAGACGATTAGCTCAAGCCATTTATCTGCTGGGCAAACGCGGCGAATTACGCTTGCGCGGCTATATTTATTGACCCCTGACGTTACGCCTTTATGGCTACTTGACGAGCCTTTTACCGCGCTTGATGTCGATATGGTGGCACGTATGGAAGACAGGTTACGCGATTTTGCTAATAAAGGTGGCTCGATACTGATGACCAGTCATCAGGCAGTCGGCGTAGCCAATCAAGTGCTCGATTTATCAGATTATATGGTTTAAGCAACAAACAACAAAATTGATAATTTTTTAATCTTATGGTAATGAATTCATTATTATTGGATTGACTATTTAAGTGCAGTATAACGGTAATCAGTAAAAGGACGGATAATGACAGACAGTCCGGTACAAGTGGTCGGTGAGCGCTCAAGTGTCGCTCCCTCAGCGGTACGTGGCAGCATTGGTTTTATGCAGCTATGGCGACGCGAATGGCAAGTAAAGCAGCAGGGCGCAGTACAATGGCTGTATCCTTTGGTACTGTTTTTGGTCATTATCACTTTGTTTCCGTTAGCGGTTGGTAGCGAGCCTGCACTATTACAGCGCCTTGGTGTTTCAGCCGTGTGGATTGCGGCTTTATTGTCGCTAGTGATGGGTGTTGACGGTTTGTTTAAGCCTGCGCTTGATAACGGGACGCTGGCACAATTGGTCGTTGCCAAAGCCTCGCTGCCATTATGGGTGCTTATCCGCTTGGTCATACATTGGGTATTTAGTAGCGGCATCGTGGCAGCGCTTAGTTTATTGGCTGTGCCTTTGTTTCAGCTGAGCTGGTTTGAGGCGTGGATATTGATGGCCTCTATTATCACTGGGAGTCCAATGTTGCTGATGCTGTCAGCGGTCGCCAGTAGTTTGACGTTATCGCTAAAAAATGGCGCGGTATTGGTGCCTTTGATTGCCTTACCCATGCAGTTACCAGTATTAATTTTTGCCACGGGGGCGGTCGATTTGTTTGCTACCGGACTGAATGGCTTACCGATTTTAGCCTTGTTATTGGCAGGCAGTATCATCTCAGTTTTGGTTATGCCATGGGTGATTGCTCTGACTCTAAAAATGTCATGGCTCAATTAAAAATGCGTGTGCGCATGCTATTAAAGCCCTTTATATTAACAGCATGGTGAAAACTGGCAACTTTGCTATAATAGACAATCGAATAAACAGTGACGTGTATATTCTATCCAGCGTTTAACGCTCATAGGTTCGCGAATAGTGTGCCACTGAGGCGTTTTACCCTATAACCAACAAGCTGTGCAATAGGTTTATCCCCATGCCCAACCTAAATAATGTCTCATCTCCTAGCCTGTGGCAACGCATTTGGCAGGTTTTCTTGACCACTGTGGGTACTAAGCAGTTTTTTCGTATTTTTTCGCCTTGGGTCAAATGGCTAGCGATCTTAGCGACTATCTGTCTACTAATAGGTAGCGTTTGGGGTTTGGCTTTTGCCCCGCCCGATTATCTGCAAGGTAATAGCTACCGTATTATCTTTATCCACGTACCGGCTGCCAGTCTGGCTATCTCCATTTATTTTGCCTTAGCAATACTAGGGGTGATTTATTTGGTTTGGAAGATTAAAACCGCCAGCCTTGTGGCACAGGCACTTGCTCCAATGGGCTTTTTATTGTGCGTCATTAGTTTATTGACCGGTTCCATTTGGGCAAAACCAACGTGGGGGACCTACTGGGTTTGGGATGCGCGTTTGACGTCTATGCTGATTTTGGCATTTTTGTATGCCGGGGTGATGGCATTGTTTGCCGCTTTTGAACACACGGCCAATCGTGGCAAAGCGGCGGCAATTTTATCTATCGTTGGTGCCGTAAACTTACCGATTATCAAGTATTCAGTACAGTGGTGGAATACCTTGCATCAAGGCTCGACTTTTACCTTAACCGCCGCACCAAAAATGTCGGCTGACATGTGGATGCCGTTATTATTGATGATTATTGGTAGTTATTTACTGGTAGCAACATTGGCGATTTATCGTACCAATACCCTGATTTTATATCGTGACCAAGGTAAAGCGTGGGTAAAAGAATACATTCGTGGCCAAACCAAATAACTTTTATGACTTTTGCCAAATCAAATAACGGCTAGGGAAATATGATGCAACCTTACTTTTATAGCGTCTCTGAGTTTATCGCCATGGGTGAGCATGGTGTTTTTGTTTGGTCATGCTGGGCGATTACGATTGGTATGGTGCTGATTTTCATCATCTATAGCCGTCGACAAAGACAAGCGCTTATCAAGCAGCTAACGATTCAACAAGCGCGTCAAGCACAGCGTGGCGCTAAAAAACCTAGCCCGGCTACCAAGTAATCCTCTTAGAAAAACCATCTTAAATCATATTGTTAGCTAATAAATTGGTAACCTTTCACTTATAAATATATAACCTCATCGGTTGCTATAGGGCTTATTGATTTGTGCAAAAAATGCTACCATATAGGTATTAGAAAAGTACGGTTAGAAAGACTTTTTAGAAGGTCCGTCTAATGGGAGTTTCTTTAATATTTTCTGTTTTATAGAGTTTAATTTATAAAGCAGTGACTCATCAATGAGGTAGTAGTATGAACGCAGTTCGTCGCAAAAAACTGATGTGGGTTATGTTTACGCTTGCAGGGGCGGCGATAGCCGTGGTACTGGTGATTTATGCCATTGGACAACAAACCGATTACTACTTTGACGCGACCGCCATTGCGCAAGGTGAAGCACCACAAGATAAGCGCATTCGTGCAGGCGGCATGGTAGTTGCGGGTAGTGTTCAGCGCGCGCCAGATGATCCTTTGAGCGTTGAGTTTGCTATCACGGATTTTGAATCGACAGTGCCAGTGACTTACCAAGGTATCTTGCCAGATCTGTTTGCTGAAAACTCAGGGGTGGTTGCGACTGGTAAAATGCAGGGAGAAACCTTTGTCGCGGGCGAAGTGTTGGCTAAGCATGATGAGAACTATATGCCACCAGAGGTTGCGAAATCTATGAAAGAAAATAATCGTAGCGGTGCAGTACCTAATTCTGAGCAATATAACCCTGCTGAAAAGGTACATGAGACTGAAACGCTACAACAATAGTGAATATTCTTATTTGAACCCCAGTTCGGGATAAGCGCTCAAAAAAAAGATAAAAAAAGAAGTCCAAAGTTGCTAAAGTAAGTTTACCAAGACAAACTTCACAACAAGGACTTCTTACATGGACAACCTAACCGAACTATACTGCCATATTGACGACTTTTATCAGCAATTCAAACCTGAGTTTGACGCTCATTTAATCGCAACGGGCCGTCAACGGCTAAGAGCATGCCAGATAAGTGTAGCAGAGATTATGACCATCTTGGTACTGTTTCATCAACTGCGGTATCGACAGTTTAAGTCTTTTTACTACCATCACATGCTTGGCATGATGAAACGGGAGTTTCCAAACTTGCCCAGTTATTCACGGTTTATAGAGCTGATACCACGCAGTATCATGCCATTATGTGCCTACTTGCAAAGCATGATGGGCGACTGTACAGGTATCAGCTATATTGATTCAACCAAGATAGCAGTTTGTCATAACAAACGTATCTACCGTCATAAAGTCTTTAAGGGACTTGCAACCCGAGGCAAAAGCAGCATGGGCTGGTTTTACGGCTTTAAGCTACACGCCATTATCAATCATAAAGGTGAGCTGGTCTCCGTCAAAGTCACTGCGGGCAATACGGATGATAGAGCGCCAGTTAAGGATATGGCAACGTCTTTATTTGGAAAACTATTTGGTGATAGAGGCTATATCAGTAAAGCCCTAAACGAGTGGCTCACAAAACACAGTGATACCACGTTGATAACCAAACTTCGGCGTAATATGAAACCCCAATTACTTGAGCCTATGGATGAGGCACTACTCAATCATCGCTCTTTGGTTGAGACGGTGTTTGGGGAGCTGAAAAACTTGTGTCAGATTGAGCATTCACGCCATCGTAGTGTCACGGGTTTTATTACAAACTTGCTGTCAGGTTTGATTGCTTATTGCTGGTTTCCCTATAAACCCACCATCAAAAACATGCCTCAGCAGGGACAGGTAGCAACATTGTAAATAGTATCAATGAGTTACAATGTGGCTTATCCCGAACTGGGGTTATTTGAAGTAAAAAAATAGTATTTAAGACACAAAGAAGCCACCGATATAATCGGTGGCTTTTTTAATGGACTATATTTATACCATTCACAAAAATTAGAGTAGCAAGGAAAACGAGTGCAAGTGCTACGTCTTGTAGACTAAACAAGTTTGACACGGCTAATCGTACTTTTTGGGTTTGGTATTATATGGGATTGACTATATTAATCATCCCATTCAGGTGAATAATCTGGATGTTCAATTTTGCGACCATCAGAGCGAGCCAAACTACCGATTCTTTCTAGCTCTTCTGCACTTAATTCTACCTTGATCGCATCTAGATTTCCTTGCAGGTGATCAGGATTGGCGGTTTTGGGGATGGCAACACGATGCTTGTCGGACAAAATCCAAGCCAGTGATATCTGTGCTGGCGTGACATTATGCTTATCGGCAATCTCTTTGATGATTTCATTATCAAACACATCACCGCGCGCGAGTGGCGAGTAAGCTTCTAATAAAATATGATGATTGTTTAAAAAGGTTTGTAGCGTTTTTTGCTTAATAAACGGATGAAACTCAACTTGATTGACCACGATAGGCACGTCAGCATATTTTTTGGCTTCGATGACATTGGCAATATTAAAGTTAGAAACTCCGATGTGACGGGTCAAGCCTTGCTTTTGTAACTCGCATAACGCAGGAATCGTTTCTGATAATGGCACGCGGTCATCAGGCCAATGTAGTAGTAGTAAATCAACGTAATCGGTATCTAAATCCTCTAGAGAACGTTTGGCCGCAGCGATTAATTTTTCAGGCTCAAACTTCATGTCGTCAGGGAATATTTTTGTGGTCAAAAAGAACTTGTCACGAGCCACACCTGATTGCTTGATACCTTGACCCACTTCTTTTTCATTACCATAAGCTTGGGCGGTATCGATATGCTCGTAGCCCATTTTTAGCCCTTGGCTAACCACATCGATGCAGTCTTGACCGGTTGATTGCCAAGTACCCAATCCGAGTACCGGTATATTGGCTTGTCCAGCGGTACGAATATTATAAGTTTTAGCAGACATATTATTATCCTTGTTATTTATTTGATTAATAGAAGATTGAATAGTGATTATAATTTTCCCAATCTCTATTTAGCTCATCTACTATAGAAAAAAGCGGTTGTAAGTGAAAGGGCAGGTGACGCTTTCCTACAAACCATAAACAGGCTGTAACGTCATTTTTAGTAAGTAATCGTCCAGTAACCCCGTCACTAATAAAGCTGAGACCAAAAAAAGCCCACTATTTAAAATAATGGGCTTTTTTTATTTAACTTCAGAAGGCACTTAACTTATCTGAGTTTACCTTTGATAAGTTTTAGCATTTTAATTATTGAGTAGCCGCTTCTGCAACTGGCGCAGTATCTGTCGTAGGGGCTGTATCAGTATTATTACCCCAGATTTTTGGATACTTATAGCCTGGGAAAGTGTCGTGGGCATACTTTTTAAAGTCGTCAGAATTATAAGCATTCGTGACGTCTTCAACCCATTTCTTGCCAACATCAGCAGATTTCACCGCTGACCAGTTGACGTAAGCAAAGCTTGGCTCTTGGAATAGTGCCTCAGTCAGTTTGATACCCGCATCTGTCGCGTAGTTACCATTGATAATAGCAAAGTCGACTTCGTCACGCGCACGCGGTAGTTGAGCCGCTTCTAATTCAACAATTTTGATGTCGTATTTACTGTTATCGGCGATGTCAGTTTTTGATGCATTGAGTGGATCGATATTGTCTTTTAATGTGATCCAACCAAGATCATCCATCATCACCAAAGCACGGGCAAAGTTACTTGGGTCATTTGGAGCAGAGACACTCATGCCTTTATGAACGTCATCAAGCGTGGATTTTTTACCTGAATAAATACCAAGTGGTGCGGTTGGTACTTGGAAAGCTTCTACCAGATCAAGGTTGTTTTCTTTTTTGAAGGTATCAAGGTAAGGCTTATGCTGGAAGATGTTGATGTCTAAATCACCTTCAGCCAAGGCAAGGTTAGGGCGAACATAGTCAGTAAAGGCAATCAGTTCAACTTCGTAGCCTTGCGCTTCAAGTGAGTTTTTTACTTGGTTACGTACCATGTCGGCAAAGTCACCTTCGGTGGTGCCAATGATGATTTTGCTGTGGTCAGGATCGATATCGCTAGCGGCAGCTTCTGCTGTTGAACCTTCGGTAACAGGTTCTTTAGTCGCTTCAGGTGCTGATGAGTTGTTGCAACCAACCAAGACCAGACTTGATACGCCAACTGCAGCAAATGCGGTCGCTAACTGACGGCTGATATCTGTTAATTTCATGGAGCTTCCTTAATAAGGGGAGGGAATAAAGTATAAAAAACAACCACTAAAAAAAGCAACATTATCAATAGTAATGCTGCTAAGTTAACGGCTGTTAAGTTAGTATCAAAATTAAAGGGTATCAGTAACAAAGTCAAGCATTTTACTTATGATGAATCGGCACTAAATCTTGAGCGTTATTCATAATAGGCTTACCTGACGATATCCTATTTTTATGGTGTGGTTTTTAACCTTTAACGTTTATCTAGGCGAGTGGCGAACCAATTACCAGAGGCTTGAATACCGATAACCATAAACGAGAGCACAATGACGATAAAAATCATGACTTCGGTTTGATAACGATAATAACCATAACGAATGGCCAAATCACCCAAACCGCCGCCACCAATCATACCAGCCGCTGCTGAATAAGACAGCAAACTGATACAGAGAATAGTGACCGACAATACCAAGCCTGAGCGTGCTTCGTTAAGCAAGACTTTGATGATAGTCAAAGGGCGTGCCCCCATAGACTCGGTCGCTTCAATTATACCGCGCGGTACTTCGCGTAAGTTTTGCTCGACCAGACGTGCAAAATAGAATGAACCAGCGATTGCGAGCACTAATGATGCGGCAATAGGACCGATACCTGTGCCAACGATGGTTTTGGTAAAGGGGCTCATGGCAATCATCAAAATTACAAACGGAAAAGCACGCATAAAGTTGGTAATGCCGCCCAGCACACCATAGAGTGTCTTGTTTTGCAAAAACTGCCGATCGCTTGATAAAAATAGGAATATCCCAAACAGCCCACCGATGACGATAGCCACTGTCGTTGAGATACCGAGCATGATGAAGGTATCAACGAACGCGTTTACAATCTCTTTGCGTAGAGCAAACAGCTTGTCTATCGAGGCGGATAAATCACTACCAGTTAACATATTTATTTCTCCTGCCTCATTAGTCTTCGTGCACTAAGCCTTTGCCAATCGGGGTGGTTGCTTGAATAAGACCGTCTCGTACATCAGCTACTTCAAGCAATTGCCCTTGGTGCAATAATGCTGCGCGGTCACAGAGTCTACGAATCACACTCATCTCATGAGTCACAATGACGATGGTCACGCCAAGCTTTTCATTAATATCACGCAGACAAGTTAGCAGACTGCGAGTGGTCGCAGGATCAAGTGCACTGGTTGGCTCATCAGCGAGTAGGACTTTTGGACTCGGTGCAATCGCTCGAGCAATACCCACGCGTTGCTTTTGTCCGCCTGATAACTGGGCAGGGTAGTGACTGGCACGATCAGTGAGATCTACAATATCAAGACACTCCATGACACGTTTATGAATATCACGGCTTGGATAACCTGCAACGGTCAAATTAAACGCTACGTTATCAAAGACAGTGCGATTGGACATCAGATTAAACTGCTGAAAAATCATGCCGATATTATGTCGAGCGATACGTAATTCACTGGCAGACAATGTGGTCAAGTCGGTACCATCTATAATGACTTGACCCGCATCTGGACGCTCAAGCATATTGATCAAGCGTAACAAGGTAGATTTACCTGCACCCGAATAGCCCATTAGGCCAAATATTTCACCTTGTTGGACAGTTAAGGTCGTCGGCTCAACGGCAGTAAACCAATGCGGTTTTCCGTCTTTATCTTTAATTGAGCGGTCGCTTAAAAAACTTTTAGTCACATCGTTTAAGACAATCATGTCATTCATGGAGGGCTCAAAATCTAATAATTTTTATAGTCATCAACGTA
The DNA here is from genome assembly GCF_014861365.1 of Psychrobacter sp. FME6. Lineage (GTDB taxonomy): Bacteria > Pseudomonadota > Gammaproteobacteria > Pseudomonadales > Moraxellaceae > Psychrobacter. The sequence goes on from NZ_RRYW01000046.1 coordinate 18,690, forward strand.
TTGCTTGGCTTCTATTATAATGCAAGAAACCAATAAAAAAACAAACGTCAATAACCCTAGAATAAGGGGCGCTAATATAGCATATTATCGTGTACTTTGGATATGAACATCCGTGGCGGACTTATGATTAATCGCTATTAGTGATAGGGTGTTTAGGGGAGGTGGATGGCGATGATAGAGACAAAGACGACACCAGTCTAATCCATAAACTATCTAATCATGCTGGTGATAATGGGGGTCGTATTTGACTGGTATGACGACTAAAAATCTCGTATGACCATTGAGCGTGTCAGTGATGATACGCCCTTGGTGAGCGGTGACAATTTGAGCCACTAAAGACAAACCCAGACCAGAGCCTTTGTTCTTTTGCTGTAAGCGTACGAATGGGCTAAACACATCTTCACGTTTTTCTTCAGGAATACCTGTGCCTTCGTCAATCACTGCCAGTACCGCATATTTTGGTAATGGGCGTACTGGTTCAGCTTTGGTCTTTTTCAAATGCTTAGAAAACAAGCCTTCTTTGCGCGGTACATTGGGCATATCGGTACTATTTATAGCATCTTCTTTCGAATTGCTCTTGTCCTTGTCTTTAGCGACATTGGCATCGCTATCGGCTTTGTCAGCGTTTTTGTCACTGTTGCGAGCAGAGTCATTTTTGAGCGCATTGAGCCCTCTAGTCACTAAGCCGTCTTTAGGTTTAGTAGTCATATTACTATCGGTATCATGCATAGTTTCAGCAGAGGCACTAGCGTCAGGGACAGCATGCCAAACCATCTTTTTAATTTTGTCAGTCACACCATTGGTAAAGCTATGGTCGTTAGTAATCAGTGGTAATTCACGATTGATTTTAGGTGTGGCGCTACTGGTTTCTAAGTTTGTAGTAGTTTCTAAGTCGTTTTGAGAGCCTTGAGTCATGTGGGCGCTAGTTTCTGTTTCAGCTATACTGTTATCAAGACTATCAATCTCATTATCCGTACTTACCTCATCAGAATCTTCCGTAGCAATACTTTCACCATTTTTATAAATCGGCGGTGCGGGTAATAAGGCGATTGAATCTACTGTGTCAGACTTGGTGTTATCAACAAGTTTGGATGAATCATTGAGATTTATAGGGTCTTGCGCATCATCTTCATTGATATCGACTTGCTCATCGTAAGGTTCAAAGTCAGAGCTATTATAATCCACAAAGCTACTGCACATTACCGTATGCAACAGGTAATCAGGAATAGTGTCGGCTTCATCGATGGTTTGAACGCCATATAACAAGACCGTCACAGGCGGTTTACCATGTAGCATCGCATTGGTTAATAGGTTACGAATCAAATGGGTCAACATCGATGATTGCCCATCAATGACGATATGCTCGCCAATCAAAGTTGCTTCAGGGTAATGTTGACGCTCTTGATTGACCAAATCGTACAAGTCTAAATGTTCAACTTGCTGCAAGGCATGACCGGCATCCAAACGGCTAACCAATAAAATACTCTCTACTAAATCATTGAGCCCCGACAGGTCACGATTAATGGCTTGCGCGCGCTTATCGAATTTTTCTTTAGTATCCGTTGGTAGGGCGCCTGCCAACATATCCATCATCTCAATCTGCAAGCGGATACGAGTAATAGGGGTGCGCAGCTCGTGAGAGGCGTGTGCCAGTAGTAAATTATTGGCATCGATAAGGTGTTCAATCTTTTGTGCGGCTTGGTTAAATCCACGGGCTAGCGAGGCAATCTCATCATTACCCCGAGCATTGACTCGCACCGTAAAATCACCGTCACCCAACTGGGTCATCTGTTGGCTCATCTGATTGATACGCCAGGTCATCGTACGCGCAATCAGCCACAGCACGCCTGCCATGATAAGCAATAACAACAAGGTTCCTGTAAATAAGTTGAGCGCCGCAGAAAGCACGGGTTTTTTGGGTGGCAAGCGAGATTCATACAGTAAGGTATAGCCAGTGCTGCTATATACTTGGGCTTGCTGCGTAGGATAGGTATCTGAAAAAGAAGGGAATACACGTGAGAAAAGCGAAGGGGTAGGCGGCAACTCTAGTGGTAAGTCGCTGTGATCTGTCTGCATAAGCAAACGACCTTGATTGTCATATAAGCCCATCTTTGCTTGCAATGATTCGTCAAAGATATCAAAGCTTTTTTTGACAACAGCGAGCATAAAACGTGACTGTAGCCGACTGTCCTTGCTTATTGAGATATTAAGTTCGTGTAAAAACGGATCTATTTGTCCTAAAATCTGCGTTGCTAATACTTCTGAGCGAATACTTGCGTCTTTATCGTGCACAAGTTGCGTCAACAGTACCATTGCCACTGCAAATAAGGTAAGTGCCAGCATGACACTGGCAAATAACTTAGCAAATACGGAACGAAAACCCAATTGCTGCATTAAACCATCTCTGTTATCAGCTATTTATGGCCACCCATACTGTTTAATTTATAATATCTTAATTGATAATATCGAATTAAACAGTAGGGTTCTTTTGTGATTATTTGGCCGTTATTTACAATTAAACCTGATCAGTGGCAAATTGATAACCGACGCCGCGCACCGTGATAATACGTTTTGGCTGGCGCGGATTGTCTTCAATCAAGGCGCGGAGGCGTGAAATATGCACATCAATCGCCCGATCAATATTGTCTGAGCTGTCATCATTTGGCATCGCTTGCCAAAGCTGCTCACGATTTAACACTTTACCAGAATGGGTGGCAAAATAATGCAGTAATTGAAACTGATGCGTGGTCAAACGCACAGGCTCGTCGTCGATAGTCACTTCATGGCTGTCAGGGAATACGCTCAGACGACCAAAAGTTAAGCTGTCAGATTGACTGTCTGCTTGGTTGGGCTGCTCGTGACGACGGATAACAGCGCGAATACGAGCAAGCAGCTCACGCGGCTCAAAAGGCTTGGCGATATAATCATCGGCACCCATCTCAAGACCTAATACACGGTCTGTGGTATCACCTTTTGCTGTTAGCATGATGATGGGCACTTTATTGGTCATGTTGTTTTTGTTGCTACGAATTTTTTGACAGACTTGCATACCGTCCATGTCAGGTAGCATCAAATCAAGTACGACTAAATCAATATCGCGCTCTTTGGTGTCTAATAACTCAAGACCTTCTTGACCAAGACCTGCATGATGTACATCATAATAATTCATCGTGAGGTAATCACTAATTAATTCGGCTAAATCTGGATCATCTTCAATCAATAAAATCTGCTTACTCATAAGTTGTCCTCTATCTAGTTGTTGTTATGGTTTGTCAAAATGTTGAGCTTTAAAGCCATCAAGCTTTTAAGTCATTAAATATAAGCTAAGCCATGAAATATAAACGGTTCAAAATACTCGCTTAATGCTATATATCATAAAGGCATAGTGCCTAATTTAGCGGTTACAAAGCAAGAGAGGCTTTGTTAATGTTTCTACAAAATGTAACTGCCGGCAGGTATTACTATGAAACGATAACTTTTTTCCCTTTAGAATCAATCGGTAAGTTAGCCAAACAGATTAAGCTGTCGTTGCTGATACCCGAAATTAAATACTGATTGGTAGAGGGATCAAACTCGATTACCTCGATAGGCTGAAGTGTCAAGCGCTGGTCTTGTTCGATAATCCACACATTAGCAGTCAATTCTCTAAGCGGCTTATATGGTGGTGAGTGCAGTTCTGTCAAGTCGACATCGTGCAGCGCACGTTTAGGGACGATGACCCCGACCTCTATTTGACCATAGTTGACGCGTCCTGTTACCTTCATGTTGGGCAATAATTTGTCACGGCTTATCTCGTTTTCAATGGCGTTAACAGAGACTAACAGTCTTTTTGGTTCAGTGGTTGTGGTCAATTTACTGACTTGCCCAGTAAACTTATCTAGCGCACCTTCGGCTGTAAAATTGACGGTTTGACCAACTGAAAGCTGAGGCTCTGCCTGGATAGGGAGGGTTGCAGTAAAATGTAATTTGGTCTCATCACTGAGTTGCAATATAGGGGTGCGGGCTTCTAGTTTTTGTCCAGTGTTAGCATATAAGCCTTCTATACGCCCTGAAAAGCTGGCATACACCGTCGTCAAGTTATACTGTGGCTTGGTATTGGTAGCGCGGTCAGCATTCTCTACGCCTGATGTCGTCGTTGAGGGCTCTTGGCTATCTGTTTGGGCGTTTTTTACGGTTGTTTTATTATCAGACTTAGGCTGACTGGGTTTAGAAGTGGTTTTTGCTTTTGCCGTATCTTTTGCTAGATCTTGCTGTTTTGAATTACTTGTATCGTCAGCGGATAGATTTTCCTGCGCCGCTGCGTTTGTTTCTGAAGAAGGTTCATCTGTAGTATTGGATGGATCTGTCGTTTGGCTTGCTGTATTCAGCCGCCTAACAATGAACAATGGCGCGCCTTTCTCTACCCATTGACCTTTACTGACCAGTATTTCTTCGACGGTGGCTGGATGTACTGCAATGAGTTTAATTTTCTTGATAGGCTCGATGTTACCTTGTAGACCAAGACTTGGCTGATAGCGTGTTGGTTTTATACTTAATAGATAATCGGGCGTCATGGTGACACTATCATCAGTAATGCTAAGTGAGTTATCTACGCTCGCGCTGTCGGCGGCCGTCAGTGGCTCATCGCTCGGCGGTGGAGGCTGACAAGCAACAATAAGTACCGCGCTGAGTAAATAGAGGCTTTTGTTTAAAACTTTAGAAGTTGCCATAGCAGTCACCATTGTATTTGACTGTTTATTATATCGTTAATTAGAAGGAGGTGAAACGATTGCTGCATAGTTACTATACAGGCGTAGGTATGACTTGTGTGCCAATTGGAAGATAGAGAGCATAAGTGCGAGAGACAATATTAGTGACAACACCTTAGTTAGCGACAACACCTTAAATAGTTGTTTACGACACTCATCAGTTTGAACATTAATTTGTCAATTACTGGAAAACGCTTAATATCTGTGCTAAAACAAACATATCAAAATATTTTGATACATTTTTATCACAAATACAAATTATCCAGCAATGTGCTTGTTGTTTCTATATAATGCAGAAATATCATATGGTTGATGGTTTTTTTGATTTTAGCTTTCTGTCTTTGACCGTCACCATTATGGCCAGTTTTGAAATGGATACGGTTGCAACCAGCAACTATAAATATGCTAATTGATGGCATGCTTTAGTCAGTTTCTTAATAAGAAAGTGCGTATAGTAGCCCATGTTGATGCTGTGTTTGATAGTCTGATACAGACAGATATTGACAGGTGAGATGTTCGCTGTTATTACAGATAGCAATGCAAAGTTAACCGTTCGTTTCAATCCAATAATTACTTAGATTAACATACCAAGTGCAACGCTAATTGATATTATAGAACACCTGATTAG